>JBJMHP010000217.1:0-10073 GCA_045807325.1 Actinomycetes bacterium | reverse complement strand
GTCAACTCGTCCATCGTGTTGATCTCGCTGCCCGCGATCTTCAAGGGCGTCCACCTCAACCCGCTGCAGCCCGGCAACGTCAGCTACCTGCTCTGGATGCTGATGGGCTACATGCTGGTCACCGCCGTCCTGGTGGTGACGCTGGGCCGGCTCGGCGACATGTACGGCCGGGTCCGGATCTACAACCTCGGCTTCGCCGTCTTCACCCTGACCTCGGTCATCCTGGCGCTGGACCCGTTCGACGGCGGCGGGGGAGCGCTGTGGCTGATCGGCTGGCGGGTGCTGCAGGCCGTCGGCGGGGCGATGCTGATGGCCAACTCGGCGGCGATCATCACGGACGCGTTCCCGGCGGCGCAGCGGGGCATGGCGCTCGGCGTCAACATCGTCTCCGCGCTGGCCGGCTCGTTCATCGGCCTGGTGCTGGGCGGCGTGCTCGCCGAGTGGGACTGGCGCTCGATCTTCTGGGTGAACATTCCCCTGGGCGTGCTCGGCACCATCTGGGCGTACCGGTCGCTGCACGACACCGGCGTCCGCCGGCACGCGAAGATCGACTGGTGGGGCAACGCGACCTTCGCCGTCGGCCTCACGTCCGTCCTTGCCGCGATCACGTACGGGATTCAGCCGTACGGCGGGCACAGCCAGGGCTGGACCAACCCGTGGGTGCTGCTCGGCCTGATCGGCGGCGCCGCGGTGCTGATCGCGTTCGGCGTCATCGAGGCCAGGGTCGCCGAGCCGATGTTCCCGCTCGGGCTGTTCAAGAACCTCGGCTTCACCACCGGCAACGCGGCGAACCTGCTGGCCAGCGTGGCCCGCGGCGGTCTCCAGTTCATGCTGATCATCTGGCTGCAGGCCATCTGGCTGCCGCTGCACGGCTACAGCTACGAGTCCACCCCGCTGTGGGCCGGCATCTACCTGGTCCCGATGACGATCGGCTTCCTCGCGGCCGGACCGCTGGCCGGTTATCTGTCCGACAAGTTCGGCCCGCGCCTGTTCGCGTCGGGCGGGCTGCTGGTGATGGCGGTGTCGTTCGTCGGGCTGCTGCTGCTACCGGGTGACTTCAGCTACCCCGTCTTCGCCACCCTGATCTTCGTCAACGGCCTCGGCGGCGGGCTCTTCGCGGCGCCGAACACCTCGCTGATCATGTCGAGCGTCCCGGCGAACATGCGCGGCGCCGCCTCGGGCATGCGGGCCACCTTCCAGAACGCCGGGTTCGTGCTGTCCATCGGGCTGTTCTTCTCGCTGATGATCGCCGGCCTGGCCGCGCGGCTGCCCACCACCCTGTACGACGGCCTGACCGCCAACGGCGTGCCCCCGGCCAGCGCCGAGCGCATCGCCCACCTCCCGCCGGTGGGCAGCCTGTTCGCCGCCTTCCTCGGCTACAACCCGATCAGGACGCTGCTCGGCCCGGCGGCCCTTGAGCAGCTGAGCCCGGCCCAGGTGGCCAACCTCACCGGCACCAGCTTCTTCCCCCGGCTCATCGCCGAGCCGTTCCAGCACGGCCTGGCCATCGTGTTCCTGGCCGCGCTGGTCATGTCGCTGGTCGCCGCGGCCGCGTCCTGGCTGCGGGGCGGCCGGTATGTCCACGAGGAGCTGGAGGCCCCCGAGGCCGCCCGGGAGGAGCAGCCGGTATGAGCACGGCGGGCGCATTCGAAGCGCCAGCGGGCACCGAGGTGCGCCGATGAGCGGCCAGCGGCTTCGCATCGGGGAGGCGGCGGCCCGGGCCGCCGTGTCGGTCCGGACCCTGCGCTACTACGAGGAGCTGGGGCTGCTCACCCCGTCGGCGCACAGCCCCGGCGGCGCCCGCCGCTACGCCGAGGAGGACGTGGCCCGCCTGGCCCGCATCCGCGAGCTCAAGGACCTGCTCGGGTTCAACCTCGACGAGGTCAGGACCGTCCTGACCGCCGAGGACCGCCTCGGCGACCTGCGGGCCGCCTACCACGCCGAGGACGATCGCGCCGCCCAGGGCGCCATCGTCGCCGAGGCCCTGGGGATCAACACCAGGCTCCAGGCGGCCGTCCAGGCCAAGCTGGAGCGGCTGGCCACCTTCAAGGCCGAGCTGGAGGCCAAGGCCGACCGCTACACCACCTCCCTGGCCGGCCTCCAGGACCGGAGCGGCGCCGGCGTCGGCGGCTAGCGCCTGTGGCCGCCGCGGCGCGGTCGCGGACCTCGGCCCAGAGGTCCTGGTAGCTGCGGGTCACCCGGCTACGGGGGGCGAAGGCCGGGAGGGGGGCGCGGTGGACGGCCATCTGCTCGACCAGGGACAGGGCGGGGAGGGCGGCGGCGGCCAGGTCGCCGCGGCGGGTGCGGAGGTCGTCGATGACCTCCCGGTGGAGGCGCTTGCGGCCGTCGACCATGGCGAAGAACGGCAGCAGGGCCGGCGGGTGGTCCAGCTCGGCCACGAACCCGTCGAGCTGCTCGAGGGTGCGGACCGACAGGGTCGTGGGGATGAGCGGGACCAGCAGGGTGTCGGCGGCGTGGACGACGTTCTCGGAGACCAGCGAGATGCCGGGCGGGCAGTCCAGGATGGACAGGTCGTAGTCGCCGTCGAGGGGGGCGAGGAGGCGGGCGATGCGCTGGGTGGGCTTCTTGGCCGCGTCCAGGACCAGGTCGAGGTTTCGGTAGGTGAAGTCGGCCGGTACCAGGTCCAGGCGGTCGAACTCGGTCGGCTTGACCGCCTCGTCCAGGGAGGTCTTGCCGCGGATGAGGGCCTTGCCGCCGCCCTTCACGCGGGGGCGGACGCGCAGCAGGTAGCTGGCCGCGCCCTGCGGGTCCAGGTCCCACAGGAGGGTCCGGCGGCCGTCGACGGCGGCCAGGTAGGCCAGGTTGACGGCGGCGGCGGTCTTGCCCACGCCGCCCTTGATGTTGTAGGTCGCCAGGGTGTTCACGAGGCCACCGTCCCCTTGGTCGCCGTTGTCAGGGCCCCGACAAGCCGGTCCACGTCCTCGTCGGTCGTCCACAGGTGCGGGGAGATGCGCAGGGACGAGCCCCTGACCCCGACGAAGACCCCGGCCTCGGTGAGTGCCCTGGCCGCGGCCGCCCGGGCCTGGTCGGGCAGGGCGATGCCGAGCATGTGCGGGACCCGGTCGCTCGAGGTGAGGCGCAGGCCGATGGCCTCGACCCGGCGCTGGATGCGGTTGGTGAGCCGCCCCAGGGTGGTGGCGATGTGCGGGACCTCCCAGTCGAGCAGCTGGCGCAGGGCGGCCACGGCCATGGGGGTGGTCTCGAAGTGGGTGCGCTGGCCGACGTCGAAGCGGCGGGCCCCCGGCTGGTAGCGGTCCTGGTAGTCGACCAGGGCGGCGAAGTCCTCGGACCCGGCGCGCGAGATCCAGTTCTCCTCCAGGGGGACGCCGTCGCGGTGGGGCTCGGCCACGTACAGGTAGCCGAGGGCGAAGGGGCCGAGCAGCCACTTATAGCCCACGCTGACCAGGTAGTCGGGCCGGGCCGTGGCCAGGTCCAGGGGCACCGCCCCCAGGGCCTGGCTGGCGTCGACCACCAGGGCGGCCCCTGCCTCGCGGGCCCGGGCCCCGACCGCGGCCAGGTCGACCGCGCCGCCGTCGGTCCAGTGGGTGGCCAGCACGGCCACCACCGCGGTCCGCTCGTCCAGGGCCTCGACCACGGCCTCGGCCCAGGGCTGGCCGTCCCGGCGCGCCACGGCCACCACCTCGGCCCCGGTGCGGCGGGCGAACCGCTGCCAGGTGTACCAGTTGGACGGGTAGTCGTCGGCCAGGACCAGCACCCGCTGGCCGGGGCTGGCGGCGAGGTTGGCGGCCGCCACGGCCAGGCCGTAGCTGGTCGCCGGGACGAGGGCCACGCCCTCGGGGTCGAGGCCGGCCAGCCGGCCGAACAGCGCACGGCGCTCCTCGGCCTCGGTGAACCAGTCGTCGCCGCCGAGCAGCCACGGCCGGGCCCGCCGGGCCGTCGCGGCCGCGCCGGCCTCGGTGGCCGCCTTCAGCAGCGGGGCCAAACTGGCGCAGTTGAAGTAGGCGACGTCGTCGGGGATGTCGAACAGCTCCCGCTGCACCGGCAGCGGCCGCGGGGACGGGGCCGGGTGGTCGATGGGATCATCGGAGGGCGGCATGCGACAAGTATCCGCGCTTCGGGGCCGGCTACCAGCGGCCGCGGTGGACGGCCTGGTCCGGCGGTCGGCGGGGGCGGGTGCGGGCCGAGCCGCTCGGGCGGTCGTCGGCCGCCGGGTAGCCGAGAGCGACGGCCCCGACCAGCCGCCGGCCCTCGGGGACGCCGAGGTCCCGCAGCAGCGCCCCGGCGCCGTGGAACACCCCGAACCACCAGGCCCCGACGCCCTCGTCGACGGCGGTGAGCAGCATGAGCATCACCGCCATGGCGGCGTCCATGTCCCAGTAGAGGACCGGCCAGCCCGCCTCGACGTCCATGCCCAGCCCGGCCTTGTCGGGGGCGGCGTAGCGGTCCAGGTAGGCCTGCTTGTCGGAGAGGACGAGCACGATCGCCGGCGGCTCGGCGGTGCTGTAGGGCGTGCCGAAGCGCGGGTCGGTGGTCGTCGCCCAGAACCCGCGGACCGCCTCCGGGCCCTGCAGGACCAGCAGGTCGAGGCCCTGGCTGAACCCGGCCGACGGGGCCCTGGTGGCGCTGTGCAGAATCCGGTCCAGCACCCCGGCTGGGAGGGGGCGTGGGTCGAAGCGGCGGACCATGCGCCGGCGCCGCACGACCTCGCGGAGCTCCACGTCCTCAGTCGACCTCGGCCACGGTGCCGTCGAGGTCGGCCAGGGTGATGCGGGCCGGGACCCGGCGGCGGAAGGCGGCCAGGGTGTGGCCGCGGACCCGGTCGATCAGGGGCGGGGTTGCCAGGGCGGCCGGGAGCACGACCCGTTCGGCCTCCAGGACCTCGCAGGCGGCGGCCAGGGCGTCGGGGCCGTGGCCGCGGGCCACCCAGGCGGCGCCGTCCAGGCCGAGCCGGCCGGCCTCCCCGAGCTGCTCGGCCAGGTACGGCCGGCCCTGGCGGCTGGCCGTCCGCTGGTTGAGCAGCGAGCTCCTGGGCCGGCCGCCGTTCCCGAGGGCCGGCTCGTACGGGTCGACCAGGTACAGCTCGGGGGAGCGGTCGAACAGCACCAGCCGGGCGCCCTCCCGGGCGGCGACGGCGAACGCGGCCTGGCGGGTGGCCTGGTAGGCGGGGTCGAGCCCGTCGTCGGTGGCGGCGAGCACGACCGCGGCCGGCCCGACCCGGTGGCCGGCGCCGGCCGGCAGCTCCACCGGGGGGCCGGCGACCTCGGGCGCCCGCTCCTCGTCGGCGACGGCCGGCGGCTCCAGGACCAGCGGCGGCAGCTCGGCCGGGTCGGCGAACGGCAGCCGGGTGGTGGCGCGCAGCTCGCCGGTGGCGGCCGCGACCGCGGCCAGGTCCAGCCGGCAGCGGTCGCAGACGGCCAGGTGGGCGCGCACGGCCGCCGCCGCCGAGGGCGAGAGCTCGCCGCCCAGCAGCGCGGCCAGCTCGTCCTGGACGTGGCCGTTCATGTGCTCGTCTCCGTGCCGGGGTCGGTCGCCGGTTGCATCGTAAGGTACGGACCACCCGCATGGCCGAGAGAGGGAGCGGCGGCATGGGAGCCGTCGACATCCAGTGGCTGATGCTGCCCGGCGCGGCCGGCACATCGGTCGCCCCTGACGGCTTGGTCGCCCAGCCGCCGTGCGCCGCCGCAGCCCTCGAACCGCAGCGGCTCGCCCTTGGCCAGCTGGTCGAGGCTGCCCCGCAGCCGGGCCCGGCCCGCCCCGGGACGCCGTCCACCTCGGCCATGGTCACGCAGCCGTGCAGCGCCCCGGGGCTCGGTCCCCGGGCCGACGGCCCGAGGGCCTCCGGCGCCGGGCCCGGGACCGGCGGGGGCGGACCATCGTGCGCGGGATGGGCCTTCATCGGCCCGGAACGCTGTCCACTTTCCGAGGGAATTGAATGGGTTTCGACCACTTCGACCCGTCAAAGGCGAGGCAGCCGCCCTGGGTGTAGAGCGGCTGCCTCGTGTGGTCGCCGGAGGCCCCCGGTCCCCCGGCGACGACCTATGCGGCGCGGGTGTGGCGGGCCAGGAGCAGCACGGTCGTTCCGGTGGCGACCAGGGCGAGCGCGGTGATCAGCAGGGTCCGGGTCCGCGAGCCGGTGAAGGGCAGCGCGCCGGTGTCGCCGCCGCCGCCGGTGGAGGCGCCCGTCCCTGTGGTGGCCACGTCGATGACCAGCCGGGACGGCCCCGACAGGGTCGACACGGTGATCGGGCGCCGGCGGTCGATGCCGATGCCGTAGGTGACCACGGCCTCGAAGTCGCCGACCTGGGCGACCTCCTTGACGGCGGGCAGGCCCGGCGAGAAGCGCCGCGGGCTGACACTCGGCGAGCCGTCCTCCTCGTGGGCGTTGGCGGCCTGGAAGACGACCTGCAGGTCGGCCGCGCCGGCCACCGACACCGGCCTGCCCGAGCCGTCCTCGACGAGCTGGTCGACGTAGCTGACGCGGTGGTCGGGCAGGCCGCCGCGGAACTCGAACACGACCCGGTCGAAGCCGGGGTGGCGCCCGACCCGGACGTCGACCAGGGTCGGGGTGGACTGGGCGCCGGCAGGGGCGGCCGCCAGGGCCAGGACGACGGTGACGAGGCTGGTGACGACGAGGGTCCGGACGAGCCGCATGGCGACCACCTTCTCTGGAAGCTGCTGGCCAGAGCATCTCCTGGCGCGGTCACGGAGCGGATGCGAGCGCGCATCCCTGCGGCGGCGCTCTCGACTCGAAATGGTCACGGCGAGGACTGTGGACATCGGGGTGAGCCGGCGGGCCAGGTTGGGTAGGGTGGCCCCCGAACCAGCGCTGGTCGTCACCTGAGGGCCAGCCTCGACGACGAGGAGACCTGCGTGGCCGATACCTACGCGATCCTTGAGACCTCCAAGGGCCCGATCCGGGTCCGGCTGTTCCCCGACACCGCCCCCAAGACGGTCGAGAACTTCATCGGCCTGGCCACCGGCACCAAGCCGTGGCGCAACCCCGCCACCGGTGCCCAGGAGCAGGGGCCCCTCTACGAGGGCACCATCTTCCACCGGGTCATCCCCAACTTCATGATCCAGGGCGGCGACCCGCTCGGGACCGGCCGGGGCGGCCCCGGCTACCAGTTCGAGGACGAGGTCGATGGCCCCCACCGATTCGACCGGCCCGGGTACCTGGCCATGGCCAACGCCGGCCCCGGCACCAACGGCTCCCAGTTCTTCATCACCCAGGTGCCGACGCCCTGGCTGGACGGCAAGCACACCATCTTCGGCGAGGTCGTCGAGGGCATGGAGGTCGTCGACACCATGGCCAGCGCCGACACCGACGCGGCCGACCGGCCGGTCGAGGAGCTCCGCCTCGAGCGGGTCACCATCGAGCAGGGCGGGTAGCCAGCCGGAAGCCTCGGAGACCCGCCGCTTTGGTTGACGCCGGGCGGCGGGCGGTGCCACCTTCGCTGCAGGGACTGCGGAAGGGGCAGCACATGCAGGCGCAGGGACAGGCACAGGCGCCGGACCCGGGGCAGGAGCCGGTGGTGGTGGGGGCGGTCAGAACGCCGGTGGGCCGGCGGAACGGCGGGTTGGCGGGGGTGCACGCCGTCGACCTGGGGGCGGTGGTGCTGCGGGCGCTGGTCGAGCGCAGCGGGATCGATCCGGTGCTGGTCGACGACGTGATCATGGGGTGTGTGTCCCAGGTCGGGGAGCAGTCGGCGAACGTGGCCCGCAACGCCTGGCTGGCGGCAGGGCTGCCCGAGGAGGTGCCGGCGACCACCATCGACCGGCAGTGCGGCTCCTCGCAGCAGGCGGTCCAGTTCGCCGCCCAGGGGATCATGGCCGGCGGCTACCAGCTGGTGGTGGCCGGCGGGGTCGAGCACATGACCCGGGTGCCGATGGGCTCGTCCATGAGCGGGCCCGGGGCGCCCTTCGGCCCGAGCATGCACGACCGCTACCAGGGGCGCCTGGTCCCCCAGGGCATCTCGGCCGAGCTGATCGCCGAGAAGTGGGGCCTGAGCCGCCAGGAGCAGGACGAGTTCGCCCTCCGCTCTCACCGGCGGGCCGCCGCCGCCCAGGACGCCGGCCGCTTCGACGGCCAGCTGGTCCCGGTGGAGGTCCCGGGGCCGGAGGGGTCCGGCCGGAGGGATCCGGGGGACCCCGAGGGAGCGCCCCGGTCGGACAGGGACGATCCTCAGGGGGGTGCCGCCCTGCCGGGCGGGATGGCGACCTGGGTGCGGGCGGACGAGGGGGTTCGGCGGGAGACCTCGATGGAGAAGCTGGCCGCACTGAAGCCGGCGTTCCGGCCGGACGGGCAGGTGACGGCCGGGAACTCCAGCCAGATCTCCGACGGGGCGGCGGCGCTGCTGCTGGCCAGCCGGGCCGCGGCCGAGCGGCTGGGGCTGCGGCCGCTGGCCCGGTTCGCCGGGTTCGCCCTCGCCGGGGTCGACCCGGTGCTGATGCTCACCGGGGTGATCCCGGCCACCGAGCGGGTCCTGCGGCAGGCCCGCCTCGGCCTCGACGACCTGGACGTGATCGAGATCAACGAGGCGTTCGCGAGCGTCGTGCTGGCCTGGGGCCGGGAGGTCGAGCCGAACTGGGAGCGGGTCAACCCCAACGGCGGGGCCATCGCCCTCGGCCATCCCCTCGGGGCCTCGGGCGCCCGCATCATGACCGGCCTCGTCGCCGAGCTGGAGCGCGGCGGCGGCCGCTACGGCCTCCAGGTCATGTGCGAGGGCGGCGGCATGGCCAACGCCACCGTCCTGGAACGACTGGACGGCTAGGGCGATGCGGCGGAGCTGGATGCGGGTGGGGCTGCTGGTGGCGGTGGCCGCGGCGGTGGTCCTGTTCGCGCTGGGACGGGGGGACGTGGTGGTGGCGCTGCTGCTCGGTGGGCTGATCCTGGCGACCGGGCGGGCGGTGTTCCGGGGCTACAACACGACCAAGGGGCCAACCGGGCCGCCGGTGGACGTGGAGGAGGACGGCACCCTGCTCGTGTTCGCCTGCGAGACCTGCGGCGAGCAGCTGGTCCTGCTGCGCAAGGGGACCGACGTCCCGCCGCGGCACTGCGCCGAGAAGATGGTCCTTCGCCGCATCCCGGCCCCATCGACCGACCCCGACCCGCGGTTCAACTGAGGGTCACTCTCCCTCGGAGATGCGGTCGGCGCGGTCCCGGAGGGTGCGGAAGTCCTGGTTGCGGCGGTCTTCGGGGAGCAGCTTGTCGGTGCTGGTGAAGCCCCAGCCCTGGTACTTGATGGCCACCCGGGACCAGCGCCGGCGCAGCTCGCCGCCGCAGGCCTGGCATGGCCCGGGAGCGTCGCTGCCCAGGGGCTGGAGGTGCTCCTCCAGGGCCCCGCAGGCGCGGCAGGCATACTCGTAGATGGGCATCCGGTGGGCTCCGGTCGGGTTGTCCCCAGCCTTATCCCCAGCTGGGGAAGAAATGACAGAGGTGTAGTTCGGCAGGTCAGCGCGTCGGCCCGCTCAGGTCCAGCGCGTCGCCAGCAGCAGCCCGACAATGAGGGGCGCGAACCCGATGGCCAGGTTGATGTTGCCCAGGTCGTCCATGAACGACGGCAGGATGTCCATGTAGAAGAGCAGGATGTAGATGAGGCCGGCGAGCAGGCAGACGACGATGGTGGGACCGACCCAGGGCGGCGACGGCTTCGGCTTGGGCCGCGGCGGCGGCTGGTACCGCCGCCGCTTGGAGCGGGACTTCGGCATTCGGAGGGTTCCTTTCCCGGGGCGCCGCCCGGCCCGGCGGGGGAGGGCGGCGACGATCAACGATCGTACCCCGGCCGGCCGCCTGGCGGCGACGGTCGCCCTGCTGGCCTGCCTGTGCCTGGCGGGATGCGGCGGCGACGGGTCGGGGGGCGCCAAGGCCGCCACCGCGCCCGAGCCCCTTGGGTCGGGGCCCCTGGTGGAGCGCAACCAGTCCCAGTTCCAGCGTGACCTGGAGGGCCTACGGGGCCGGGTGGTGGTGGTCAACTTCTGGGCGAGCTGGTGCGTGCCCTGCCGCGAGGAGATGCCGGCCCTCGAGGAGGTGAGCCGCGGCTACGCCGAGGCGGGCAAGCCGGTCACCGTGATCGGGGTGGACGCCTCCGACG
>JBJMHP010000216.1:0-24920 GCA_045807325.1 Actinomycetes bacterium | reverse complement strand
TCAGCCCGAGCGGTTCGTGCAGACCTACTACGAGAAGTACTGCCGGAACAAGGACAGCACCGACTGGCACGACTGGCCGTACTTCGCCGGTGACGGCGCCGTCCAGGCGGCCGACGGCTACTTCCGGATCCTCGGCCGGGTCGATGATGTGATCAACGTGGCCGGGCACCGCCTGGGGACCAAGGAGCTGGAGTCGGCGTGCATCACCGTCGAGGAGGTCGCCGAGGCCGCCGCGGTCCCGGTGATGGACGAGCTGCGCGGCCGGGCCGTCGAGATGTACGTGGCACTGAAGCCGGGGATTACGCCGAGCGGCGACATCGAGCAGAAGGTGAGCAAGGCACTCGAGACCGAGATCGGCAAGATCGCCCGACCCAAGAAGGTCTGGATCGTCTCGGACATGCCAAAGACCCGCTCCGGGAAGATCATGCGCAGGGTGATCGCCAGCATCTCCAACTTCGCCGATGTCGGGGACGTGACCACGCTGGCGAACCCGGAGATCGTCGACGACATCCGCCACCAGGTCCAGAGCGAGAAGGTGGCCAGCGGCGAGGCCCCGCGCGAGCTGACGCCAGAAGAGGTAGAGGAGATCAAGAGGTTCGGTCAGGCCGAGTAGGGCGGCCGCTCTGCCCGCTCTTCCAGCAGGCCGGCGCAGACGCCGAAATCGCGCAGCTCGGCGCTGATTGTGGCCTGCTGGGAGAACGCCGCAGCGTTGCCGCGGTCGAGCAAGTCCCAGCACAGCCTGTCGGTCAGTGCCAACGCACGCATCACCACAGAGGCCAGTGCCGTGAGCGGCCCAGTCTCCACCTCTCGACGCAGGTGCGCGACCTCACGCACGGACGCCTGGTTCGTAGCGACGGCCTGCAACCGCGCCAGGCGCAGTGACAGCTCACCGGCGAGGTATTGCTGCGTCATCTCCACCGCCGCCCAGCCGCTCTCCGCAGCCAACCCTGGCCTCGACAGTCGTGAGGAGCGCCGTACTCGATCGGGTCCAGTTGTCCGGCGGGGACCCCATGGCTGCGGCATGCGATGCCGCGCGCCCGCTGTTCGCCTTTGTCATGGCAGCTCCCAGCCTCTGGAGACTCAATGGTATCGGGCGCGTCGGGCGACATCTATCACTATCCAAGCCGCAGTACGTGGTAATTGCGCCGGATACGGTGTCCATGGCCAGAAGGCATTGGTGAGGCGCGGCTGGGCGAATCCTCGGCCCCGTCCTTCCACAGTAGCGATGCTCGGCCTTGACCGGCGTCCCACCTTCGGGCGAACATCAGTTCGATATGGAGGACCTCGACGTTGCTTCGCGACTGGTGCACCGAACCGCCCACATCCGGCTGCGTCTCACCCGCCACCGGGCCGATCGCTGCTACCGGCTGCTGCGCTCCGCAGGGGACGTATGGGCATGGCTGCTTGACTTGAACCGGCAGCGCCTTCAGCGGGCCGACCCGCCAGTCGCCGGCTACCCAGCGCTCTGCCGGGAACTGACCGCGGTCGGCAGCTTTGGGGAGCTGTCCGTTGCGGGGGCGCGGTCGGTGGTGCACCGCTACGCCGACGCCTGGCATGAGGCGGCCAAGCGCCGCAGGAACGGTGAAGACGCCCGCTTCCCGCGGCGCAAACGCGCCCTGGTCCCGATCCGTTTCTACCACGGCACGTTCCTCATCGAAGGACAGCGAGTGCGGCTGCCGGTCAGACAGGGCTGTCCGACGCTGTGGGTGCGGCTCGCCCGTCCGATCCCCTACCCGGCCGAGCAGGTGCGGGCGGTCACCCTGCTGCACGACAGCGGGCGGCTATGGCTGGCGGTCACCGCCGCGATCCCCGTCCAGCACCACGACCTGGACCCGGCCCGCATGGCGGGGGTGGATCTTGGCATCATCCACCCGTATGCGGTCGTGGCGAACGGTGACGGGCTATTGGTCTCTGGGCGGGCGATCCGCGCCGAGAACTATCTGCACCTGCGCGATCAGCAGGCCCGGCAGGCCAAGGCGGCCCGCCGGGCCCCCAAACCGGGGCAGCGGGGCTCGCGCCGCTGGCGGCGGCATCGTGCCCGACAGCGCAGGGTGGAGGCCCGTCATCGCCGCCGCATCCACCAGGCCCAGCATGAGGCCGCTAAGCGGGTCATCGCCGTCGCCGTCCAGCAGCGTGTCAGCCTCCTGCTGGTAGGTGACCCTAGAGGCATCACCGACCGGGACGCCGGTCGGGCCCACAACCTGCGGCTGCGGCAGTGGCACCGCACCCACCTGCTGCTGGCACTGCGCGACAAGGCCGAACACGCCGGTATCGTGGTACGGCTGGTGGACGAGCGGGGCAGCTCCTCCACCTGTCCGGCCTGCCGTCGGCGAGTCCCCAAACCACGAGGGCGCCGGTTCCGCTGCCGCGGGTGCGGGTTCGAGGGGCACCGGGATCTGGTGGGTGCCCACAACATCGCCGCCAAGGGTGGCGGCGGAGGCACGAGCGCGACGTTTCCTGTGCTCGTGGAGCACCGTCGGGCCGGCATCGTGCCGGCACGGCGTGACCGGCGCCGCCACCTGTATGACCGGCGTCGGTCCTGCCCGGCCCGGGGCCACCCACCGGCACCAAAAGGCGCTGCTGGGTGTCGCTCGCTGGCTGCGGGGTCCAACCCTGTGGCTGGCGAGGATCAGGCAGCGCCGTCCAAGCAGTCGCACGTTGCCTGAAGGGGCACTTCTACATCCTGACCCCGATCCTCGGTTGTGGGCCGCCTGGCTCGGCACCCAAGCTCTCCAGGGAGCGTGCCTCCGAGGAACGGTCCGAGGAGCTGCGGGTGCGGTCGCTCACCGGCCTCGGGGCCGAGGAGGCCGAAGTGGCCGCCCCGGCCCCCGCCCCCGCTCGCCCGGCTCGCTAACCGGCGGCGGAAATCGAGATGTGCCGGGCCGGCGTTTCCAGTACAACGGACCCATGGACATCGACATCCGGCCGATCACGCCCGATCAGGGCGATCAGTTCACCGGCGTCATGGCGACCGCCTTCGGTGAGACCTTCACCCAGGAGGAGCTGGCCGACCACGACCGCTGGTTCGAGTACGACCGCAGCATCGGCGCCTTCGACGGCGACCGCATCGTCGGCACCGGCGGCGCCTACTCGATGGACCTGACCCTGCCCGGGCTCACCACCATCCCGATCGGCGGCCTGACCGCCATCGCGGTGCTCCCGACCCACCGCCGGCGAGGCATCCTGCGGTCGATGATCGCCTACCACTTCGAGGAGACCGAGTCCCGGGGCGAGACGGTCTCGGCCCTGGGGGCGTCCGAGTCGGTCATCTACGGCCGCTTCGGCTACGGCCTGGCCACCAGCTTCGCCGAGTACGAGATCGACCCCAGGCGGGCCCAGTTCCTCCGGCCGGTGGCCGCCGCCGGGCGCGTGCGCCTGCTCGAGCCGGAGGAGACGGCCAAGATCGTCCCGCCGCTGTACGACCGCTACCGGCGCGGCCAGCCGGGCGAGCTGTCCCGCCCCCAGGCGTGGTGGGACGTGTACGCCCGCGACCCCGCGTGGACCCGGCAGGGGGCGAGCCGCCACTACGACGTGGTCTACGAGTCCGGCCCGGGCCGGGTCGACGGCTGGGTCAGCTACCGGGTCGAGAACCGCTGGCCCAACGGCCTGGCCGCCAACATCATCAAGGTGCGGATGCTGGTCGGGCTGACCCCGGAGGCCGAGGCCGCCCTCTGGCGCTACGTCTTCGACCTGGACCTGGCCGGCACGGTCAAGCTCCTGGGTCGGCCGGTCGACGAGCCGGTCCGCTGGCGCCTGGCCGACCCCAGGCGGCTGCGGGTCACCGAGGCCGGCGACCACCTCTGGGTGCGGCTGCTCGACCTGCCGGGCGCGCTCGCCGCCAGGCGCTACGCGGTCGAGGGGTCGCTGGTGCTGGAGGTGACCGACCCGCTGCGGCCACGCAATCAGGGCCGCTTCCGCCTGGAGGGCGGTCCAGACGGGGCCGTCTGCGAGCCGACCACGGCCGAGCCCGACCTGGCCCTGGACATCACCGACGTCGGCGCCGCCTACCTCGGCGGGGCCAGCCTGGTCTCCCTGGCCCGAGCCGAACGGGTCGCCGAGCTCACCCCCGGCTCCCTCCTCCGGGCGGACAGGATGTTCACGGCCAGCCCGCCGCCGGTCTGCACCACCCACTTCTAGCCCCGCTTGCAAGTAGTTGCAACTGCATTGCTAGACTGGGGCCATGGGACGCAGGAACGCCGGGACCGGGAACGCGGTCGAGCTGTTGCGCGGGCAGGGCATGCGGATGACGCCGCAGCGCCTGGCCATCGTGGGCGAGATCATGTCGACCTCCGGCTACATCATCCCGGTCACGGTCATCGAGCGGGTCCAGGCCAGGGTCCCGGGGGTCAGCCCCTCGACGGTGTACCGCACCCTTGAGCGGCTCGAGCAGGTCGGCGTCCTGACCCACGTCCATCTCGAGTCGGGGGTCGGCTACCACCGGCTGGAGGAGGTCCAGCACGCCCACCTGACGTGCTCGCGCTGCGGGGCCGACCTCGAGCTGCCCCGCAGCTCACTGCGCAGCCTTGAGCGGCTGGTCGAGCGCGACCACGGGTTCCGCCCCGACTTCACCCACCACGCCATCGCCGGCGTCTGCGCCACCTGCCACCAGGCCGCCGAGCAGCCCGGCTGATCCGCCCGCTCAGCAGCGTGCCTGGCAGGCGGGGACCTCGCGGCCGGCCTCGGCCCTGGCCGCCCGCACCGCTCTGACCGGTGACAGGTTGCCGCCGCCCCGCCAGGAGTCCAGGTAGGGCGCGGGCTGGATCATCCCCCGGCGCACCCACCAGATCCCCGGCCGGGTCGGCCAGGAGATCGCGAAGTGCAGATGGACGGCCGTGACCCTTGCCGACCCGGAGTTGCCGATCCGGCCGAGCAGCTGCCCCGCCCGCACCCTGACCCCCGGCACGATCCCCGGCGCGACCGCCTCCAGGTGCGACCCGTAGTAGCGGACGCCGTCGACCCCGACGACCGACACCGACCGCCCGCCGCGATCGGCGCCCCGGTCGCTCCCCGGGTCCCAGAGGTCCCTCCGCGACACCTCGTCAACCCGCCCTTCCACCGGAGCGACAAAGGCACACCCCCGCCCCGTGAACATGTCGGCCGCCGGATAGTCATGGTGACTCCGCCCGTACCGCGCCCGACACCCCGCCACCGGAAACCGGTACCGCGCCGTCGTCCCCGTCCCGCCGTCGCGGCCCCCGCCCGTCGAGTCCGCCGCCCTGTCCGACCCGGCCGTGCCCACCGTGGTGGAGACGCCCGACGTCGGAGCAGCGGCCGAAGCGGTGCTAGTCGAGGCGGCCGACGCCGCAGTGCCCGGCCCCGAGGCCGCGCCCCCACCGGCAGTCGGTTCCCCACCGCTCGAGCACCCCGCGACCACAACACCGGCGACGAGGAGGAGAGCGAACATGGCAAGCACGGAGCTCCGGCCCCACACCGGCGAGGCGACCACCCGGCAGCGATTGCTCATCCCGGCCTTCATCCACCTCCGGCCCTCGCCCACCCGGTTCCCCCAGCCTTCACTCACCCGGCCCGGCGCCGAGTCCCACCCTCGGATCCTGACTCCCTGGGGCCCCTGCACCACGGAGTCCCCGGCACCCTCGGGCCCCGGGTACCCTGCAGCCCCCGGCTCCGGTGCCAGGGCCCCCGGTAGGGGGGAGCGTAGCCCAACCGGGAACGGAGTGCGCCGGGTTATCCACAGCCCCTCGCGGGTGCGTTGCTGGCGGTCGTCCACAGCCAGTCCCGACGACGAGGCCGGCCGAAGCCCAACTCCACTCGACCACGACCTCCACTCGAACACGAGCCCCACCCGGCTGCTCCTCGGCCCGGCCCGTTGCGCTTGTCGTGGGTCGGCCCTACAGTTGCAAGCTGGCTATAGATGCAATTGGGTCGCAACTGATGCCGGCCGGAGAGCGAGGCCACGTGCACATACCCGACGGGTTCATCAGCGCTCCCACGTCGTTGGCTGCCGGGGCGGCGGCCGCCGGTGGGGTCGGGGTCAGTCTGCGCCGGGCCGCCCAGACCTTGCAGGAGCGTCAGGCGCCGCTGGCCGGGCTGGTTGCCGCCTACATCTTCGCGGTGCAGATGCTCAACTTCCCGGTGGCCGCCGGGACCAGCGGGCACCTGCTCGGCGGGGCCTTGGCGGCGATCCTGGTCGGGCCGTGGGCGGGGGCGTTGTGTGTGGCCGTGGTCCTGGTTGTCCAAGCGCTGCTGTTCGCCGACGGCGGCCTGTCCGCGCTCGGCCTCAACATCATCAACATGGCCCTGGTCACCGCCTGGGGCGGCTACGCGATCTTCCTGCTGCTGCGGCGGTTCCTGCCGGCGACCAGGACCTCGGTGACGGTCTCGGCCGGGGTGGCCGCCGGGATCTCGGTGGTGCTCGCCTCGGTCGCGTTCGTGGTCGAGTACGCCATCGGCGGCACCGGCGGCGCCCCGGTGGGCACGGTGTTCGCGGCCATGGTCGGCGTCCATACCCTGATCGGCATCGGCGAGGGCATCATCACCGCCCTCACCCTCGGCGTCGTGCTCGGTGTGCGTCCCGACCTGGTCTACGGCGCCGCCGACCTGCACACGCCGCTGGTCCTCGGGCCCAAGTCGGGCGAGACGGCGGGGGAGGTGCGCTGACCGGTGCGCTCCTCCAACCTCCGCATGTTCGTGGTCGGCGGCCTGCTGGTCGCCGTCGGGCTGGCCATGCTGGTCAGCGGGTTCGCCTCCAGCTCCCCGGACGGGCTCAACAAGGTCGCCGAGGACCACGGGATCGCCGCCAGCGCCAAGCAGCATCTGTTCGAGAACGGGCCCCTGGCCGGCTATGCCGTCAAGGGCGTCCACAACGACCGGCTCGGCACGGGCATCGCCGGGCTGATCGGCGTGCTGGTCACCTTCGGGGTCGGGCTGCTCCTGTTCGCCATGGTCCGCGTCCTGCGCTCCGGCCCCGACCGGTCCGAGCCGACCCGCGCGCCCTGACCGGTGGGCACCGGGCACGCCCACCCGCTCTACCTTCCCGGGACGAGCCCGCTGCACCGTGCCCGGCCCCAGTGCAAGATCGCCGCCAGCCTGCTGTTCGTCCTGGCCGTGGTCGCCACCCCGCGCGAGGCGTTCTGGGCCTTCGGCCTGTACGCCCTGGCGCTGGTGGGGCTGGCCCGCATCGGCCGGGTGCCGCCCGCCCTCATGGCCAGGCGCCTGGTCATCGAGCTGCCGTTCCTGCTGTTCGCGGTGTTCCTCCCGTTCGTCGGGCACGGTGAGCGGATCGAGGTCCTGGGCGTGCCCCTGGCCGTCGGCGGGCTCTGGGCGGCCTGGAACATCGTGGTCAAGGGCACCCTCGGGGTGGCAGCGTCGGTCATCCTGGCCGCCACCACCCCCGTGGCCGAGCTGCTGGGCGGGCTGGAGCGGCTGCGGCTGCCCAAGGCGCTGACCACCATCGCCGGGTTCATGATCCGCTACGCCGACGTCATCGCCGACGAGGTCAGGCGCATGCGCATCGCTCGCATCTCCCGCGGCCACGACCCCCGCTGGATCTGGCAGGCCAGGGCGACCGCCGCCTCGGCCGGGACACTGTTCATCCGCTCCTACGAGCGCGGCGAGCGGGTGTACCTGGCCATGGTGTCGCGCGGCTACGCCGGGTCGATGCCGGTGCTCCAGGACCTGGACGCGACCCGCGGCCAGTGGCTGGCCGCCCTCTCCCTGCCGGCAGCCGCCGCCCTGGTCGCCGCCACCGCCTGGGGGGTGCGCCCGTGACGCCGGTGCCGGCCCTGGAGGTCGACGGGGTCTCGTTCGCCTACCCCGACGGCCACCAGGCGCTGTACGGGGTCAGCCTCACGATCCAGCGGGGAGAGCGGGTGGCCCTGCTCGGCCCCAACGGGGCCGGCAAGACCACCCTGGTCCTGCAGTGCAACGGCGTGCTCCTGCCGGGGGCGGGCCGGATCACGGTGGCCGGCCTGCCGGTGGTCACCGAGCACCTCAGGGAGATCAGGCGCCGGGTCGGGATCGTCTTCCAGGACCCCGACGACCAGCTGTTCATGCCGACGGTGGCCGAGGACGTGGCCTTCGGGCCGGCCAACCTCGGCCTGCGCGGCCCCGAGCTGGAGACCAGGGTGAGGAGCGCGCTGGCCGCGGTGGGCATGGAGGGCCACGCCGACCGCCCGCCCCACCACCTGTCGTTCGGGCAGCGGCGCCGGGTCGCGGTGGCCACCGTGCTGGCCATGGAGCCGGAGATCCTGGTCCTGGACGAGCCGTCGTCCAACCTGGACCCGGCCAGCCGCCGCGAGCTGGCCGAGATCGTCACCGGCCTGGACATCACCATCCTCATGGTCACCCACGACCTGCCCTATGCCCTCCAGCTCTGCCCGCGGGCGCTGATCATGAACGGGGGCACCATCACCGCCGACGGCCCGACGGCCGAGCTGCTGGCCGACGCCGAGCTGCTGGCCGCCAACCGCCTGGAGCTGCCGTTCGGCTTCGACCCGGCGGCCCTGGGCAGCCGCTGAGCGCGCCGCAGCGCCCGCCGGTCGGCCGGCCAGACCGCCGCCTCAGGCCCCGGCGGGCTGGCCGGCCGGCGCCTCGGCCATCGGGAAGTGCCGCTGCATCCAGGCCCGCCAGGCCGGCTCGTCCCTGGCCGCCGCCTCGCCGGCCCCGTCGCCGAACAGGTAGGCGTAGACGCTGGTATGGGCCGACCCGTCCCCGGCGGGCTCGGAGGCCACGAAGGCGATGCCCTCGGCCGGCCGCTCCAGCAGCAGGGTGAGCATGTTGGGGGTGACCCGCTCGACCACCCCGGCCAGCGGCGGGACGTCGGCGGCGGTGGCGGCCACCCGCTCGCCCTCCCTGGCCTCGGCGGGCAGGCCGAGGGCGGCCACGAGGTCGGCGAAGGCCCGGTCCACCGACCCGTCGCCGTGCCCGTTGACCAGGACCGAGGAGCAGGGCTGGCCGGGGAAGTGGGTCCGGTACAGGCGCAGGTTGTACAGGAACAGCCGCCACCCGGCCTCGGTGGCGTCGTACTCGGCGTCCCAGTCGGCACCGCTGCCGAAGCCGCTGTTGATCAGCCGGACCACGCAGGTGCCGCCGTCGCGGGCCTCGACCAGCCACTCCATCGCGAAGGCGGGGCGGCCCTCGCCCGCGATCTCGACGGCGAACCGGCGGGGCGGGTCCCAGGCGGTGATCCGGGCCGTCTCGACCCCGAGGCCGGGACCGAAGTCGAGCTCGACGGTCCCGTCCACCCGGCCGTCGACCGTGGCCGGGACGAACCAGGCGGTGATGCCGGGGCCGCTGGCGACCGCCTCCCAGACCTGCTCGGGGCTCCCCGGGACCTCGATGTCCAGGTCGATCGCCCTGGTCCCTGACGGGTCGTGCTGCTCGTTGCTCATGGTGCCTCCTCGGAGTCGGGTCGGGTGCCGGCCGGCACGGGATGGGCGACCACCACCAGGCGGTGGGAGCGGCCGCCGGGAGCGCCGGCGTCGTGGTAGCGCGACACCAGGGTGGTGACGGCGTCGGCCAGGTCGCTGGTGAACGCGGCCCGCTCGGCGGCGGAGCGGAAGCGGATCTCGGTGTCGAGGGCCAGGGTCGGCAGCCGCTTGCCGGCCTGGTCGGCCCGGCGGACCAGGCCGGCGACCTCACGCACGACCCGGGCGGCCAGGGCGATCAGGTAGCGGGCGGACATCCGGTCGGGGATCCGGTCGGGGTCGCCGGCGACCTCGCCGAGGGCGCCGGGGGAGACGACGTACGAGGCCGCGGTGGCGTGCAGCATCCGCTCGGTCAGGCCGCCCCAGCGGCGCTGGCCGACCTCGGCCACCAGCCCGTGGTCCTCGAGGATGCGCAGGTGGTAGTTGACCTTCTGGCGGGGGAGGCCGACCCGCTGGGCCAGCGCCGAGGCCGAGGCCGGCTCGGCCAGGCCGGCCAGCAGGCGGGCCCGCAGCGGGTCCAGGGCCACCACGGCCGCGGCCGGGTCGTCGATCACCTCGAGGTCCAGCATGCGGGCCAGTCCACCATTGAACAAAAAAGTTGTCAAGAGCTGGATCGCAGCCGGCTCGGGCCGCGTATGCTTTGGCGATGCACCCGCATGGTTTGGCTCGTCGGCTCCCGTTGGCCGGTGCGGCGGTCGCCGGGGCGGTGATCGGGCACGGGCTCGCCTACGCCCTGGCCGTCCCCGAGCCCGGCCGCCGGCTGGCCGTGCTCGCCGGCAGCGGCCACGCCTACTGGTCGGCGGCGATCGCCGCCGCCATCGTGCTCGGCCTGGGGTCGCTCGGGACCACCCTGGCCCGCAGCTTCAACGCCGGGCTGCGCCCCGGGGACCGGCCGGCCGGCGAGCCGGTCGGGCGGCTGGCCGGACGCCTGGCCCTGCTCCAGGTCACCATCTACCTGGTCCAGGAGCTGATCGAGCGGGCCGCGGCCGGAGTGCCCCTCGGCGGCCCGGTGAACGGCCGCCTGCTGCTCACCGGCATCGCCGTCCAGCTGCTGGTCGCGGGCGCCCTGGCCCTCGGGCTGGCCTGGGCCGGCCGGGTCGCCGAGGTCGCCGGCCGTGCCCTGCGCCGCCGTCGCCTGGGCCGCCCCGACCCCCGGCCCGTCCGCCTGCGCCCGACCGGCTGGGTCCGCCCGGCCATCCTCCTGGCCGCCGGGATGGGCGGCCGGGCGCCGCCCGCCTCCGGCGCCTGATCGGGAGCGAGCTCACCGGGGACCTGCGCCAGGAATGGCAGTTCCCTGCTCAATGTGGCGTCGAGGAGAACAACGTGAACAAGAGAACCGCCATCGTCGTGGCCGTCGTGGCCGTGCTGCTGGTGGTGCCGCTTGCCGGGTCGGCCTCGGCCCACGAGGAGCACAAGGTCGACAGGTACACCGTCGAGGTCGGGTTCGGCACCCCGGGCGACTACCGGGCCTTCTTCATCCCGACCGCCCAGGGCGCCTACACCTTGAAGGTCACCGGCACCCTCGGCGGCAAGCAGGTCGACCAGAGCTACACATCGGGCAAGGACGGCCTCGACGAGGTCACCGACCCGTCCGAGGTGCAGTACCCGGTGCGGCAGCCGTCCGGCTCGCAGCTCACCAACCGGCTGGACCGGGAGACGACCCGCCTCGACACCGCCCTGGCCGCCCAGCGCGAGGCGGTCGACGAGCAGGTCGCCGGCGCCCGCCGGCTGGCCACTCTCGGCCTGGTCGTCGGGGCCCTGGGTCTGCTCGCGGCGGTCGGGGTGGGCGCCCTGGCCCTGCGGCGGAGGAGCTGAGCGGCGGTGCGGCGGCAGATCGGGAGGCTGCGGCCCGGGCGACGGCTCGGCCGGTTCGCCCTGGCCGCCGTCCTGGCCCTGCTCTGGCTGGCGGCCGCCGGGATGCCGGCGGGCGCGCACGCCCTGCTGCGCGGGTCCGACCCGGCGGCCGGGTCCTCGGTCGACCGGGCACCGGACCGGGTCGTGCTCACCTTCACCGAGCGGCCCGAGCCGGGCCTGTCCAGCATCCGGGTGCTCGACAGCGGCGGCCGGCAGGTCGAGCGCGGGCAGGCGGCCCTGGTCCAGGGGTCGCCGGTGCAGCTCGCGGTCGGCCTCGGCGACCTTGGCGACGGCACCTACACGGTGGCCTGGCGGGTCGTGTCCAGGGACGACGGCCACGTCACCGACGGGGCGTTCGCCTTCGGCGTCGGCGTCGAGGCGACGGCCACCCCACAGGCCCGGGCGGCACCCCAGGGGGCGACCGCGGCGCCGTCCGTCCCGGCCACCGCCGCCCGCTGGGCCCTCTACGCCGGGCTGACCCTGCTGGTCGGGGGGTCCGTCTTCGGCCTGGCCGTGTCCGGCCGGGTCCTGCCGGCGGGCAGCCGGACCCTGCTGGCCGTGGCCGCCGGGCTCGCCGTCGTCGGCGGAGCGGCCAGGTTCCTGGCCGAGCAGGCGCGGATCGACGCCCCCCTTGGCACCCTGCTCGACTCCTCGACCGGCCAGGGGCTGCTGCGCCTGGCCGTCGGGGTCCTGGGAAGCGCGGTGGCGACCTGGTTCCTGGCCGCGGGTCTGGGACCGGCGCGCATGCGGGAACCCGCCCTCGTGGGGGGCAGGCCCCCGGAGGGGGAGCCTAGCCGAGCGCCGGACCGTGTGCCGGTGGCTGTCCACAGCCCCCCCGCGGGGGAGGCCGGTGCCGGGGGGGAGGCCGGCGCCCCGGTCGACGCCTGGCGGCTGGCCCTGGTCGGCATCGCGGCCGGGGTCACGATGCTGCTCCACATCCTCGTCGGGCATGCGGCCGGGCCGTCACCGCTGCGCAGCGTCAACCTGCTCGTGCAGTGGCTGCACCTGCTCGCCGTCGGCACCTGGATCGGCGGCCTGGTCTGGCTGCTGGCCGGGCTCCGCGGCCAGGAGCGGCCCGAGCAGGTGGCCGTGGCGGTGCGCTTCTCCAAGCTGGCCGCCCCGGTGCTGGGGCTGGTCGCGGTGACCGGCCTGTCCCGCGCCCTGCACCTGGCGGGAGGGTGGCAGGGCCTGCTCGACTCCAACTACGGGCACCTCCTCGACGTCAAGGTTGCGCTGTTCTTCGGGCTGGTGCTGCTCGGGGCGCTCAACCGCTACCGGATCGTGCCCGCGCTGTCCGGCGGCGTCCGGCGTCTCGACGAGTTGCGGCGCAACGTGCGCGGCGAGGTCGTGCTGGCCGCCTGCATCCTCGCCGTCACCGCCGTCCTGAGCCAGCTTCCGCCGGGCAAGTTCGTGGTCGAGCAGGCCGCCGCCAAGCCACCGGCCCCGCCCAGCCTCCAGGTCGAGGGGAGCGACTTCGCCACCTCGGTGCGGGTCGCGCTGACCGTCTCGCCAGGCACCACCGGACCCAACGCCTTCACCGCCAAGGTCACCGACTACGACTCCGGCGAGGACTGGCCGGCCACGCGGGTCGCCCTGCGGTTCACGCCCCGCGACCAGCCGGACATCGGCGCCTCCACCCTCGACCTGAAACGGGCCGACGACGGGCTGTGGCGCGGGCAGGGCAGCCAGCTCTCGATCGCCGGCCGCTGGGTCGTGGTCGGACTGATCGAGGGCTCGGGCCCGGCGGTCACCGTGCCCATGGAGCTGAGCACCCGCGCCGCCCCGCAGCAGGTCAAGGTGTCGGAGGTGCCCGGCCAGCCGACCCTCTACACCGTCACCCTGGGCGCCGGTGGCAGCCTCCAGGGCTACATCGACCCGGGCCGCCCCGGCCCCAACACCGTCCACTTCACCTTCTTCAACCGGTCCGGGGACGAGCAGCCCGTCGACAAGGGGCGGGCCAGGATGACCACCTCGGCCGGGTCCGAGGCCCTGACCCTGGTCCGCCTCGGCCCAGGGCATTTCGCCGCCAACATCGACCTCGAACCGGGCCGCGTGTCGTTCGCGATCGACGCCACCGCCGGCCGCACCAGGTACGACGGCGGGTTCCAGCAGCTCATCCAATAAAGGAACGCCGATGGCACAACGTCTTCCCCGAACCAGCTGGGCCCGTGCCGCCGTCCTGCTCGCCGTCGTCGCCCTGGGCCTCGCCGCCTGCTCCAGCGGCGACGGCGGGTCGGCCCAGCCGGCGGCCACGACCGTCGCCGCCGCCCGCCCGAGCAGCCCGGCCAAGCTCACCATCGAGACGCCCCGCAACGGCCAGACCGTCAGCCAGAGCCGGCCCGAGGTCCGCCTGGAGCTGACCGGGGCCAAGATCGTCAACCAGACCACCACCCACATCCAGGGCAACGAGGGCCACATCCACCTCCTCGTCGACGGCAAGCTCGTCGCCATGAACTACGGCCTCCGCCAGCGCCTCCCCCAGCTCCCCCCGGGCCAGCACGTCGTCCAGGTCGAGTTCGTCGCCGCCGACCACGCCCCCTTCGAGCCCCGGGTCCTCACCCAAGCCGCCTTCCAGGTAGCCAAGTGACCCCCGCCCCTGACCCACGGCTGGACGCAGCCTTCACCAGCTCGGTCCGGCACCGAGTCCCCCGGTGGGGGAGCGTAGCCCAACCGGGAACGGAGGGCGCCGCGCTGTCCACAACCCCTGGAAGCAGCCTTCGACCACCTGACACTCCCCGACCCACCGCCTCCCAACCCGCCGCCTCCTGGACGGCCGGTGCCGTCGTCATCGGTGGCCTCGCCTTCCTGGTCGGTCGGCTGGCTATCGGTGGGTTGCCGTTCGCGGTCCCCCTGCTTGCCGTCGGGTACCTCGCACTCGCGGGGGCGGCCCTGGCCGTCGGCGAGGAGGGGGCCGGCCGGACGGACCGGGCGGCGGGCAGGGGGCCGCTCGGGTGGAAGGTGCCGCTGGTGCTGGGCCTGGTCGGGGTGGTCGGCACGGCGATTGTGGGGGGGCCGGTGGCCGACCGGCGGGTTGGGGGGGTGGCGGTCGGGCTGGCGTTGTTGGCGGCGGTGGCGGAGGAGGCGTTGTTCCGGCGGGTGCTGTACGACCGGCTGCTCCGGTTCGGGGTGGTGGTGGCCGTGGCCGGGAGCGCCGGGCTGTTCGCGTTGGTGCACCTGCCGGCGTACGGGCTTGCCGCGATGCCGGTCGACTTCGGGGCCGCGCTGTTGCTTGGCTGGCAGCGGTACGCTTCCGGCCGTTGGACGGTCCCGGCCGTCACCCACGCCGTTGCCAACCTCCTGGCGGTGACCTAGACGATGCGCCTCCTGCGTCCCCTCGCCCTGCTCCTCGTGGTGCTGCTGGCCGCGGCCTGCACCGGCGACCGGCCGGAGCCAGTCCGCGTCGGCGCCATCTACCCCCTGAGCGGCACCCAGGGCATGGGCGGGATCGACGAGTACCACGGTGTCCAGGTCGCGGCCGAGCTGATCAACGCCGAGGGTGGCATCGGCGGCCGCCCGGTCGTGCTCGACCAGGTCGACGTGCCCGAGGCCGACGCCGCCCCCGGGGCCATCAGGGCGCTGGCCGACCGGGGGGTCGACCTGGTCCTCGGCAGCTACGGCAGCACCATCTCCAGCCCGGCGGCCGTGGCCGCCGCCGGCCGGGGCTCGCTGTTCTGGGAGACCGGGGCGGTGGGCAAGCTGGCCGGGCCGGGCGGCGGCGACCTGGTGTTCCGGGTCGCCCCCACCGGCGGCCTGCTCGGCCGGGGGGCCATCCGCTTCGTGGCCGACCAGCTCGCCCCCAGGCTCCACCGCAAGGCGTCCTCGCTGCGCTTCGCCATCGCCTCGGTCGACGACGTGTACGGCCACGCGGTGGCCGACGGCGCCAGGGCCGAGCTGCGCGACCGGGGGCTGACGGTTGCCGCCGACGTCGCCTACGACCCACGCCGCTACGACGCGGCCAAGGTCGTCTCCAAGATCGCCGCCGCCAGGCCCGACGTGCTGTTCGTCGTCGCCTACCTGGAGGATGGGGTCGCCCTCCGGCGTGAGCAGGTCCGCCAGCACCTGCCCCTGCTGGCCAGCATCGGCACCTCCTCCAGCTACTGCATGCCCGCGTTCGGGGCGCTGCTCGGCCGCGACGCCGTCGGCCTGTTCGCCTCCGACAAGCCCGACACCCACGGGATCAACCCCAACGGGCTCGCCCCCGACGCCCGCGCCCTCCTGGACCGAGCCGACGCCGCCTACCGGAAGGCCTACGGCCACTCGATGAGCGCCGCCGCCCTGGCCGGCTTCTCCGGCGCCTGGGCCCTGTTCCGGTACGTGCTGCCCGAGGCGCGGTCGGTGGCCCCGGCCGACGTGGCCGCCGCGGCCCGCCGGGCCAGGGTGCCGGCCGGCGGCCTGCCCAACGGCAGCGGCCTCGAGTTCGCCCCGCCGGGCGGGGCCGACGCCGGCGCCAACCTCCGCGCGGCCAGCGTCATCTGGGAGTGGACCCAGGTGAACCAGCGCGAGGTGACCTGGCCGCCCCAGTTCGCCACCTCGCCGATCGCGACCATCCGCCCGTCACGATGAGCACGCCCTCACGGACGGTGGCCCGACCCCCGGCCGGTCGGCCGCCGGCGGGCCGGTCCCGGCTCGTCCTGCTGGTCGGGGTCGGGATCGTGGTGCTGTACCTGGCCGGGGCCGTCGTCAGCGGCCGGGCCAGCATCCTGGCCAGGCGACCGCTGCTGGACGGGCTGGCCCCACCGACCCCGTACCGCTGGGTGAACCCGCCCCCGGAGCAGGCGGCCAACAACAAGCCGCCGGCCTCGACCCGGTTCACGGTCGAGCTCACCGCCCAGGGGTCCCGGCTCGGCGCCTTCTCGACCAGCGACGGGCAGATCAACCTGGTGCTCAGCGAGGGCGCCGTCCCGGCCCGGCCCGGCCAGGCCGGCGTCGAGGTGGCGGTCGACCCGATCGACCCGGCGACCCTCGGCCCGGCCCCCTCGGGGCTGATCGTGGCCGGCAACGCCTACCGCATCCAGGCCAGCTACCGGCCGTCCGGCCGCAAGGTCGAGACCCTCGGCGGCCAGTCCAGCGTCGGCCTGGTCTACCCGCTGCTGGCCACCGCCGTGGCCGACCCGAGCGGCCACGTGGTGCTGTCGTCGCCCGACGGCCGGGCCTGGGAGCGGCTGCCGAGCACCGACACCCCCGGCACCCACCAGGTGAGCGCGGGGCTGAACAGGACCGGGTACGTCGAGGTCGGGGTGGCGCCGGCCTCGGGCGGGTCGGGAGGCGACCCCCGCACCCGGATCCTGCTGCTGGGCAGCGGGATCGCGGTCGTGATCGTGGCCGCCGCCCTGGTCCTGCGCCTGCGCGAGCGGTCGCGGGCCCAGCCGCCGTCCCAGGGCCGTCGACGATGAGCCGGCGGCTGCTCCGCGGGGCCGTGCTCGTCGCCGGCCTGGCGCTGCTGCTGGTCGGGGTGGCGGCCGGGCCAGCGGCGGCGCATGCCGTGGGGAACGGGACCGAGGCGAGCAACTACCGGACGACCGTGCACGGCATCGAGCAGGGGACGCCCGGGCTGTCGGTGCGGGCCGTCGCCGGCGGGCTGCTGGAGCTGACCAACCGGTCCGACCAGGAGGTGGTGGTCCTCGGCTACCGCCTCGAGCCGTACCTGCGTGTCGGGCGGGACGGGGTGTATGAGAACCAGCGCTCACCCAGCACCTACACCAACCGCTTCCGCACCACCCCGGCCTCCATCCCGCCCGAGTTCGACCCCCAGGCCGCCCCCGAGTGGCGGCGGATCGGCGACGGGCCGTCGGCGGGCTGGCACGACCACCGGGCCCACTGGGCCGGCCCCGACCCGCCGGCCGTGAAGGCCAGCCCGGAGGCGATGCACGTGGTGGTGCCCGACTGGCAGGTCCCGCTGCGCCAGGGCGACCGCACCATGGTGGTGCAGGGGGACATCACCTGGGTGCCGGGGCCGACGCCCTGGCCGTGGGTGCTGGCCGCGGTGGGGCTGTTCGGCGCCGCCCTGGCCGCCGCCGGCGGCTACCGCCGGCCCAAGGTCCTGGCCGCGGTCGCCCTGGTCGCCGTGGCCGCCGACATCATCCACACCGCCGGGGCGCTGCTCGCCTCCACGGCGCCGCTGGCCGCCCAGCTGTACGGGACCGCCACCGCGGCCGCCGGCTGGGTCGTGAGCGGCCTGGCCGCCTACCGGCTGCTGCGCGGCCGGGCCGACACCGGCCTGATCTACCTGCTGCTCGGCGGCGTGTTCCTGACCCTGGCCGGCGCCCTGCCCGACCTGTCGGCCCTGGCCCGCTCCCAGCTCCCCTCCGGCTTCGGCCCGGTCGTGACCCGGGCCGCCATCACCTTCACCCTCGGCCTGGGCGCGGCCATGGTCGCGGCCGGGCTCGCCGGCTTCCGCACCCCACGCCGGGCCCAATCCGCCGAGGTAAGCTGAGGTCGTGGTTCGGTTGCGCAGGCTCGGGCGCCAGGCGGTGGTCGCCGGCGTCCTCGCGCTGGCCGGCCTGACCGTTCCCGGGGCGGGCGCGGCCCTGGCCGGCCCCGGGCCCGGCGCGCAGGTGCCGGCCCCGACCCCCGGCCGGCTGCTGCTCTCCTGGTCGTTCAACCCGCTGGTCACCGTGGGGCTGCTGGCCGCCACCATCGGCTACCTCCAGGCCAGGCGACGCCTGGTGGCCAATGGGGTGGCCTGGCCGGCCCGGCGGACCGTCTACTTCCTGTCCGGGGTCGCCGCCATCGCCCTGGCTCTGCTGTCGCCGGTCGAGGCCTACGACACGGTGCTGTTCTCGGTCCACGTGGCCCAGCACATGCTGCTGACCATGGTCGCGGCCCCGCTGCTGGCCCTGGGGGCCCCGATCACCCTGGCTCTGCGGGTGGCCAGGGGCAGGACCCGCCGGCGCATGGTCAGGGTGCTGCACAGCCCGCCGCTGCGGGTGATCAGCCACCCGCTGGTCGCCTGGGTGCTGTTCACCATGACCCTGTACGGGCTCTACTTCTCGCCGCTGTTCGACCTGACCCTGCGCCAGCCGCTGGTCCACGACCTGGTGCACCTGCACTTCCTGGCCGCCGGGCTGCTGTTCTGGTGGCCGCTGGTCGGCCTCGACCCGTCCCGCTGGCGCCTGCCCCATATCGCCCGGCTGCTGTTCGTGTTCCTGATGGTGCCGTTCCACGCCTTCCTCGGGGTGGCGATCATGAACAGCGGGCGGGTGCTGGCCCCGACCCTGGAGAGCTTCCAGCGCACCTGGGGCCCGACGCCGCTGGCCGACCAGCAGACCGGAGGGGCCATCCTTTGGGGCGCCGGCGACCTGATCGCGCTCCTGGCCGTGCTCGGCATCCTCATCTCCTGGGCCAGCTACGAGGAGAAGGTGGTCGCCGTCCGGGAGGACCGCCGGGTGGCCCGCGAGCGCGCCGCCGGCCGCCAGCCCCGCCCCGCGACCCGACCCCCGGTCCCGTGACCGACCCAGGAGACCTGACCGGGCGGATCCGCGACTGGTGGGACGCGGACGCCGCCACCTACGACGACTCCACCGACCACGGCTGGGCGGCCGCCTCGCCGGCGCTGCGGGCCGCCTGGAACGCCGCCCTGCACCGGCTGCTGCCGGCCGGGGGCGGCCGGGTCCTGGACGTCGGCGCCGGGACCGGGTTCCTGTCGCTGGCCGCGGCCAGGCTCGGCCACCGGGTCACCGCCCTCGACCTGTCGGGCGGGATGCTGGAGCGCCTGCGCGAGGGCGCCGCCCGCGAGGGCCTGGAGGTCGAGGTGGTCCAGGGCGGGGCCGAAGAGCCGCCGGCCGGGCCGTTCGACGCCGTGATCGAGCGGCATCTGCTGTGGACTCTGCCCGACCCGGCGGCCGCTCTGGCCGCCTGGCGGGCGGCCGCCCCGGCGGGCCGGCTGGTGCTGTTCGAGGGGCTGTGGGGCGGGGCTGACCCGGTCGAGCAGCTGCGCGGGCAGGCCAGGGAGGGGCTGCGGCGGCTGCGCGGGGAGCCCGACCACCATCATGACCGCTACCAGCCGGCGGTGGTGGAGGAGCTGCCGCTGGCCGCCGGCACCCACCCGGACCGGGTGGTGGAGCTGGTCGAGGGGGCCGGCTGGGGGCCGGCCCGGCTGGAGCGGCTGCACGACATCGAGTGGGCTCAGCTCCTGGGACTGCCGCCAAGCAGCCGCCTGCTCGGGGTGACCCCACGGTTCGCGGTGGTCGCCGGCTGAACCTGCCCCCGACCCGACCACCTGACCCCAAGCAGGCGCACACGATGGCAGTGTTCGACTTGAACGGCGGGTCGGCGTTCTAGGCGAGCTCGGCCTCGGGGTCGGGCTGGAGGTCGCGGGCGGCGTTGTCGAGGGCCTCGCGGACGGCGCGGCCGTAGATGGTGCCGAGGAAGGCGTAGCCGGCGCTGGAGGGGTGGAACAGGTCGGCGCTGAACATCTCCCGCTTGCCGTGGAAGGCCGACTTGGTCAGCTTGGCGATGTCGAACACCGAGATGCCCTGCGGGGTCAACTCAGCCCGGTAGAGGCGGGTGAACAGCAGCGCCCGCAGCCCGAGCAGGTCACGCAGCGGCCGGTGGAAGGCGACCGAGGTCTCGGCCGGGGGGAGCCCGGAGACGATCACCCTGGCGTTGGGGGCGACCCGGGCCAGGCCCTCGACCAGCAGCCGCAGCTGGCGCTTGGCCTCGCGGATGGTGGTGCCGTGGGTCACGTCGTTGGTGCCGACGCAGACCAGCACGATGTCCGGGTCAAGGCCCTCCACCTCGGGGAGCTGGTCGCAGACGACGTGGCCGAGCCGGGAGCCGGAGACACCCAGGGCGTACAGGCTGACCCGGTACTGGTCGCTCAGGGCCTTGGCCACTCCGTAGGTGAGGGTGTCCTCGGCGGCGTCGGCGCCGACCCCGGCGACCGAGCTGTCGCCGAGGACGACCAGCGTAAGGGGTTCGCCGTCCTCCGGGCCGATCGTGCCGCTGATCTCCAGCGGCGTCTCCGCGGAAAGGAAACGGTGGCGCCGGGCCGCCACCACCTCAGCGGCCAGCGTCGTTGCCAGAGCGCCCGCACCGAGCAGGGTCGCCCGACCGATGTGCCGGACAGCGATGCCCAACCGCGCCTCCTCGTACGACCTCCAGCGTACGGGTTGCTGACCGGTTTGTGAAGACTGGAGCCACCGTCTGCGGCGGCTGGTCGCTGCAGTTCTCGATCTCGGGCAGGGGCGCTACCATCCGGGCCATGTCCGCCTCCCCCAGCAGCGCCGCGCCCCGGCGGCGGCGAGAGTCCAAGGCGGCGCGGGCCGCCCGCGTCGCCGAGATCCGGGCCCGGCTGGCCGCCCGCTACCCGGTGGTGACCACCGCCCTTGACCACCGCTCGGCCTGGGAGCTGCTGGTGGCGACCATCCTGTCGGCCCAGTCGACCGACGTGGTCGTCAACCAGATCACCCCCGAGCTGTTCCGGCGCTGGCCGACCCCGACCGACCTGGCCGCCGCCGACCGGGCCGAGGTGGAGGCGGCCATCCACGCCACCGGGTTCTTCCACAACAAGGCCCGGTCGATCCAGGGCGCGGCCGCCTACCTGCTCGAGCACCACGGCGGCGAGGTCCCCGAGACCATCGACGAGCTGGTCGAGCTGCCCGGGGTCGGCCGCAAGACGGCCAATGTGGTCCTTGGCACGTTCTTCTCCCGCAACGAGGGCGTGGTCGTCGACACCCACGTCGGGCGGCTCTCGCGGCGCCTGGGGCTGACCTCCAACCACGACCCGGTCAAGGTCGAGCGCGACCTGATGGCCCTCGTCCCCATGGAGGAGTGGACCATCTTCTCCCACCGCCTGATCTGGTTCGGGCGCGAGGTGTGCTCGGCCAAGGACCCGCGCTGCGACCGCTGCGAGCTGGCCGACCTGTGCCCATCGGCGTTCAAGGTGGGCCGGTTCGTCAAGGCCAAACCCCGTGCTCGTCGCTGACGCCATGACCCGGCGGCCGGTGACGGTGCCGCCGGACGCCACCGTGGCCACCGCCCTCTCGGCCATGCGGCGGGGGCGGTTCCGGCACCTGCCGGTGGTGGCCGGCGGTGAGCTGGTCGGGGTGGTCGCCCACGGCGACCTGGAGACCGCGCCGGGCGCGCCGCTGGAGGCGGCCGAGTCGCTCGCCGACCGGCCCCTGACCGAGGTCATGTCACCCGAGCCGGTCACCGTCTGGCCCGACGAGCCGGTCGAGGTGGCGGCCCGGCTGCTGGTCGAGCACGCCATCGGCTGCCTGCCGGTGGTGGCCGACGACGGGCTGGTCGGCATCCTCACCGAGTCCGACCTGTTCCTGGTGCTGCTGCGCCTGCTCGGGGGGGACGAGCCGTCCAGCCGGATCAGCGTGGTGCTGCCGGACGTGCCCGGCGCCCTGGGGCGGGCCATGACCGTGGTCGGCGAGCTCGGGGTCAACCTGCTCACCGTGGTCACCGAGCCGGGCCCGGAGCCGGGGACCCGCGGGGTGGTCCTGCGGGCCGGGACCATCAACGCCGCCCCGGTGGTGGCCGCCCTGGTGGCCGCCGGCTTCCGCGCCACCGGCCCGGGCCGGCCCGAGCCGACCGACCGGTGAGCGGCGCCGTCGCCCTGGCCGCCGACGAGCGGCTGGCCGCCTACGACTTCGGGCCCGGCCAGGGCCACCCGTTCCGGGCCGGCCGGCTGGCGGCCGGCCTGTCGCTGCTGCGGGCGGCCGGGGTGCTGGACAACGGCGACCTGCTGGGGTTCGGCCCGGCCGCCGACGCCGACCTTGAGCTGGTCCACGACCCCGCCTACCTGGCCGCGCTGGCCCGCTTCTCGACCGACCCGGCCCCGGCGGACCCGGCCGAGGCGGCCCGGTTCGGGCTGATCGGGGACAACCGGCCGTTCCCCGGCATGCTGGAGGCGGCCCGCCTGGTCGCCGGGGCGACGGTGGCGTCGCTGGACGCGGTCGCCGCCGGCGTCCAGGCCCACGTGTTCGCGCCCCTGGCCGGCCTGCACCACGCCCAGCGGCGCCGCGCCGTCGGGTTCTGCCTGGTCAACGACGTGGCCGTGGCCGTCGCCCGCTGCACAAGGGCCTGGCCGCTGCGGGTGCTGTACGTCGACCTGGACGCCCACCACGGCGACGGGGTCCAGGCCGCCTTCTACGACGACCCGCGGGTGTGCACGGTCAGCCTGCACGAGACCGGCCGCTACCTGTTCCCCGGGACCGGCGAGGTCCACGAGCTGGGCCGGCCGCCGGGGACGGGCCGCAGTGTGAACCTGCCCCTGGAGCCGCGGACCGGCGACGACGGCTTCCTGGCCGCCTTCGACGCGGTGGTCGAGCCGCTGGCCGCCGCCTTCCGGCCCGACCTGCTGGTCACCCAGAACGGCTGCGACGGCCACGCCGACGACCCGCTCAGCGACCTCTCCCTGAGCCTGCGCGGCTTCCGGGAGCTGGCCCGGCGCCTGCACCGGCTGGCCCACCGCCACTGCCAGGGCCGCTGGGTGGCCACCGGAGGCGGCGGCTACGACCTGGACCGGGTGGTCCCGAGGGCGTGGGCGCTGCTGTGGTCGGAGCTGAGTGGGCGCCGGCTCCCGTCCCGGGTCCCGGCCGCCTGGCTGGCCACCCGTCCCGGCCCCCGACCCACCGGGGGTTGGCTGGAGCCGCGCCGGCGCCGCCCGGGGGCCGGAGCGGCGCGGCGGGTGGAGGAACGCAACCGGCGGACCGTGCGGACCGTGCGGCGGCTGGTCCTGCCCCCGCCGGTCCGGGTCGTCTACCCGCTGGCCCGCCACCGGCCCGCCGGGGCGGGCCGGCTGCCGGGCTGGGAGCCGCGGGCGGGCGAGCACCTGGCCCCCGGGGGGCCGCTGGTCCTGCGCGACCGCTGCCCGGCCTCGCTGCTGCGCCGGCTCGAGGTCGACCCGGGTATCCACGCCTTCGTCCGCGTCCCCGAGGAGGAACGCGAGGTCCTGGCCCGGATCGCCGAGGAGCCGGCCGGCGAGGTGGTCGTCGCCCACACCCCCGAGGGGGTGGTGGTCGGCTACGCGGCCGTGCTCGAGCCCGAACCGGGGACCCGCTTCGCCAGCCTCCCCGGGCTGCTCGAGGTCGGCGCGGTCGAGGTGGCCACCGGCTGGCGCCGGGGCGGGGTGGCCGGCGCCCTGCTCCGCTTCGCCGTCGAGCCCGACCCGTTCGAGGACCTCATCCTGATCGCCTCCGGCCTGGCCTGGCACTGGGACCTGGACCGCAGCGGCCTGTCGGCCGTGGCCTACCGGCGGGTCCTGCGGCGGGTGTTCGAGGTGGCCGGGTTCGAGTCGCTGCGGACCGACGAGCCCGAGATCGCCTACCACCCGGCCAACCTGTTCGTGGCCCGCATCGGCAGCCGGGTCCCCCCGGCCCGCCGGGCCCTGTTCACCAGCCGCCTGGTGCGTCGGGCCGGCGACGTGCGTGACGCTTGACCGGTAGTTGAGGCAGAATGCCCCCAACCTGTTTGATAGCCAGGCTGTGATGCGGACCATGGAGGAGACGGCGCAGCTCGCCAAGACCACCATGCGCCGGTCGAGGGGCGCGGCCGTCCTCCTGGCCGCTGGCGCGGTGGTCCTGCTGGGGCTGGCCCTGGCACGGGCCCGGCGGGCCCGGCGACCCGGTCAGCCCGAGGGCGAGGCCGTCCCGATGGCCGAGGTGGCCGCCGCCGCCGTCCGCGACAACCCTGACGCGTCCCGGGTCGACCTTGCCGTCCCTGGCGACCTGCTGGTCCCCTGGAAGGCCGCCGACGACCTGGCCGACCTCCTGGCCGAGCTGGTGGACAACGCCGTCGCCTTCTCCGCGCCCGAGACCAGGGTGCGGGTCGGCGGGCGCAAGCTCGGGCCCGCCTATGCCCTCGAGGTCACCGACCGCGGCCTGGGCATGACCGACGGGGAGCTGGCCGCGGTGAACCGGCGCCTGGCCGGCGACCCGGCGGCCGGCGACGACCTGGAGCAGCGGCTCGGCGCCTGGGTGGCCGGGCGCCTGGCCCGGCGCCATGACGTCAGGGTGCAGCTGCGCCGCTCGCCCTACGGCGGGGTGACGGCGCTCGTGTTCCTCCCCGAGCTGCTGGTCTCGGCGGCCGAGACGGCCCCTCCGGCGGGCTCGGGCGACCCGCCGCCGGACGTCGGCGACGGCGAGGACGCCGCCGCCCTGGCCAGCCTGCACCTGCGCAGGTACGTGACCCAGGTCCCCGAGGCCGACCCGCCCCTGCCCAAGCGGGCGCCCCACGCCAGCCTGGCCCCCGATCTGGCCGCCCCGGGCAGCCCGGCCTCCCGACCCGCCGCCCGTTCGCCCGAACAGGTCAGGAGCATGCTGACCCGCTACCGCTCCGGCCTGGAGCGAGGCCGGGCCGCCGCCGCCCGCGACCTCCCCGACGACCCCGACGACGACCTCCCCGACGACGCCGCCACCCCCTGACCCACCGCGTCAGACCGGCCCCGGGCGGCGGCCCGCGAACAGCTCGGCGGCGGCCTCCCAGGCTCTGGCGCCGACCATGGCGCCGAGGGCGCGGCCGACCAGGTCGCCGTCCCTGAAGTGGATGCCGCCGTAGCGGCGGGAGCGGCCGGCCTGGTCGGCGGCGGCGCTGAAGGTCGGCCAGGAGAGGACGACGTCGGCGGCCGGGGTGGTCCCGGGCTCCACCCGGGAGCTGCCCGCGGGGATGGTCACGGCGGCCCCGAACCGGTCGGAGCCGGTGAAGCGGGCCAGGATCGCGGCCGCGGCCGCG
>JBJMHP010000215.1:0-29236 GCA_045807325.1 Actinomycetes bacterium | reverse complement strand
GGGAGGCATCCTCATCGGCGACACCGCCGCGGTCGCCCCCGCCGGCGCCCGAGTCCTGGAGGGGGGTGCAAGGCGGTGGGTCCGCTGGGGCAACGGCGACTGCATCTGGGGTCGGGAGCAGGTCCAGGCCAGCGGCGACCTGAAATGAAGCTCCGCCGTCCGAGCCGCAAAGCGAAGCCCGCATCTGGCGACGGGTTCAGTTCTGTCTGTACATACCTTTAGAGATGGACCATGCAATCGGGCTACCAGAGGGTTACCGGTCTTGGGTAGCGGTGGTTTCGCAGCCGGCGATCCTTGGTGACCAGTAGGCAGCCGTGCTCCACAGCGGTCGCGTAGACCAGTCGGTCGACAGGGTCGCCGGGAAATGACGACGGGAGGGACACCGCGGTCGCGGCGATCGCGGGCGTCACCCCGAGGGTCTGTAGGCCATCGGCCAGCTGTTCCAGCCAGGAGCGGACCGGAATGGTCACGATGATGCGCTCGTGCGCGGCCAACCATGCCAACTCGAACCAGGAGATCGCCGCCACCGCGAGCTGATCGGCCGCAGCCAAGGTCTCGGTAGCGGCGTCGCTGAGCCGCTCCGGCTCGGCCGACCACCATTGCACCACGTGGCTGTCGAGTAGAACCGTGGTCACGGCAAGTCCCAGGTTGCCCTGGTACTGAACAGCTCCTCATCGTCGGCGGCGCTCATCGCGACCCCCGTCAGCCTGCCCTTCAGGGCATGGGGGCCCTTGGCAGATACGAGGCGGGCCACGGTGCGACCATGCTTGGTGATCTCGATCTCCTGTCCAGCAGCGACAGCGTCGAGCAAGGCGAGGAGCTTGGCCTTCACCTCAGTGGCGGTCATCTGAGTGGTCATATGGGCATCCTACCAGTCAGCCGCACTGCGGTACAGCCTGCCGAGTGGCCCAGCCAGCCTGTCCAAGCACCATTAGGGAACAGGCGGACAACTCCTATCGAGAGGGTGAAGCGAGGCCCTGACAGCGGTTCCGTGGCATCGTGACCGAGCTCGGTCGGGCCCGCCTCCTACTCGGTCAGGTGGCTGATGCCTGGAGGTCGGCTCGGAGCCGCTCCAGGGTCAGCTGCTCCTTGCGGGCCCGGAGGTCCAGGTACAGCAGGACCCCGACCAGTGTTCCGTAGGGCAGGGTGATGACGGTGGCGATCGCGGCCACGACGGCCTGGAGGAACCAGCTGGTCTGGTTGAACGGGGCCGTGATGAGGGCGTTGACGAGTCCGGTCAGCAGCCCGGCCACGATCAGGGTGCCGAAGGCGTGCCACCAGTGGCCGCCGACCAGTGCCCAGAACCGGCCCATGGCCTCGGTCGGCCGGCGGCCCTCCACCACCAGCGCCTGGGTGCTCATCGACAGCCGGACCCCGATCCAGATGCCGGGGATGATGAACAGGATCAGCCCCCCGATGACGGCCAACCCGACCAGCACACTGACCAGCAGGACCGACCCCAGCCGGTGGAACCCGAACCGGTAGCTCTGCTCCACCCCGGGATCCTCCCCGGCCGCCTCGGCGGCCACCGCCCGGGTGATCGCCCCGGTCAGGACCAGGAACATCACCACCCCGGCCAGGGCGGTGACCAGCCCGGCCAGACCGACCCGCCATGATGAGGTCGTGACCACGACCCCGTTGCTGGTGGCCACCCCGGTGACCCGGACGGCGTGGCCGAGCAGGTACTGCAGCAGGGTGAAGGGGACGACGACCACGGCCGCGATGGCCAGCAGGGTGCGCCAGTACCGCTGGTAGAGCTGGAAGGCGGCGCTGAGGATCTCGCCGATGCCCATGGGGCGGGGCAGCGCGGCCCCGCCGGGTTGTCCGATCGCCTCGCTCACGTTCCGGCCCTCCCTCTTGTGTTTGCTCAGGTCGAGGACCGGGACTCCTCCTGGCGCTCGGCCAAGGCACCTGCCGTTGGCGTCCTAGCACCGATTGGGCTACCCCACAAGGGGCAACTCCAGCGATCCAGAGCGGGACTTCGCGCTCACCGGCGCTGGTTGTGGCGCGGTGTCGTGGGGTTGCCGAGTGCCGTGTCGATCTCGTCCAGGAGTGGCTCGGTCTTCAGTGTCGACAGGATGGCCTGGGCGTCCTTGAAGCGGTGGCGGCCCTCTGGGCGGTCGAGGGTGAGGAGGCATCGGCCGGCGCCGAGGAGGGCCCGGGCGTGCTCCAGCTGGTGGCCGTAGGCGTCCCAGCGGGCGGCCGCCTCGTCGTAGCGCAGCGCCGCCTCCTCCAGGGCCCCGCCGGCCTCGGCCAGGGCGGCGCGGGCGCTGAGGAGTCCATGTTGGTTGCGAGCCACGCCGTGGTTCGCCTGGACGCAGAGCGCCTCCGCGGTGGCGGGCTGGCCGACGGCCACGCAGACGCGCACGAGGTCGGCGAGGTGCTGGCCCAGATACCAGCGGCCTCCGGGCCGGTCGCCGACCACCCGCTGCAGCTCCTCGACCAGGGCGCGGGCGGCCGTGTGGTCGCCGGCCGCCTGCTCGGCGGCGGCGGCGGCGGTGGCCAGCGCCGGCACCAGCAGCTGCAGCTCGTCGATCTCGCGGGCCCGGGGCAGGAACGCCCGGGCCAGGGTGCGGGCGGCCTGCCGCTCGCCGCGCCAGAGCAGGACTCTGGCCTTGATCTGGTGAGCCATCTCCGACATGTACTGGCCGCCGTGGTCGCGTTCCCACACGATCAGGGCGTTGGCGGTGTCCACCGCTTCGTCCCAGCGGCCCAGGTCCAGCAGGGGCACCAGGGTCGCCGACCGGATCCAGGCCGTTCCCTCCCCCAGCCCGCGCCGCTCGGTGAACTCCATCGCCTCCTGGCAGGTCTCCAGGGCCGCGACCGGGCCCTCACTGAGCCACAGCGGCTCGATCAGGTTGTTGTAGACCACCGCCGTGTCGTAGCCGGTGCCGGTCTCCAGGCCCAGCTCGAGGGCGGCACGCAGGTCGTCCATGCCGCCGAGGTCGCCGAGGTCGCCACGCGCGACCCCGCGGGAGTCCAGGGCCCGCAGCCGCTCCTCGGGCAGCCCGCCAAGCTCCTCGGCCAGGGCGAGGGCCTTGTCGGCCCAGCCCAGCGCCTCCTGCGGATGCCCGGACATCACCCGGTCCATGGCCATCTGCGCGTAGGCCGAGCACAGCCCTGGACCTGGCTGGGCCTGCTCCAGCAGCTCGACGGCGCGGAGCAGGGCCTCGCGGGCGCGGCGGGCCTCGCCCTGGTTCCACAGCACCGACGACAGCCGGTTCAGCGCCTCACCCTGTCCCACCACCTCGCCCTCGGCGGCGAAGCCGTCGATCGCCTCCTGGAAGGCGCCGGCCGCCTCGGCCACCCGGCCGGCGTGGAACGCCGCCCGGGCGGCCCTGGCCAGCACCCGGGCACGCCCAGGGGTGCCCAGCGGGCACAGCTCCAGCGCCTGCCGGTAGTGCGCCCCGGCCCTGGCCAGGCTCAGCCCCATCGTCGAGTCGCCGGCCAGGACCAGCGCGTCCCGGGTCGATCCCTCCAGCTCGGCCAGGTCGAGCTCCCTGGCCGCACGGGCATGGACGAGCGCCTGAGTGAAGTGGTAGGCGATCAGCTCGGCCCGGTCGGCGACGCGGTCGCCGGCCAGGGCCTGGATCCACTCGGCGGCTGCCCGGTGCCGGCGGGAGCGGCTGGTCCGGGGGACCTGGGCGTAGGCCACGTCCCGGATGAGCGCGTGCCAGAAGCTGTACTCCGGCTCGCCCTCCACCGCCGACACCCGCGCGGCCCGGATCAGCTCCTTACGCTGGAGCTGGGCCAGACCGCCCCGGGCCTCCTCCTCGTCCACGCCGTCCATGGCGGCCAGCGCACCCGGCCAGAACACCTTGCCGAACACGGCGGCGCACTGGAGCAGGGCCTTGTGCTCGGGCGCGAGGGTGTCGAGGCGGGCGGCGATCAGGGCCTGCACCGTGTCCGGCAGCGGCAGGTCGGACGCGCCGGTCAGGCGGCCGTGCCGGGTCAGCAGCCCCCGGTCGGTGAGCAGGCGCGCGAACTCCTCGGCGTACAGCGGGTTGCCGCCGGCCCGCTCCAGGAGCAGCGACTGGACCTCCGCCGGCAGCAGCGACTGGCCGAGCAGGGCGGCGAGCAGCATCGCGGTCTGCTCGTCGTCGAGGGGGGCCAGCGAGATGGCGGTGGCATCGGGCCGTCCGGCGCCCCAGCCGGGGTGCCGGTCGAGCAGCTCCGGCCTGGCCGTGACCACCACCAGCAGATCGGCCGCGCCCGCCTGGTCGGGCAGCTGCTCGACGAACTCGAGCAGGGCCGGGTCGGCCCAGTGCAGGTCCTCGATGGCCAGGATCAGGGGGCTCTGCCCCGCGACCAGGTGGAGGAACCGCCGCCAGGCCATGAAGGACTCGTCCCGGCCGGCCGGCGCCTCGCCGGCGGTCGCGAGCCCCACCAGCGGGGCCAGTCGCGCCTTGAGCCACTCGCGCTCGGCGGCGTCACCGGCGACGGCGCGGACCGCCGCGTCGAGCTTGGCGGCAACCTCCAAGGGGTCGTCGGACTCCAGGATGCCGGCCTGGGCCTTGATGATCTCCCCGAGGGCCCAGAAGCCGGCGGCCTGGCCGTAGGACAGGCAGTGGCCCCGGCGCCAGGCCACCAGCTCCGGCTGGGCGTCGACGAAGCCGGCGAACTCCCGCAGCAGCCGGCTCTTGCCCACTCCGGGCTCGCCGAGCACGGTGACCAGCCGCGCGCTGTGCTCGGTGAACGCCTGCCGGTAGTGGCGTCGCAGCGCCGCCAGCTCCTCGCCGCGGCCGATCAGCGGGGTCGGGGGCTGCTCGGCCAGGTCCACGCCCGGCCGGCTGCGGGCCCCGAGCACCCGCCAGATCGGCACCGGCTGGGCCTTGCCCTTGACCTGGACGGGGGCGAGCTGCTCGTACTCGAACAGTGCCTGGGTGGCCCGCCAGGTCGCCTCCCCGACGACCACCCCGTTGACCGGGGCCACCCCCTGGAGCCGGGCGGCGGTGTTGACCACGTCGCCGACCACGCCCTCGCTGCCGGTGCCGCGTTCGAGGGCGACCAGCGCCTCGCCGGTGTTGACGCCGATCCGCACCGCCAGCTCGAGGGCGGGATGGGCCTGGTTCAGCTCGGCGATGGCCTCCAGCATGCGCAGCCCGCACCGTACCGCCCGCTCGGGGTCGTCCTCGTGCACCGCCGGGACGCCGAACACGGCCATGACCGCGTCCCCGATGAGCTTGTCAAGGGTGCCGCCGACGCGCTCGATCTCGGCGCGCAGCCGGGCGTGGAAGGGACGCAACATGGCCCCGACGTCCTCGGGGTCGGCCCGGTCGGAGCGGGCGGTGAAGCCGACAAGGTCACAGACCAGGACCGTGACGACCTTGCGGTCCTCGCCCGCCGGCGGGCGCGTCGCGTCGACCAGCGGCGACCCGCACGCCCCGCAGAACCGGAACCCCGCGGGGTTGTCCTGCCCACAGCTCGAGCATTCGCGCATCCTGGCAGTCTACGAGCAGCCGGACCCGGGACCGGAGTCCTGCGGTCGCGGGGCGGCGGGAGACGAGCTGGCAGTGGTGTTGCCATCTGCTAGCCGCATACCACATAGCCACCGGACCTGTCCGTTGTCACCCGGCGGCGTGCCTGCATCACCGCGGCCGGCCACGGGCGCGGCGCCACCAGGGTCAGCCGAGCAGGCCGGCGATGAGGTTGACCGAGCCGGCCACGATCACCACGCCGAACAGATACGACAAGAAGGCGTGGGAGAGCACGGTGCCCCGGATCCGTGGGTTGCGCAGCGTCGTGTCGGACACCTGGTAGCACATGCCGATCGTGAAGGCGACATAGGCGAAGTCGCGGTAGGTCGGCCGCTCCTGCCCCTCCGGTCCGTCCGAGTCGCCGAAGGCGATGCCCCCGCCCCTGGAACGGTAGTGCAGGTCGGCGTAGCGCAGCGTGTAGACGGTGTTGACCACCGTCCACGACAGCACCACGGTCAGCACGGCCACGCCGATGAGCAGCACCCGAAGGGCGCCGCCCTCAGCGCCGGCAAGGTCGAGGGTGAAGGCGACGCCCAGGAGGCTGGCCACGCTCGCCCCAACCAGCAGCACGGCCGCCGAGCCACGGGTCTCGTCCTCGCGCGTGGCCAGCTGGGCGACCTGGGCGCCGTCGGGCCGCAGGATCATCGACCAGATGGTCAGAAGGAAGGTGAGCGCGGCGGCGTCCCAGCCGGCGACCACGGCCATCCCCCAGGGGAGGAACCACAGGAGCACCACGACGACGAGCAGCCCGACGGAGCTGACGACGACGGCTCGCCGCATCGCCGGGGCGTACCAGCCCAGCCATCGGTGGTACCGCGTCGGCGGCGGGCTGGCGGTCATCTCGGGTGCCGTTCGGGCTGGTACGTGACCGGGCGGTGTGCATGGCGTGGGTGTAGACGAACTGTATCGAGCCGGCGAATCGCGTGATCTGGTCGGCGACCCGCTTCTCCGGGCTCTTCCTGCGCTCCTCGGCGTGCCGCACGGCCGCCTGGAAGTCGAGCCGGCCCCGCTGGCAAGCCACTGGCTGGGCGCCACCGTCCTGCGTCAGCCGGTGGGCGAGTCGTCAGGCCGGGTCCAGACGTAGGGTCGCCTCGATGGACGGCTCCCCGAGCAGGGGCCGGACGAATGGGCTGCCCCCGTACTTGGACCGGTAGGCGCGGGTGACCTGGTCGAGCGTGCCGGCATCGGTGACCGGCTCGGCCCGGACCAGGTGCCGATGCCCGCCGTCACGTACCTCGCCGTCGGGGTTGGCGCGCAGCCGCCGGTACCAGCCGCCCTCGGGGCCGCGCACCGACCGCACGTAGATGTCGTCGCCGATCAGCACGACCCAGATCGGCACGGACCTGGTGGAGCCGTCGGGCCGCCGGACGCCGATGCGGATCTCCTCCACGTCGCCAAGATGGCTCAACGCCTCAGCGTCCACCGTGTCACCTCCGCGACCAGGCTGAACCGCCGCGGTGGCTTCCCGCAAGCAGGGCGACCACCCTCAAGGAGGCCGTCGTCGCGCGTTCCGGCCGCCGTGGAGTGGAATGGGATGGTGGCGATCGAGCTGGGACTCGGCGGCATCTGGGACATCGCCCGCATTCCCTATGTCCGCAACCTGGTGACACACCTGGGCTATCCGTCCTACCTCCTGGTGCTGCTGGGATGCTGGAAGGTGCCGGGCGCGGTCGCCCTGCTGGTCCCCCGCCGCCCGTTGCTCAAGGAGCGGGCCTATGCGGGCGCCTTCTTCACCTACACCGGCGCGATCGTCTCCCACCTCACCACACGGGCTACGACCTCGGCGAGCTGCCGCTGCTGATCGCCCTGACCGCACTCACCGTCCTGTCCTGGGCACTACGCCCCCCAGCCGCCGCACCCACCACCTCACGGCACCGTGATACGTGGCTGCAACAGCGCTCGGTAAGTGGCTACGTTGGGAGGAGCCCGCATGGAGGTCGGTGTCAGGGAGCTCAGGAACCACCTGAGCCGCTACCTCCACCGGATGCGGTATTCCGATGAGGTCGTCGTCACGGACCGAGGGCGTGCGATCGCCCGCGTCGTCACACCTGCCCGGCAGCCGAAGCGGCCAGCGGCCAAGCCCATCAGGACCCGCTGTCGTCACTGCGCGGCTGCGGCGCCGTCGCGGACCTGCCTGGTGAGCCCGGCGAGCAGCCGGCGGGTGAAGCGGCGTAGGGCGGTGACGTAGATCCAGCCGAATCCCGGTGGTGCGTCGAAGCCTGCCTGCCAGCGGACCTCGGTGCCCTCCCCCATCGGGGTCAGGTCGAAGTCGGCCCGGTAACCCCGCAGCGGCAGGCCGGCCAGCAGCGTGTAGCCGATGCGGCGGTCGGGTACGACCTCCACGATCTGTTCCCGCATGACCCGGCGGCCGGACCGCAGCAGGCCGACCGAGCCGACGTCGTAGGGGCCGGCCGCGCCAGGCCGCACGGGCTCGAACGCGTCGTGACCGGACCAGGCCGGCCACGTCGAGCGGTCCAGCAGCGACGCGAACACCACTGTCGGCGGGGCCGGGATCAGCTGACGGACCTCGATCTCCTTGTGGCCCATGGGGACCTCCTTGCGGTTGCGGCAGCTTACTGTACCACATGGTACAGTAACTCGCGTCGAGCGCACGGAAAGGAGGAGTGGCCGATGCCCCGCCCGACCACCGACACCCGGGAGCGCCTGCTCGCGGCCGCCGTCGACTACGCGGCCGAGCACGGCCTGGCCGACCTCAGCCTGCGCGGGCTCGCCGCCGGGCTTGGCACGAGCCACCGGATGCTGATCTTCCACTTCGGCTCCAAGGAGGGACTCCTGCTCGAGGTGGTACGCGCGGTCGAGGCCCAGCAGCGGGCGCTGTTGGAGGAGCTCCGGGCCAACCCGGAGCTCGACCCGCTCGGCCAGATGCGGGTGTTCTGGCAGCACCTGACGTCCCCGGCGCTGTGGCCCTATGAGCGGCTCTTCTTCGAGGTCTACGCCCAGGGTCTGCTGGGCAAGGAGCCCGCGAGGCGCCTGCTCGAGGACGCGATCGACGCCTGGCTCCCACCGGTCGTCGACCTGCTGGTCGCCCAGGGCGTGCCGCTGGACGAGGCGCGCGCCGAGGCCCGCCTGGGGATCGCGGTGACTCGCGGCCTACTGCTCGACCTCCTGGCCACAGGGGACGTCGACGCCGTCGGCGCGGCCATGGACCGCTTCACCGCGCTGTACCTGCACGCCCGGCCCGGTCACGCCGGGGCCTCTGCCTGAGGGGTCGACCGGAGCCAGGCGGCAACCCGGTCGGCGGTGGCCGTGTGGGGCCCGAGGGCCGCCAACCCGTGGCTGAGTGTCATGTTCGAGGCGGTCAGCGCCCAGCTCGGCGCGCCCGGCGTCACGGTCACCGAGGTGCCCACGCCGCTGCGGACGCCTCCTTTGACGCATGGCTGGCCAGGACCTCCGCGCTCGCCGGGCCGCTGGCCAGCGGCTGACCGCCCTGCCCGACCACGCCAGGGACCAGCTGCGCGCCCGCCTCGCCGAGGCGGTCCGCCCCTACCAGACCCCGGCCGGCCTGGACTTCCCCGGGGTGAGCCTGGTCGCCGCCGGACGCCACCCCGCGCGGTTCACTGCTTGAACTGGACGCCGGCGGCCCGTAGGACCAGGCTTCCCCCGAGGGCATCCCCCGGGAGGAGCGCGGCGCATGGCAGGGCTCACCGAGGTCACCGGGTTCCGGGGTGAGCTGCTGGGCCCGGAGGACGCCGGCTACGACGAGGCGCGACGCCTCTGGAACGGCGCCATCGACAAGCGGCCGGGGCTGATCGCCCGGTGCACCGGTGCGGCCGATGTGCGGGCGGGGATCGAGCACGCCCGCGCCGGCGGGCTGCCGTTGGCTGTCCGGGGCGGCGGGCACAACGTGGCCGGCACGGCCAGCTGCGACGGCGGCCTGGTCCTGGACCTGTCGCCGATGAAGGAGGTCCGGGTCGATCCGGGCGGCCGCAGCGCCTGGGCCCAGGCGGGCCTGCTGTGGGGCGAGCTGGACCAGGCGACACAGCGGTCCGGGCTGGCCACCACCGGCGGGATCGTGACCCACACCGGGGTGGCCGGCCTCACCCTCGGCGGCGGCATCGGCTGGCTGATGCGCAAGCACGGTCTGACCTGCGACAACCTGCTGGCGGTGGAGCTCGTCACCGCCGACGGGCGTCTGGTTCGGGTGGACGCCGACACCGAGCCGGAGCTGTTCTGGGGGCTACGCGGCGGCGGCGGGAACTTCGGCGTGGTCACCGCCTTCCAGTTCCGCCTTCACCCGGTGGGGCGCCACGTGCTGGCCGGGCCGGTCCTGTACCCGGCCGAGCAGGCGGACCAGGTGCTGCGCGGCTACCGGGACTGGGCCGCCGACACCCCCGACGAGGTGAGCACGGTGGTGAACCTGCGCCTGGCGCCGCCGCTCCCGCTCATTCCCGAGCGGCTCCACGGGGTGCCGGTGGTGACCGTCGTCTGCTGCTATGCCGGACCGGACGCCGCCGCCGGCGAGCGGCTGCTGGCGCCGGTGCGGCGGCTGGGCAGGCCGCTGCTCGACCTGGTCGCGGTCAAGCCGTACGCCGCCCACCAGGCGACCTTCGACGCCACGGTGCCGCACGGCCTGCACTACTACTGGCGGTCCCACTACCTGGACGAGCTCGGCGACGGGGCGATCGACACCCTGGCCGACCACGCCTGGAGCCATGGCTCGCCGTGGTCGTACACGATCATGTTCCAGCTCGGTGGGGCCGTGCGCCGGACACCCGAGGAGGCGACCGCCTTCAGCGGGCGCGACGCCGGCTACGCGCTGAACATCAACGCCGTGGCCGGCGACGGGGACGGCTATCCCGGGCAGGCTGCGTGGGCTCGGCGGACGTGGGAGGCCATGCGGCCGCACGGCAACGGCGTGTACGTCAACTTCCTCGACCGGGAGGGCGACGAGCGGGTCCGCGCCGCCTACGGCGAGGCCAAGTACCGCCGGCTGGCCGCGCTGAAGCGGGCATGGGACCCCGACAACCTGTTCCGCCTCAACCAGAACATCACCCCTGCCTGACGCCACGCCGGTGGGCCGGAGCCCAGCTCCGGCCCGGGCGCTGGAAGCGGCTACCGCGGGCAGTGGCGAAGGGCGGGTGCGTCCACCGTGGTCGGCGCGCCCACCGGAGCAGGAAGGTGACCTCCTGGGCGAGCGCCCTACGGCCGGGCGGCGGCGAACGGGCTCAGGCCGATCCACCCGCCGAAGGCGCGGCGCAGCTCGCTGCGGCCGGCCAGGGTGACCGACCCGTCACCGAGCGCGTGGGCGATGCTGAGCTGGCCCAGGTACACCTGGGTCAACGCGCGCACGTCGGTGGTGACGCACAGGTCGGTGTCGAACCCGGGGTCGGCCAGGCACAGGTCGACCTCGGGCCGGTGCAGGACCAGCCAGAAGTGGCGCCTGTCGGCGCCGCGGAACTCGAACTGGACGGTCACCCGCTCGGACGGCAGCCGGTCGACCTGGACCCGGCGCCGCAGGAACCACATCAGCAGCCCGGCGTCCAGGTTGTCGGGCCGCAGCCGCTCGGCCGCCCACTGGTAGCCCCACCGGCCCAGTGCCTCCACCACCGGACCGAAGGACTGGCCGGCCGGGCTCAGGTGGTACTCGAAGCCCCGCCCGGCTCGGGTCGGGCGCCGCTCGATCAGCCCGGCTCGCTGCAGGGATCCCAGCCGCTGGGTCAGCAGGGCACGCGGGATGCCGGGCAGCCCTCGCTGCAGCTCGCTGAACCGGTGGCTCCCGGCGAGCAGCTCGCGCAGGATCAGCGGCGTCCAGCGCTCGGCGAACACCTCGGCCCCCAACGCGACCGGGCAGAACTGGCCATAGCCTCGCATGCCAGCGAGCCTGAGCCGCTCCGACCGGCCGGTCAAGTTCATTCCTTGAACCATCGGGCGCGCCGGCGCGGTGGGCCAGCCGTCGCATGGTCAGCCCGAGCCGGCCATGGCCGCGGTCGGGCTGCTCGGGATGGCCGGCCGGGCGCGCCAGAGGAGGACGGCCATGGCCAGCAGCCACAGGCACCAGGCGACGTAGCCGGCGAAGTTGGTGAGGGTGGCGGCCTCGAGCCCGAGGGGGATGACGACGCCGGTGGCGATGAGGGCGGCCGACACGTACCCGAGGTAGGTCATCCACCGGGGGGCGATGACCTGGGTGACGGCCAGGGTGATGAGCACGGTGAAGGCCGCGGTGAGGGCGTAGCCGATGGTCTCGCCGAGGACGGTGCCGAGCCAGGAGTGGACGAGCTCGAAGCTGTGGTGGGCGTGGGCGGTCCTGGCCGGGTCGAGCGCGTCGCGGCTGATGCCCGGCACCAGGACGACCCAGCGGGAGAGGCCGATGACCTGGACGGCGGCGGCGGCCACGCCCAGGCCGGCGATCCATCGTCCGCGGCCGCCGCCGGCCAGCCGGCCCAGCAGGATCCCGGCCGGGGCGAGCAGGGCCGCACTGACCACCAGCACCAGGAACCAGGTCGTGACGGCGCCCTGGTGGCGGCGGTAGAGATCGAGGATGTCGGCGGTGGGCGACTTCAGGATCTGGGGGTACTCGAAGACGGACCCCAGGGCGGTGAACCCGGCGATGGCCAGGAGGGCGGCCGCGGCCATGGCGGCGGCGGCCAGGCGGCGGGTTGTTCGGGCGGTCATGGTGGTCTCCTTCCGACCGGTCAGGCCGGTCGCTGGTGCTGGGTGGCGATCCAGGCGGCGAGGATGCTGTCGGGGTGGTCGGCCAGGTGGTCGCGGACCAGGGCGTCGAGGCGGTCCACGTCGTGGGCCAGGTGCGCGGCGGTGATGGCCACCAGCTGGCGGTCCCGGGTCGTGGTGGCGGTCGCGACCACCCTGGCCAGGAGCTCGTCGCTGTCGTGGCTGACCAGCGCGGCCGCGACGAGCACGGTGGGAGCGCGCGCCGTCCTGGCCAGGGCCCGGAGCCGCGCCCGGGCGGCGGCGTCGCCGGCGATCAGCCGGCGGATCAGGAGCTGGATGTCGTCGTCCATGACCGGAACGGTCGCCCGGTGCGCTGACGATCCGCTGACGGCGGCCTGACGACACCTCCAGAGCGGCGGCGTAGCCTGAGGCATGCTCACCGTCGGGGTGCTCGGCCCGCTCGAGGTCCGGCGCGACGGCCGGCCGCTCCCGGTGCCGTCCGGCAAGACCACCGAGCTGCTCATCCGGCTGGCCTTGGACGCCGGCCAGGCGGTGACCGCCGAGCGGCTGATCGAGGACCTGTGGGGCGACGATGCCGCCGCCACGGCCCGGAACACCCTGCAGTCGAAGGTGTCCCAGCTGCGCCGGGCCCTGGACGACCCGGCCATCGTCGGCGGCGGCCGCGGGGGCTACACCCTGGAGCTCGACGCCGGCCGGGTCGACGCCCTCGAGGTGGTCGGCCTGGCCGCGGCCGCGGCGGCGGCCCGACGCGCCGGCGACGCCGCCGCGGCGCTGGAGGCGGCCACCGAGGGGCTGGAGCTGTTCCGGGGCGACGTCCTGGCCGATGCCGGCGACGGCGCCTGGCTCCATCCCCACCGGTCGCGTCTGGACGAGGTCCGGCTCGGCCTGCTCGAGGACCGGGCGGCCGCCCGCGTCGACCTCGGCGCCGGCGGCGAGGTGATCGCCGAGCTCGAATGGCTGCTCGGCCAGCATCCGCTGCGCGAAGGCCTCTGGGCCTCGCTGATCACCGCCCTGTACCGCGCCGGGCGGCAGGCCGACGCGCTGGCCGCCTGCCGGCGGGTGCGCCGGCTGCTCATCGACGAGCTGGGCATCGAGCCAGGCAGGTCGCTGCGCGAGCTCGAGCGGCAGGTCCTCCAGCAGAGCGGCGGGCTCGACGCGGCCGCGGCCGCTCCCGGGACGGCGGCACCGGCCCTGGTGGTCGGCAACCTGCCCACCCCCCTACGTCCCGGCGGCGGCGTCTGGCTGGTCAGGCTGGAGGTGGCCGACGCCACCACGTCGATCTGGCGGCTGGTGACCGAGGCGCTGCAGCTCACCGGTGGCGAGCAGACCCTGCTCGACCGCGTCGCCGCCGCCGAGACGATGCTCGTCCTGGACAACTGCGAGCACGTGCTCGACGGCGTCGCCGACCTGGCCACCCGGCTGCTGGACGGCGCGGCGCCGCTTCGGATCCTCGCCACCAGCCAGGCCCCGCTCGGCATCGACGGCGAGGCCGTCCATGCGCTGGACCCGTTGCCGTTGCCGGACTCGGTGACGCTGTTCGCCGACCGCGCGGCCAGGATGCGCCGGCAGTTCGCCCTCGACGACGACACCGCCGCGACCGTCGAGGCGGTCTGCCGGTCCCTCGACGGCCTGCCCCTGGCCATCGAGCTCGCCGCCGCCCGGGTCAGGTCGCTGTCGGTCCAGGAGATCGCGCGCCGGCTGGACGACCGCTTCACCCTCCTCCAGGACCCCACCAGCCGCCGTCCGGAACGGCGCCGCGTCCTCGCCGCCGCCATCGCCTGGGGAGCTACGACCTGCTGTTCCCCGACGACCAGCGAGGCCTGTGGGCACTGTCCTGCTTCGCCGGCGGGGCGCCCCTGGCCGCGGCCGAGCACGTCATGGGCGCGCTCGGCGTCCCCGGCACCTCCGCGGTCGACGTGATCGGCAGGCTGGCCGACCGGTCCATGCTGAGCGTCGAGACAGCCGAGGACGGCGCCACCCGCTACCGGCTCCTGGACAGCATCCGCGCGTTCGCCCGCACCCGCCTCGAGGAGGCCGGGCTGGCCGGCGACGCCGCCGCCGCCCACACCGCCTGGTTCGCCGAGGCCGCCGACCGTTGCGCCGCCACCGTCCGCAGCCGGGCCCAGCCGGAGTGCCTGGCCCTGGTCCGCGGCGAGCGGGCCAACATCGACGCCGCCCTGGCCTGGGCCGCCGGCCACGACCCGCGGCAGGGCCTCCGGCTGGCCAACGGGTTCGGCTGGACCTGGGTGGTCCTCGGCGACGGCGTCGCCGGGGCCGCCCGGGTGCGCACCGCCCTCGAGGCGGCCCGGCGCGACACCACCCCCCACGAGCGGGCAACCGGCCTGCTGCTGGCCGGCTGGCTGGAAGCGTCGGCCGGCAACGTCGAGGCGGCCCAGGGCGACCTGGACGCCGCCCTCGCCGCCGCCGAGGGGCTCGGCGACGGCCGCCTGGCCGCCGACGCCCGGCGGCACCTGGCGTTCCTCCGCATCCAGCAGGGACGCCCCCTCGAGGTCCTTGAGAGCGCCGCGGCCAGCGAGGCGGTGTACCGGCGGCTCGACCTGCCGTGGGAGACGGCGGCCAGCCTGCTGCTCGGCGCCTTCGGGTCGATCATGCTGGGCGACACCGGCAGCGCCACCCGCGCGGCCACCGAGGCGGTGCGGCTCCTGACCCCGATCGGGGACGCCTGGGGCATGGTCCACGCCGAGGCCATGCTCGGCGCCATCGCCAACGCCGAGCACCGCTTCGGCGACGCCGCCGACGCCCTCACCCGCGCCGCGGCCCTCTCGGAGCGGCTGGGGTTCGCCGGCCAGGCGGCCCTGCACCTGACGACCCTCGGCCGCGTCCAGCAACGGTCGGGAGCCCAGGGACAGGCCCGTGACACCCTGGCCCGGGCCATCCAGGCGGCAGCCACCGCCGGCGACCTCCGCATCGCCGCCACCGCCCGGATCCACCTGGCCCGTGCCCTGCGGGGCGCGGGCGACCAGGCCACCGCCCGCACCCTGCTGGAGGCCAACGACCGCTGGTACCGGGCGTCCGGCGGCGGAGACGGCGCCCTGCTCACCCGCTGCGTCCTCGCCGCCCTTGGGGCCGAGCAGGACGACCAGGCCGCCATCGCCGACCTCCAGACCGTGCTGGAGGAGGCACGCCGCCACCACGACCTCGAGACCCAGACGCTGGCGCTCGACTCCCTGGCCAGGGCCGCCGCCGGCGGAGGGGACCTGCCCGGGGCCGCGCGGCTCCTCGAGGAGGCCGACGGCCTGCACGCCCAGGTCCGGCACACCCTGGACGACGCCGACCGCGTCGACGCGGGGACCGCCCGCGCGTCCCTAGCTGCCGCCCGACCCGGTGGCCTCGAAGGTGCGGGTGAACCAGTCGACCAGGATGCCGACCGCCTGGGCTGAGGCGCGGCGGCTGGTCAGCAGGTGGTCGGCGGCGAGCAGGGGGACGAAGGCCTTGGGCTGGCGGGCCATGGCGAAGACCCGCTCCCCCTCGGTCACGTCGATCACCTTGTCGTCCAGCGGGTGCAGGACCAGCAGCGGGCGGCCCAGCTCGGCGGTCCGGCGCTCCACCTCGTGGCGCTCCAGATCGTCCAGGAACTCGGCCGAGATCGGGAAGGCGCGGTCGCCGATCCGCACCCAGGCGCTCCCGGCCTTGTCGATCTCGCCCTCCGTCCCCTTGAACAGCCCCCGGACGTGCCCGGCGGTGCTGGGGGCGGCCAGCACCGCCACCGAACGGACCGGTGCCAGCTCGCCGGCGGCCAGCAGGCAGGCGGCGCCGCCGAAGCTGTGGCCGACCAGGCCGATCGGCCCCGGCGCCCGCTCCTGCAGGCAGGCCACGGCCCGGGCCAGGTCGCCGATGTTGGTCGACAGGGTGGTGGCCGCGAAGTCGCCGCCGCTCTCGCCCAGCCCGGTGAAGTCGAACCGCAGCACGGCGAAGCCGGCGCCGGCCAGTCCCCGGGCCAGCCGGGACATGGTGTTCAGGTCCTTGGAGCAGGTGAAGCAGTGCACCACCAGCAGGCTGCCCCGCACCCCGCTGTCCGGGCCGGTCGGGTGTGGCGGGTGGAACACGGCGGCCAGCGGCTCCCCGGTCACGCCCTCGAACCGCAGCCGCTTGATCATGACCCGACGTCGGCCGCTCGCACCGGCTCGGTTCCGACGAGCCGGGGGCGGCCGCCGGTGGCGTAGCTGCCCTGGATCTTGGCGTGCACGTCGGCCATCTGCGTCTCGTCGAGGATGTGGGGGGTGAGGGGAGGCGCCAGGCTGTGGGCCCGGAGCCAGACCTCGGCGACCCACTCAAGGTACAGGGCGCGGTCGTAGGCCACCTGGATGGTCGGCCCGTAGGTCACCGCGCCGTGGTTGGCCAGCAGCACGCCCGAGCGGTCCTCGATGGCGGCGAGCACGTTGGCGGCCAGCTCCTCGCTCCCGAAGGTGGCATAGGGCGCCACCCGGATGGGGCCGCCCATGACGGCCAGGATGTAGTGGATCGTCGGCAGCTCCTCGACCACGGTCGAGACGACGGTGGCGGCCGTCGAGTGGGTGTGGACGACCGCGGCGGCGTCGGTGTGCCCGTAGATGAGCTGGTGGATGGGCAGCTCGCTGGTGGGGGCGAGCCTGCCCTCGACCGCCGAGCCGTCGAGCCGCTGGACACAGACCAGGTCGGGCGTGAGCGTGTCGTAGGCATGGCCGGTCGGCGTCACCGCGAGCAGGTCGCCGTCGCGGATGCTCAGGTTGCCCGAGGTCCCCACCACCAGCCGGTCGCTGGTCATCCGGCGCCCGAACTCGGCGATCAGCTCACGCTCTCTGGCCAGCAGCATGCGGTACCCTCCCTGCTCCGACGGTTGCACATCAATTCAAGCGATCCGGCCCGCCGAATTGGGAGCTCAAGTTTATGCGTCCGCCCACCCCGGGAGGCGATCCGCCATGAGCCGACGGCACTGTTTCCTGCTGCGCGTCCACCCCGATCGCATGGACGAGTACCGCCGGCGTCACGAGCGGGTCTGGCCGGAGATGCTGCAGGCCCTGGCCGACACCGGCTGGCGGAACTACAGCCTGTTCCTGCACGACGACGGGCTCCTGGTCGGCTACGTCGAGGCCGACAACCTGCAGGCCTCGCTGGCCGCCATGGCCAGGACCGACGTCAACCGGCGGTGGCAGGCCGACATGGCCCCGTTCTTCGTCGGCCTGGAGGGGGGCGACCCGGACGAGGGGCTGGTCCTGCTGGAGGAGGTCTTCCATCTCGAGGACCAGCTCGGAAATCGTCCAACGAAAGCCTGATGCTTTCGAACAGAACCGGGCTGTGGGCCATTTGTCCCCACTCCATTGACGTGCCCGGAAATCGCCATCTACGGTCCGGCTGCGCACCTCGCGCACACACCCCTGTGAGGTAGCCCGATGCCGGGTAGTAGCGAACGCGATCGCCAGCATGAGGTCATGCGGCTCCTCGAGGACGCCGGCCGCGTAAGCGTGCCCGACCTGGCCGAGCGGTTCGGGGTTTCGCTGGTGACCGTCCGAAAGGACCTGGAGCGGCTGGAGCGGCGGCGCCTGCTCCGGCGGGTCCGCGGCGGCGCCGTCCCCGCCCCCTCGGCGGACGAGGGGGCGTTCGAGATGCGGTTGCAGCTCCACGTCGCCGAGAAGCTGGCCGTGGCCCGCGAGGCCGCCCGCATGGTCAAGGACGGCGACGCCATCGCCGTCGACGGCAGCACCACCTGCTACTACCTGATCAGGGAGCTGCGGGACCGCCGCGGCCTGGTGGTGGTGACCAACGGGCTGCCGGCGGCCGAGGCCCTGGTCGAGTCGGACGCGACCGTGGTCATGCCCGGCGGCACCCTGCGGCGGTCGTCGTGGGCGCTGGTCGGCGACATGGGCGCGACCCTGGCCGGCCGGGGTCGCCTGACCTACGGCTTCTTCGGCCTGCGGGCGCTCTCGCCCGACCTCGGCCTGCTCGACCTGTCGCCCGACGAGACGGCGGTCAAGCGGCGGCTGGTCGCGATCAGCAGCACGGTCTACGGGCTGTTCGACAACAGCAAGGTGGGCCGGTTCGCCCTGCACCCGTTCGTCGAGACGGCCGGGATCACCGGCCTCATCACCGACGACGGCACCCCGGACGAGGAGGTCCTGGCCTGGAAGGCCGCGGGCGTCACGGTCCAGCGGGTCCCGGCGGAGTCGAGGCGATGACCACCCGCAACGTCGTCGCCGTTGACCTCGGCGCCGAGAGCGGCCGGGTCGTGCTCGGACGCTTCGACGGCGCCCGGGTCGCCCTGGAGGAGCTGCACCGCTTCCCCACCCCGCCCCGCCCCCATGACGGGCACCTCCGCTGGGACGCCCAGGACCTGTGGTCGCAGATCCGGGCCGGGCTGGCCGCCGCCGGCCAGGCGGCGGGCACGGTCGACGCCGTCGGCGTGGACGCCTGGGGCGTGGACTACGGGCTCCTCGACCGCGACGGCGAGCTGCTCGCCGACCCGATCAGCTACCGCGACCCCCGCACCGCGGGCATGCTCGGCGAGGCCATCGGCCGGGTCGGCCGGGAGCGGCTGTACCTGGCCACCGGCATCCAGCTCATCGAGATCAACACCGTCTTCCAGCTCATGGCCGAGGCCCGGGCCGGGACGCTGGGACGGGCGGACCGCCTCCTGATGATCCCCGACCTGTTCCACCACCTGTTGTCCGGCACCGCGGTGGCCGAGTACACGGTGGCCAGCACGACCGGGGCCTACGACATGGCCGGTGGCCGCTGGGCCGACGACCTGCTCGGCCAGCTCGGCGTCCCCACCCACCTGCTGCCCGAGGTCGTGGACGCCGGCACCGACCTCGGCCCCGTCCGGCCCGACCTCCCCGGGTACGCGGCCGCCAGGGTGATCGCTCCGCCCAGCCACGACACGGCCAGCGCCGTGGTCGGGGTCCCGCTGGAGGACCCCGACGCCGCCTACATCTCCTCCGGCACCTGGTCGCTGGTCGGGGTCGAGACCAGGGAGCCACAGATCACCGAGGCGGCCATGGCGGCCAACCTGACCAACGAGGGCGGCGCCTACGGCACCATCCGGCTGCTGCGCAACAGCGCCGGGATGTGGCTGCTGCAGGAGAGCCGGCGCCAGTGGGCCAGGGAGGGCCGCGAGTACGGCTACGACGACATGGTCCGCCTGGCCACGCCGGCCCCGGTCGGGGTGAGCATCGTCAACCCCGACCACCCCGACTTCGTCGCCCCCGGCGACCTGCCGGCCCGGGTCCGGGCCTACTGCGCGCGGACCGGCCAGCCCGAGCCCGACGGCGAGGCCGCCCTCATCCGCTGTGTGCTGGACAGCCTGGCCCTCGGCTACCGGCGCACGGTCGACGACCTGGCGGCGGTCACCGGCCGCCCGGCCCCGGCCGTGCACGTCGTCGGCGGCGGCTCCCGCAACCAGCTGCTCAACCAGGCCGTGGCCGACGTCACCGGCCTGCCGGTGATCGCCGGGCCGGTGGAGGCGACGGCGCTCGGCAACATCTGCGTCCAGCTGATCGCGCTGGGCGACATCCAGGACCTTGCCCAGGCTCGCGAGGTGGTCCGATCGGGCGCCGGGCCGGAGATCCGGCGGGTCGAGCCGTCCGCGACCGATCGGCTGGCCGAGCAATACGGCCGCTATCGGGAGCTGGTGGCGGCCGACCGGCTGGAGGTCGGCGTCTGAGGCTCGGAGAGGAGGAGGTGCCGACCAGGCAGCCAGACAGGCACAAGTCGGGAGCAGAAAGGAAGACGTCATGAGATGGAAGCCGTTCGCCAGGCCGATCCTGGTGTTCGTGGTGGCCGCTGCGCTGGCGCTGGTCGGCTGCAGCAAGAAGGAGGAGGGGGGCTCGGCCGCCGGCGGTGGCCAGTCCAAGACCGTCAAGGTGGCGTTCGTCCCCAAGCTCCAGGGGGTGCCGTACTTCGAGGCGATGAACACCGGGGGCAAGCAGGCCGCCCAGGACCTCGGGCTGGAGTGGATCTACAAGGGCCCGACCACGGCCGACCCGGGCGCCCAGACCGACATCGTCAAGTCGCTCATCCAGCAGAAGGTCGACGTGCTGGTGGTCGCGCCCAACGACCCCGACTCGATGGCCCCGATCCTGGACGACGCCAAGTCCAAGGGCATCCGGGTCATGACCTCCGACACCGACGCGCCCAACTCGGTGCGCGAGCTGTTCGTCAACCAGGCGACCGCCGAGGGCATCGGGCAGGGCCTGACCGACGCGCTGCTGGAGAAGGCGGGATCCGACGCCCCGTACGCGATCGTGTCGTGCGGGCAGACCGCGGCCAACCTGAACTCCTGGATCGACGTCCAGAAGTCCTACACGGCCTCCAAGTACCCCAACGCCAAGATCGTGGACATCGTCTACGCCGGCGAGGACGAGGCCAAGGCCGTCTCCATGGCCAAGGACCTGATGAACGCCCACCCCGAGATCAAGGGCCTGGTCGGCGAGTGCACCTCCTCGGCCCCCGGGGTGGCCAAGGCGGTCAAGGAGGCCGGCAAGATCGGCAAGGTCTTCACCGTCGGGCTGGGCACCCCCCAGGCGATGAAGCCCTACCTGGACGACGGCTCCTCCACCGCGGCCATCCTGTGGGACGTCGAGCAGCTCGGCTACCTGACCGCCTGGTCGGCCAAGCAGCTGTACGACAACAAGGAGCTGCAGGCCAAGAACCAGGTCAACGACAAGCTGACCGCGGTGGAGTACTTCCCGGACAAGAAGATGGTCCTGCTCGGCCCGCCGCTGCGGATCACCAAGGACATCGTCAACCAGTTCAACTACTGAGCGGCCGCCGACGCCCGCGGCCGCCGGGCCCATCCGGTGGCCGCGGGCTTCCGGGCACGCGAAGGCGGGGAACGCCGTGACCGAACCCGAGGTGCTGTTGCGCCTGACCGGCATCCGCAAGCGCTACGGCGGCGTCCAGGCGCTGCGCGGTGTCGACTTCGACGTCCGTTCCGGGGAGGTGCACGCGCTGGTCGGTGAGAACGGCGCGGGCAAGTCCACCCTCATCAAGATCATCTCCGGGGCCGAGACCGCCGACGAGGGAACCGTCGAGATGGACGGGCAGCGCCTCGGCGGCAACACCTCGGCCGCCCTCGATGCCGGCATCGCCACCGTCTACCAGGAGCCGCAGCTGTTCGGCGAGCTGTCGGTGGCCGAGAACATCTTCATCGGCCGCGAGCTCACCAAGGGCGTGCTGGTCGACCGGGCCACCCAGCGGGCCAAGGTCGACGAGCTGCTGGACCGCCTCGGGCTGGACCGCACCCTGGCCGACGTCCGGGTCGCCGACATCCCGGTCGGCGAGCAGCAGCTGGTGTCCATCGCCAAGGCCTTCTCCCACGACCCCAAGATCCTGATCCTCGACGAGCCCAGCGCGATCCTCACCGACCGCGAGATCGACACCCTGTTCCAGGTGGTCAGGGGGCTGCGCGAGCACGACGTGGGGATCATCTACATCAGCCACCGCCTGGACGAGCTGTCGGTCATCGCCGACCGGGTGACCGTGCTGCGCGACGGCGAGAAGGTCGCCGCCCACCCGATGCGCGAGGTGACCATCCGCAAGATCGTGGAGCTGATGGTCGGGCACGTCCCGGGCGGCCCGCCGGCCGGCCACCGGATCGCCGCCGACGTCGAGCCGGCCCTCCAGGTCAGCGGGCTGGGCCGCCGCGGCGGCTTCTCCGACGTCAGCTTCGCCGTCCGGCCGGGCGAGGTGGTCGCGGTCTACGGGCTGATCGGCTCGGGCACCGGGCCGCTGGCCCGTGCCCTGTACGGGATCGACCCCGCCGACACCGGCACGATCACCCTCGACGGCAGGCCTGTCAGGCTGCCGACCCCCCAGGCGGCGGCCCGGACCGGCATCGCCCTGCTGCCCGGCAACCGCAAGGCCCAGGGGGTCTTCGGGATCAAGTCGATCGCCTTCAACATCTCGGTCGCCCACCTGCACCTGCTGCGGCGGCTGCGCCTGTGGGTCGACCGCCGCCGCGAGCAGCAGGTCGCGACCGACCTCATCAAGCGCATCGCCATCAAGGCGCCCGGCCCCCAGACCCCGGTCAACGCCCTGTCCGGCGGCAACCAGCAGAAGGTGGTGCTGGCCCGCCAGCTGGTCGAGCGCCCCGGGGTGCTGGTGCTCGAGGAGCCGACCCAGGGCGTCGACGTCGGCGCCAAGGAGGAGATCCACAAGCAGATCCTCGCCCTGGCCGACCAGGGCACGGCCGTCCTGGTCGTCTCCTCCGACCTGCTGGAGGTGCTGGAGCTGGCCGACCGGGTGCTGGTCGTCCGGGCCGGGACGATCGTGGCCGAGTTCGGCCACGGCGCCTCCCAGGCCGACGTGCTGGCCGCCGCCGCCGGCGACGAGTCCGGGGAGGGCACGATGCTCGACTCGGCCCGGGCCGCCGTCGCCCAGGAGGTGGACACCAGATGAGCGCCGCCGCCACCACCGCCCGCCCCCGGCGGGTCACCGCCCGGGCCATCGAGGGTCAGGAGCTGGTGCTCCTGGGCGTCCTGGCCGTGCTCTGGCTGGTCCTGTCCTTCGCCGTCGACACCTTCTTCACCGCCTCCACCCTCCAGGACCTCATGGCCGCGGTCGCCCCGGTGGCGATCGTCGGCGTGGGGATGACGGCGATCATCGTCACCGGCGGCATCGACGTGTCGGTGGGCAGCGCCGTGGCCGTGGTCATGGTGGTGGTCGGCCAGCTGGTCCGCGACAGCGGCCTCGGGCTCCTGCCCGCCATTGCTGTCGCCGTCGTCATCGGCGCCGCCCTCGGCCTGGTCAACGGCGTGCTCGTGGCCTACGGCCGGGTCCACCCGATCATCGTCACCTTCGCCACCCTCAACCTCTACCGCTGGCTGGCCTTTCAGATCTTCGGCGGCGAGGAGGTCAACAACATCCCCGGCACCCTGGCCGCCCTCGGCGGCGGCGCCGAGGGACGCAGCTTCGGCGTGCCCAACGCCTTCCTCCTCGCGGTCGTGCTGGCCGCCCTCATGTGGGCCTACATGCGCTACTCCCCCACCGGCCGGCACCTGTACGCGATCGGCAACGACGCCCACGCCGCCCGGCTCCAGGGGGTTCGGGTGACCCGCCGGCTGGTGTCGGTCTACGTCATCACCGGGCTGCTGGTCGGGCTGGCCGCGGTGGTCTACATCGGCGGCGGCGGCCGCATCGGCCAGGCCGTCGGGACCGGCTTCGAGCTGCAGGTGATCGCGGCCGTGGTCATCGGCGGCACCAGCATCCTGGGCGGCCGGGGCACGGTGCTCGGCACCGTCCTCGGCGCCCTGCTGGTCGGGACGGTCAGCGCCGCGGTCACCCTGCTGGGGTGGCCGAGCGAGCTCACGGCGCTGTTCATCGGCGTGTTCATCCTGGTGGCGGTCGGTGTCGACCTGCTCCGCCAGCGGAGGAGGCGGTCGCTGTGACAACCGACACCCAGGCCCCCGACACCCAGGCCGCCGGCCCGGCCCGGCGCGCTGGGGTGGGGTCGCTGGCCCGCTCGCTGCTCGAGGACCGGGTGGCCCTGCTGGTCATCCTGCTCGTGGTCGTGCTGGTGTGGTTCCTCGTCCTCAGCGCCGGCGGCTACCTGGTCGCCCCCTACGACCTGGACTACATGGCCTCGGCCCTGGAGTCGATGGTCCCCCTGGCCATTCTCGGCCTGGCCCAGCTGCTGGTGATCGTGTCCGGGCGCGGCGGCATCGACCTGTCGGTCGGGGCCATGGTCAGCCTGGTCGGCATGGTCTTCGGCTTCGCCTACGGCATGTGGGAGTGGCCGTTCCTGCCGGCGCTGCTCCTGGCCCTGGCGGCCGGGGTGGTGCTGGGCGCCGTCAACGGCCTCCTCGTCGCCTACCTGCAGGTCCCGGCGCTGATCGCCACCCTGGCGACCTACTACGCCTACAGCTCGCTGGCCCTGATCAGCAACGACAACGCCCCCATCTCGACCAGGCCGCTCCAGGACCTGAACTCCATCACCCACTCGGTCCAGCTCGGCGGCCTGGCCATCCCCCGGCAGGTGTTCACCTTCCTGCTGCCGGTCGCGGTCGTCATCTGGCTGCTGGTCAACCGGGCCCCCTACGGCCGCCGGCTGTACGCGGTCGGCACCAACGAGGTCGCCGCCCGCTACGCCAGCCTGGACGTGGCCCGCGTCCGCTTCGGCGCCTACACCCTCTCGGGGCTGCTCTCGGCGGTGGTGGCGGTGATCACCGCGGCCCAGTTCGCCTCGGCCCGGCCCGACGCCGGCACCGTCGGCAACGGCATGGCCCTGCCGGCCATCACCATCGCCGTGCTCGGCGGGGTGGCCATCGCCGGCGGGGTCGGCCGGGTCGCCGGGGTGCTGGTGGCGGCGCTGCTGATCGTCTGGCTGAACGCCGGGATCCTGCTCTACTTCGAGGGCTCCCAGGGCAGCCAGTACCAGCTGTTCGCCCTCGGCGCCGTCCTGCTGGTGTCGGCCCTGTTCAACGCCCTGGTCCTGCGCCGCCGAGGCGCCAGCTGAGAACCGCGAGGTAGCCATGAGCCAGCAACCCGACACCAACGGTCCCAGCCGGGACGACGTGCCCGCCGGCATCCCGGCCGACGTGCACGCCATGCTCGACCGGGCCAACCGGCTCGGCGCCGACCCCACCGTCACCAACTACGGCGGGGGGAACACCTCCTGCAAGGTGCAGGTCACCCACGCCGCCACCGGCCAGCCCGCGACCCTGCTGTACGTCAAGGGCTCCGGCGGCGACCTAGGGACGCTGCGCTTCGGCGGGCTGGCCGTGCTGGAGCTGGACCGCCTCCGCGGCCTGGACGGCCGCTACCGCGGCCAGGCCCACGAGGACGAGATGGTGGAGCTGTTTCCGTGGTGCGCCTACGGGCCGGGCGGCGCGGCGCCGTCGATCGACACCCCCATGCACGGGCTGGTGGAGCGGCCCCACATCGACCACCTGCACCCCGACAGCGTGATCGCCCTGGCCGCCAGCGCCGACGGCGAGCGCCTGACGGCCGAGTGCTACGGGGGCCGGGTCGCCTGGATCCCCTGGATCCGGCCCGGCTGGGAGCTGGGCCGCCTCCACCGCCAGCTCCTGCAGGACGACCCCGACCTGGAGGGCGTGGTCCTGGGCGGGCACGGGCTGACCTGCTGGGGCGCCAGCAGCGACGAGTGCGAGCAGCGGGCCTTCCAGCTCATCCGGGAGGCGGCCGAGTTCATCGCCCGCACCGGCCGCCCCGACCCGCTGGGGGCGGTCCGGGCCGACCGGGCGCCGCTGGCCGAGCCCGAGCGCCGGGCCCGGGCGGCCGAGCTGGTCCCGCTGCTGCGCCGGATCGCCTCGACCGACGCCCGCATGGTCGGCCACTGGACCGACAGCGAGGTGGTCCTGGACTTCCTGTCGAGGGAGGCCCTTGACCGCCTGGTCCCCCTCGGCACCTCCTGCCCGGACCACTTCCTGCGCACCAAGGTGCGGCCGCTGCTGTGTGACACCGCCCCCGACGCGCCCCTGGAGCAGGTCGAGGCCCGCCTGGAGGAGCTGCACGGCGAGTACCGGGAGGAGTACCGCGCCTACTACGAGCGCCACGCCGGTCCCGACACCCCACCCATGCGCGGCGCCGACCCGGCCATCGTGCTCGTCCCCGGGGTCGGCATGTTCTCCTTCGGCAGGAACAAGCAGACCGCCCGGGTGACCGGCGAGTTCTACCTCAACGCCATCAACGTGATGCGCGGCGCCGAGGCCGTCTCGGTCTACCAGCCGGTGGACGAGGCCGAGAAGTTCCGGGTCGAGTACTGGGCCCTGGAGGAGGCCAAGCTCCAGCGGATGGGAAAGCCCAGGCCGCTGGCCGGCCGGGTGGCCCTGGTCACCGGCGGGGCCTCGGGGATCGGCCGGGCCACCTGCCACGCCCTGGCCTCCCAGGGGGCGTGTGTGATCGTGGCCGACCTGGACCTGGCCGGGGCCGAGGCCCTGGCCAAGGAGCTGGGCGGCCCCGACGTGGCCGTGGCCGTGGAGATGAACGTGGCCGACGAGGAGGCCATCAAGGCCGGGGTCGCCGCCGGCGCCCTCGCCTTCGGCGGCCTGGACCTGGTGGTCAACAACGCCGGGCTGTCCAAGTCGGCCGCCTTGGAGGAGACCAGCGCCCAGCTCTGGGATTTACAACACAACGTGATGCCGCGGGGGTCGTTCCTGGTCTCCCGGGAGAGCGCCCTGGCCATGCGCCGCCAGGGGCTGGGCGGCGACATCGTCTACATCGCCAGCAAGAACGCCGTCGCCGCCGGCCCCAAGAACGTCGCCTACTCCTCGGCCAAGGCCTCCCAGGCCCACCAGGTCCGGCTGCTCGCGGCCGAGCTGGGCGCCGACGGGATCCGGGTCAACGGCATCAACCCCGACGGGGTGGTCCGCGGGTCGGGGATCTTCGCCGGCGGCTGGGGCGCCGACCGGGCCCGGGTGTACGGCGTCAAGGAGGAGGACCTGGGCAAGTACTACGCCGAGCGGACCCTGCTCAAGCGCGAGATCCTGCCCGAGCACGTGGCCGAGGCGGTGCTGGCCCTGACCAGCGGGTCGCTGGAGGTGACAACCGGGCTGCTGGTCCCGGTCGACGGCGGCGTGCCCATGGGCTTCCTGCGCTGAAGCCGGAGAGGAGAGAACTTGCGATGACCACCGACGTGACCGCCGTCAAGGACGCCCTGCGGACCCAGCGCATCGAGACGCCGTCCTGGGCCTACGGCAACTCCGGGACCAGGTTCAAGGTGTTCGGCCAGCCGGGGGTGCCCCGCAACGCCTTCGAGAAGATCTCCGACGCCGCCCAGGTGCACCGCCACACCGGGATCGCCCCCAGCGTGGCCCTGCACATCCCCTGGGACACCGTCGACGACTACGGCCGGCTGGCCAAGCACGCCCAGGACGAGGGCATCGAGCTGGGCACGATCAACGCCAACGTGTTCCAGGACGACGACTACAAGCTGGGCAGCGTCTGCAACCCCGACCCGCGGGTGCGCCGCAAGGCCCTGGACCACCTGCTCGAGTGCGTCGACATCATGGACGTCACCGGCTCCCGGGATCTGAAGCTGTGGTTCGCCGACGGCACCAACTACCCCGGCCAGGACGACCTCCGCGACCGCCAGGACCGCCTGGCCGAGGCCCTCGCCGCGACCTACGAGCGGCTCGGCGACGACCAGCGCCTGGTGCTCGAGTACAAGCTGTTCGAGCCGGCCTTCTACCACACCGACGTGCCCGACTGGGGCACCGCCTACGCCCACTGCCTGCGGCTCGGCCCCAAGGCGGTGGTGGTCGTGGACACCGGCCACCATGCCCCCGGGACCAACATCGAGTTCATCGTCGCCTTCCTGCTCCGCGAGCAGAAGCTGGGCGCGTTCGACTTCAACAGCCGCTTCTACGCCGACGACGACCTGATGGCCGGGGCCGCCGACCCCTTCCAGCTGTTCCGGATCATGTACGAGGTCATCCGCGGCGGCGGGTTCGCCCCCGAGGCCGGCGTCTGCTTCATGCTCGACCAGTGCCACAACCTCGAGCGCAAGATCCCCGGCCAGATCCGCTCGGTCCTGAACGTCCAGGAGCTGACCGCCAAGGCCCTGCTGGTCGACCGCGACGCCCTGTCGGCCGCCCAGCAGGCCGGCGACGTCCTCGGCGCCAACGGCGTGCTGATGGACGCCTTCGCCACCGACGTCCGCCCCCTGCTGGCCGACCTCCGCACCGACCAGGGCCTGGACCCCGATCCGATGGCCGCCTATGCCCACTCCGGCCACGACGAGCGGATCGTGGCCGAGAGGGTCGGCGGCGCCCAGGCGGGCTGGGGCGCCTGAGGGGTCTGGCGCCGGGTCACCGTGGCCGGTCGAGGTCGTAGCGGTGCTGTAGGTGGTGCACGATGACGACCTTGCGGTCGGGCCACGCGCCCAACTGGCCGCCCACCAGCAGCAGCGCCTGGAGACTGTGGTGCGCCACGCCGCTTCGCATTCGCCGTTCTACCGCCGCTGGCTGGCCGAGAACGGCCCCTCGGCGACGGGCCGGTCCAGCTGCAGCGCCTCCCCGTGCTCGACAAGGCCCTGCTCATGGAGCACTTCGACGAGCTGGTCTGTGACCCGCGGCTGCGCCGCGACACGCTGCTGGACTGGGTCGGACAGCTGACCGGTGACCGGCTGTACCTGGACCGCTACCGGGTGCTGGTGACCAGCGGCTCCTCGGGCCGCCCGGGCCTGTTCGTCTACGACCCGGTCGGCTGGCGGTCGATCGGCGCCCAGTTCGTGCGCAGCTCCAACTGGGCAGGTCTGCGGCCCAGCCTGCCCCGCCAGCGGATGGCCTTCCTCGGCGGCGTTGGGCCCTCCCATGTCACCCGCCAGGGGGCGGCCACCCTTTCGATCGGCCTGCACCGGGTCCTGGCCCTGCCGGTCACCCTGCCGCTCCCGCGGCTGGTCGAGGCGCTCAACCGGTTCCAGCCGACCTACCTGAACGTCTACCCGTCGGTGGCCATGTGGCTGGCCGACGAGCAACAGGCCGGCCGGCTGCGGCTGTCGCCCCGGATGCTGGTCACCGTCGCCGAGCTCCGCACCCCAGCGATGACCCAGCGACTCGCCGAGGCCTTCGGGGTCCGCCCCTTCGACGTCTACGGCTCCACTGAGGGGCTGTTCGGCTCCGAATGCCAGCACCACCAGGGCATCCACCTGTTCGAGGACACCACCCTGGTCGAGAACCTCGACGGTGACGGCCAGCCGGTGCCGGCTGGCCAGCCCGGCGCCCGGCTGCTGGTCACCAACCTGTACAACCTGGTCCAGCCGCTGCTCCGGCTGGAGGTGACCGACCTGGTCACCCTCGACCCCGACCCCTGCCCGTGCGGGCGGATCCTGGTCCGCGCCAGGACCATCCACGGCCGCAGCGACGACGTCCTCTGGCTTGCCGCCCGCGACGGCGGCCGGGTCGCCGTCCACCCTCTGCAGTTCGCCCTGCTGACCCGCGACCCCCAGGTCCGCGAGTTCCAGGTCGTCCAGGACGGCCCGGCCCTGCGTGTGCTCATCGTCCCCAGCCACGCGGCGCCAGCCGACGACAACCGGCTGGAGACCCGGCTCGGCCAGGCCGTCACCCGACAGCTCCTCGGGCTCGGCGTCCACGACCCCCAAGTCATCGTCGAGCGCCGCCAGCAACTCCCGCGCTCCGCCGGCGGCAAGCTCAAGC
>JBJMHP010000214.1:0-3640 GCA_045807325.1 Actinomycetes bacterium | reverse complement strand
GACGCCGCTCCTCGGCGACCTCCTCGGGGGTGGTGGCCTGGCGGATGGGCAGCAGGTTCTCCTCCACCGCCGGCAGCAGCACCGCGTCGAACTCCAGGCCCTTGGCCCGGTGGTAGGTGAGCAGGTTGACCCCGCCCCCGGTCCCCTCGGCCTCCTGGGCCGCCCGCCGCCCCACCTCCTCGAGGAACAGCGCCATCCCGGCCATGGCATCGGCGGCATCCTCCTCGGCGCCGGAGCCCCCGGGCCGGGCCTCCAGGCGTTCGGCGATGCCGAGCAGGGTGACCAGGCTGGCGTGGCGCTGGCGGGCCTCCTGGCCGTCGGGCTCCTCGTCGCGGCGGAACCCGAACCGCTCGAACCAGATCGCCTCCAGGGCGTCGACCAGGCCGCCGCCGGCCGCCCTGGCCGAGCGCGAGCGGAGCACCCCGATGGCCCGCAGCACCTCGGTCCGGCGGAAGAACAGCTCGCCCCGGACCTGGTAGCGGATGCCGGTGGCGGCCAGGGCCTCCTCGAAGGGGGGGATCTGGGCGTTGGTCCGGACCAGGACGGCCACCTCGTCCAGGTCGACGCCGGCCCTGGCCAGGCGGCCGATCTCGGCGGCGACGGCGCCGACCTCCCGGTCGGCGTTCTCGAAGGCGGCCACGGTCGGCTCCGGGCCCGAGGGGCGGGTCGCGACCAGCCGCTTGCCCCCGGCCGGGCCGCGGCCCGGGGTGGCGGCCAGCAGCCGGTTGGCCAGGGCCAGCACCTCCGGGCTGGAGCGGTAGTTCTCCTCCAGCCGGACCAGCCGGGCCTCGGGGAACCGCCGGATGAAGCCGGTCAGGTACTCCGAGGTGGCCCCGGTGAAGGTGTAGATGGTCTGGTCCTCGTCGCCGACCACGGCCAGGTCGCGCCGCTCCCCCAGCCAGGCCTCCAGCAGCGCCTGCTGGAGCGGGTTGGTGTCCTGGTACTCGTCGACCGAGAACCAGCGGTACTGGCCGCGGAACTCCTCGGCCACGTCCTCGCGGCGCTCGAACCCCTCCAGCATGCGGACCAGCATGTCCTCGAAGTCGATCCGCCCGGCCCGCTCCTTGGCCCGCTCGTAGCGCCGGAACAGCCCGGCGAACAGGTCGCCGGGGATCGGCGGGGTCCGGCCCATGGCCTCCACGGTCGCCTGGTAGCTGGAGGGGTCGAGGCGGCGCGCCTTGGCCCATTCCAGCTCGTCGGCCAGGTCCTTGACGGCGGTGAACTTGTAGCCGCCGGGGAGGCTGCGCTGGAGCGGGGCGAGCAGCGGGGCCTTGGAGTCGAGCACCTCAGGCAGCCGGCTGTCGGACAGCCGCGACCAGAAGTAGCGCAGCTGGCGGAAGGCGGCGGCGTGGAAGGTCTGGGCCTGGACCCCGGGGAACCCCAGGGCGGTCAGGCGCTCGCGCATCTCGTTGGCCGCCTTGTCGGTGAAGGTGACCACCAGCACGTGGCCCGGGTGGACGGCCCCGGTGGCGATCGCGTACGCCACCCGCCGCGAGATCACCCGGGTCTTGCCGCTCCCGGCCCCGGCCAGGATGCACAACGGCCCCACGGTCGTGGAGACCGCCTCCCGTTGCGCCGGGTTCAGGTCATGGGTGAGGAACTTGGGGTGCACGGCTGGGAGAGTCTGCCATACGCCCCCGACGGTCCCAGCCGGCCATCCACAGCCGGGACCGACGACGCCGACCCGGGTCATGGCGGAACCGCAGGTCGGGTCAGGACCGACGCCGCGCTGCACGGGTAGGGGCCGGGAGCGAGCCGGTCCACCGCTGACCCGCCGCGGTCGGCCGCCCAGACGGCGCCGCCGCCGACGGCCAGCTGCCCCAGGGCGGGCCGCCCACGCATGATGACGGGGCTCGCCCCGGGCCCGATGCACGCCAGCGCCCCGCCGGCGCCGTCCCGCTCCGAGATCCAGACAGCGCCGACCCCGGCGGCCAGGCCGGTCGGCAGGCCGCCGGGGACGACCTCGCGCACCCTGCCGGTCCCGGCCTCGATCCGGGCGACGGCCCCGGCCGCCCCGGAGCCGCGGTCCATCGACCGACCGCCGACCCAGACCGTCGCGCCGTCGGTCGCGACCCGGTCGGCCCGGACGTCGAGCCGGATCGTCCCGAGCAGCCGGTTGGCGGCCGCGTCGATCCGGGCCAGGCCGCGGCCGCCCTGGGCGACCCAGACGATGCGGCCGGCCACGACGATGCCGGCAGGGTCCCGGTGGGCGAGCCTGATCACCGCGACCACGCGGTTGCTGGCCGAGTCGACGCGGGCCACGGCTCCGCGGGCGGTGGCGACCCATCCGGCACCCGCACCCACCGCCACCAGCGACGGCCGGAACCGGCGGTCACCGGGCCCGACCTCGAACGGCAAGGGACCCAGCGTCACCCTGGCCACGACCCGGCCGGTCCCGCGGTCGAGCCGCACCACCTCGTCGGCGTCGGGATGCACCACCCAGACCGTGCCCGCGTCGACCGCCAGCCCGACCGGGCCCCGCCCTCCGACCGGGAACCGGGCCATCACCCGGGCGGAGTCCGGATCGATCCGCACGACCTCGCGGTCCCGCAAGGCACCGACCCACAGGCTGCCGGCGCCGAACAGCAGCGGCCCCCCGCGATGGCCGACCTCGATCCGTGCCGTCACCCCGCGTTGCGGCAGGGTCGGACGCTGGGGAGCCGCCCGTGTGGTGGCCACCGCCGGGCCCGGTCGGGACGCGGGCGGTTCGGGGCCGGTGATGCGGCCCACGACGGCGAGCACCGCGACCGCGCCGAGCACGACGGCGGCGACCCGCAGCCGGTCCCGCCGTGCGGGCATGGGTGGACGACGTCCCCGACGCCGAGCAGAAGACAACGCGACCCACCGGCTAGACGGTCCTGCACCGCTCGATCCTACCCATCCGGGCACGGCCCGACTGTCGGTCGGCTCGAGGGGTATGGTGAGGGGGTGGTGGGGCGACCCGCCATCGACGACCCGGCAACGGCGCTGGGCGGGTCCGCCCCTGCCCCGCGTGACCGAAAACCGCAGGAGGGCGACGTGGGCGTCTTCGACAAGATGGCCGAGCACGGCCATGAGCAGGTGGTGTTCTGCTTCGACCGGCAGACGGGGATGCGGGCGATCATCGCCATCCACGACACCGCCCTCGGCCCGGCCCGCGGCGGCACCCGGTACAGGGCCTACGCCTCCGAGGAGGATGCGCTCGAGGACGTCATGCGGCTCTCCAAGGGCATGACCTACAAGTTCGCCTTCACCGACATGCCCCGCGGCGGCGGCAAGGCGGTGCTGCTCAAGCAGGACGGCACCGCCGACAAGCGGGTACTGCTGCGGTCCTTCGGCCGGTTCGTGCAGCTGCTCGCCGGCCGCTTCGGCACCGGACCCGACCTGGGCACCTCGGCCCAGGAGATGGTCGACATCGCCCGCGAGACCGACTACGTGTGGGCGATCGACCAGCGGTTCGGCGGCACCGGGGACTCCACCCCGCTGACCGCCCAGGGGGTGTTCGCCGGCATCGGCGCGGCGCTCGACGAGGTCTACGGCTCCCCCGACGTCGCCGGCCGGCGGATCGCGGTGCAGGGGCTCGGCGGGGTCGGTGGGCGGCTGTCGGAGCTGCTGGTCGCCGCCGGCGCCGTGGTGATCGGCGCCGACCTGGACCCCGCCA
>JBJMHP010000213.1:0-4034 GCA_045807325.1 Actinomycetes bacterium | reverse complement strand
CGGCGGGCGACCCGGCCGGCCCCGGGCGGGGCAGCGCCGCCGCGGCGGCCACCAGCCCCGGCGGCGGGGCGAGCCAGATCGCGTCCACGCCCGCTCCATCACGACGAGCTCGGCTCGTACTGCAGGACGTACAGCCCGGCGTTGTAGTCGGTGACGTACATGACCGCGTCGCGGTCGACGAAGACGTCGCAGCTCTGGATGACCCGGGGCCAGTCGGGCCTGGTGTCGTACAGCCGCTCGGGGGCCGGGGGCACGAACGCGCCCACCTCCCGGGGGGCGAAGGGGTCGGCCAGGTCGAAGACGCGCACGCCGGCGTTCTGGTAGGTGGCGAACACCAGCCGGTCGCTGACGAAGCTGCCCGGCCGGTTCTCGTGCAGGTTGTGCGGCCCGAAGTGCCCGCCCTTGGCGCAGTAGTCGACCTCCGAGGGGTTGGGCAGGGTGGCGATGCTCACCGGGTTGGCCGGCTCCCTGACGTCGAACACCCAGGTGTACTTGACCTGGTCGGCGCAGTTGTCGGCGATCCCCTCGTCGGCCACGACCAGCAGGTCGCGGGCGGGCAGGGGCAGGGCCGTGTGGGTGCCGCCGCCGAACGGCGGCGACCAGTTCCGGTGGACCAGCAGCCGCGGGGCGGCCGGGTCGGACACGTCGTGGACGGTCAGGCCGCCGTCACGCCAGGAGCCGTAGGCGAGCCCGTCGGCGACGATCGCGTGGTGCAGCGCGTGGCGGCGCTCGGCCGGCCAGTCCGGCCGCTCGCCGCCGTCCAGGTGCATCCCGGGCAGCCACCAGCGGCCGGCGATCTCCGGCCGGGCCGGGTCGGCCAGGTCGATGGTGACCAGCACGTAGTCGCTGAACCCGCGCAGCAGCGCCGAGGCGTAGGCCCAGCGGCCGCCCACGTACCAGATCCGGTGCAACCCGAAGCCGTCCACCGGCAGGAACCCGATCTCGCGGGGGGCGGCCGGGTCGGCCAGGTCGTACACCTGCATGCCGGCCCGGTAGGTGGGCGGCGGGTTGGCGGCCAGCACCTCCCCGACCGAGCGGCCGTAGTAGGCCGACTCGTCGGCGAAGGCCTCCGCCGCGAACAGGTTGACCGCGTTGACCACCAGCAGCAGCCCGTCGGCGAGCTGCAGGTGCAGATTCCAGGTGCCCGGAGCCGCCGGCAGGTAGGCGACCGGCGCGGGCCGGCGGGGGTCGCGGACGTCGAGGACGGTCACGCCGTTGCTGAACATGTGGCCGACGTAGGCGTAGCCGTCGCCGACCATGACCTGCACGCCGTCGCCGCGCCCGCCCTGGTCGGTGTGGCCGAGCAGGGCGATGTTGGAGGCGAGCTCCGGAGCGCCCACGCCGCCGGCCCGCGTCAGAAGGCCGCGGCGCCGACCACGCCCACGGCCCGGCCGTCCTCGTCGGCGGCCTCGAGGGCGACCTGCTTGGCCATCACGTGCTCCTAGGGGCGGGCCACGGGGGTGAACCGGGAGCCGGGCTCTCCCCACGCGCGGAAGAACTCCCCGGTCTTGCGGCACAGGTCGACGCTGAGGTTGCTGCCGGCGCGGATGATGGCGTTGCTGCGCCGCCGGGCCCGGTCGATCTCGGCCCGGCCGACCGGCCGGCCGTCGGGCCCGGCCACCAGGGGCGCCTCCGGCCCGGTGTCGAGCCCGTCCCGGCGGCGCCGCTCCAGGTGGTCCAGGACCGCCGCCCTGGCGGGGAAGGTCAGGAAGGTGACGCGCTCGGCCGACCGGCCGCGACGCTGCTCATAGCGGACGGCCAGCGGCTCGGCCTGGGGGTCGGGGAGCAGCCGGCCGTCGGCGTCCAGCGACCCGAGGTCGCCGACGCGAACCCGCAGCAGCTCGGCCAGGTGCAGGCCGCTGCCGATCAGGGCCAGCACCAGCAGCCGCTGGGCCGGGTCGGCCAGCCCGGCCTCGGGGATGCGCCGGGCCGCGACCGCCGCCGGCAGGGGCCGCCAGGCGACCGGCACCCCGTTCAGCCGGAACCAGACCTTGGCCCCCATGGCCAGGCCGGCCACGGCGGCGTCGGGCTGGCCGTCCAGGGCGCGGGCGAACGCCACCAGGGAGCGTTCGGCGACCTGGGGGTCGGCTCGCGCCGCGGCCAGCAGGGCCTCCAGGTCGTCGTGCCCGGTGAGCTGGCGGAAGCGGTCGAGGCTGGCCACCAGCGTCCGGATCCAGGACGGCTCGCGGCAGCGCTCGGCCAGGACGGCGGCCATGCGGGCGACGCTCGGCAGCTCCAGCAGGGACCGCTCGCGCCGCCCGGCCAGGGCGGACGCCGGGTCGTTCACGGCCGCATCACCCCGCGGGTCTCGGCGAAGCGGTCGCCCTCGTTGATGAGCCGGTGCAGCGCCTCGGCCATGAAGTGGTCGGTGAGCACCACCTCGACCGCCTCGACCCCCGGCAGCTTGGCCACTCGGCGGCGGATCTGCTGGCCGATGGCGCCGGCGAACTTGGCCGGGCAGAGCGGCGAGGTCAGGTGGAAGCGGACGGTGACCCGCCCGCCGTCCACCTCGACCTCGTCCAGCAGGCCCAGGTCGGCGATGGAGGTCCGGACCTCGGGGTCCTTGACCGACCCGGCGACCCGGCGCACCCGCTCCGGATCGACCGGGGCTTCCTCGGCCCCGTCGGACGGTGATGCACCGGACCCGCTGCCGGCTGGGCCGTTGTGGGTCACCGGGACTCGGTCCCGGCCACGCCGGTGTCGACCGCCGGCTGCCCGGTGCCCGGGGCGTCGGTCGGCTGGACCGCCGGCTGGCCGGCCAGGTACTCGCTGCGGCGGCGGGAGAACTCGTCGTCCTTGATCGCCTCGAGCATGGCCGGCACGTCGATGCCGTACAGGCGGGCGATGTTCCCCCCGACGATCTGCTGCTTGATCTCCGGGGTGAGGTCGACGCCGTACTCCTGCTTGAGGTCCTCGGGCAGCTCGAAGGCCATGAACTCGTCGAGCTGCCAGTGCGGGTACCAGATCGGGAAGTCGCTGCCGTAGACGATCCGGTCGGGCCCCAGCCAGAAGAGCAGGTTCGCCATCACCTCGGCGAACCAGCGCGGCCGGTTGTGGATGAAGGCCAGCACCACCGCCAGGCCGGCGTACACGTTCGGGCAGCGGGTCGCGATCCAGCAGAACTCGTCCACCCGCGGCGCGCCGCAGTGGTCGATGACCAGGTTCATCTCCGGGTACAGCCAGGCCGGCTCGTCGATGTCGCGGACGTCGAACTTCTCCATCGACAGCGGCTCCACCGCCGGGCCCTTGTGGAAGAAGTGGTTGGTGACGCCCAGCTCGAGGGCCTTCTCGTAGCAGGGGTAGACCATGGGGTCGTTGGCCTTCCAGCCCCGCGACTCGCCCCGCCACTCGGCCGTGTACCACTTGAAGCCCCGCATGCCGAGCTCGCTGATCTGCCGCTCGACCTCCTCGACGGCGTTGGGCATCCGGGGGTCGACCCCGCCCAGCGGGATGATGCGATCGGGCGCCCTGGCCGCCATCTGGGCGTTGCGCTCCGGGTTGACGAACCCGGTGTGGTAGAAGTCCATCAGGACCTGGGTGGACAGCACCGACATGTCGGCGCCGCCCTTGACGAACATCTGCTCCAGGTACCAGTCGGGGTCGACCTTCCGGAACTCCCGCTCGTAGTCCATGGTCCACTGCTGGTCGGGCGGGTTCAGGCCGGTGTGGAACGCGTAGAAGGTCTCGATGAACGCGTCGCCGAAGCGGTTCTTGACGTTCTCCGCGCTGGCGTCCCAGAAGCCGGTGTGGGCGTCGAGTACGAACGTGCCGTCCTTCATCTGGCGCTCCCTTCCTGGCGTGCCGCTCGGGACTCGGGGCCGCTAGCTGGGGATGAGGATGGCCCGGGCTCCGGGGAGCCGGCCCTCATCGAGGTCGGTGATGGCGTCGTTGGCGGCCTCCAGCGGGTAGGGCTTGGTGTGCAAGGTGACCTTGCCCTGGGCGGCCAGGGCCATCAGCTCGGCCAGGTCGTTGTAGGTGCCGACGATGTTGCCGATGACGTTGCGCTCGGTGGAGATGATCTCGATCGTCGGGAC
>JBJMHP010000212.1:0-4681 GCA_045807325.1 Actinomycetes bacterium | reverse complement strand
TCGACTGCATCATGTCGAGGGCGAGGCCCTGGGGCAGCCCCTCGACGATGTCGGTGAGCACGATCTCGCCGGCGACGTCCCGCTCGGCCAGCCGCTGCGCGGTCGTTGAGCCGTACTTGCCGGCGCCGACGACGGTGACCTTCATACCCCTTCCTCCATCTTGGCGATGACCGCGTCCGCGACCTGGCTGGTGCCGACAGCCGTCGGGTCGTTGCGGTCGGGCTTCATGTCGTAGGTGACGCTCTTGCCCTCGGAGATGACCGCGGCCAGCGCCCGCTCGAGGCGGTCGGCGGCATCCTCCTCCTTGAGGTGGCGCAGCATCAGCATGCCCGAGAGCATCATGGCCATCGGGTTGACCTTGTTCTGGCCCTTGTACTTGGGGGCGGAGCCGTGGGTGGCCTCGAACACCGCCACCCTGTCCCCCAGGTTGGCCCCTGGGGCGACCCCGAGCCCGCCGACCAGGCCGGCCCCGAGGTCGGACAGGATGTCCCCGTACAGGTTGGGCAGCAGCAGCACGTCGAAGTTCTCCGGCTTCTGGACCAGCTGCATGGACATGTTGTCGACCAGGTACTCGTCGTACTCGATGTCGTCGTACTCCTTGGCCACCTCGCGGGCCACGGCGTAGAACAGGCCGTCGGTGTGCTTCATGATGTTGGCCTTGGTCACCGCCGTGATCTTCTTGCGCCCGTAGGCGCGGGCGTAGTCGAAGGCGAACTTGGCGATCCGCCGGGTCCCGGTGATCGAGATCGGCTTGATCGAGATGCCGGAGTCCTCCCTGATCTTCTTGGGCTGGATGCCGTTGAGGAACTCGATCACCTTGGTCGCGTCGGGCGTGCCCTGCTCGAACTCGATGCCGGCGTACAGGTCCTCGTGGTTCTCACGCACCACCACCAGGTCGATGTCCTCGTACCGGGAGCGGACCCCCTGGTAGGTCTTGCAGGGCCGCAGGCAGGCGTACAGGTCCAGCTCCTTGCGCAGGGCCACGTTGACGCTGCGGAACCCGGTGCCGATGGGGGTGGTGAGCGGCCCCTTGATGGCCACCCCGTTGCGTCGGATGGAGTCCAGGACCACGTCGGGCAGGGGCGTGCCGTACTTGTCGATGACCTCGGCCCCGGCCTCCTGGACGTCCCAGTCGAACTGCACGCCGGTGGCCTCGAGGACCCGGCGAGTCGCCTCCGACAGCTCGGGTCCGACCCCGTCCCCGGGGATGAACGTGACGCGGTGGGCCATGGTGGAAGCTCCTTTGCTCGCGATGTCGCCAAGGGTATCTCTGTACGGCGGATCGGCGAGGAAAACCCCTACGATTGCCCCTGACCGTCCCTCGAGACGACCGGAGGCACCCCGAGATGGCTGACGCAACGGGCAAGGGACTCGAGGGCGTGGTCGCCGCCCAGACCAGAATCTCCGACGTCGACGGTCGCAGGGGCAGGCTGTTCTACGCCGGCTACGACATCGCCGACCTGGCCGCCCATGCCACCTTCGAAGAGACCATCTACCTGCTGCACCACCTGGAGCTGCCCACGGCCGACGAGCTGGAGCGGTCGGTCGCCACCCTGCGGGCCGAGAGTGTCCTCGACCCCCTGCTGGTCGAGCTGATCGGCTCCCTGGCCCAGCGGACCGGTCCCATGACGACCCTGCGCACGGCCGTGTCGGCCGCGGCCGCCCTGGACCCGGACGACGACGACGCGCCGGAGGCCAACCTCCGCAAGGCCTACCGGCTGATGGCCAAGACCCCTCAGATGATCGCCACCTACCAGCGGCTGCGGACCGGCGCGGACGCCATCGAGCCGCGCGACGACCTGGGCATGGCCGCCAACTTCCTCTACGCCCTCACCGGCAAACAGCCCGACCCGCAGGTCGCCCGCGACTTCGACGTCGTCCTGGTGTTGTACGCCGACCACACCCTGAACGCCTCCACCTTCGCCGGCCGGGTCGCCGCGGCCACCCTGGCCGACATGTACGCCGCCGCCACCGCGGCCGTCGCCACCCTCCAGGGCCCGCTGCACGGCGGGGCCATCGAGGAGGTCCGCGAGATGCTGGAGGACATCGGCGCGCCCGACCGGGCCCCCGACTGGGTCCGGGCCCGCCTGGCCGCCAAGCAGAAGATCATGGGCTTTGGCCACCGCGTCTACAAGACCTGGGACCCGCGGGCCAACGTGCTCCGCGAGATCGCCGAGCGGCTTGGCCGGCAGTTCGGCGAGACCCGCTGGTACGAGACCTCGGTCAGGGTCCAGGAGACGGTCATGGAGGAGAAGGCCCTCTACCCCAACGTCGACTTCTACACGGCCAGCGTGTACTCGGCCCTCCAGCTGCCCCCCGACCTGTACACCCCCCTGTTCGCCGCCTCCCGCATGGCCGGCTGGACCGCCCACATCCGCGAGCAGTACGCCGACAACCGCCTGATCCGCCCGGATTCGGAGTACATCGGCCCCGAGCCCCGCGAGTGGCGGCCGCTGGAGGACAGGGGGTAGCGCCCCGACCCTGGGCCGATCGCGGTGATCGTCGCCACCGGCCTGCGCCTCCAGGCGGACGTGATCGTGACCGCCGATGCCGGGTGGAAGGGTATCGAGACGGTCAGGGTCGTCGACGGTCAGCGGTAGGCGGCCGGGTCAGGCCGGGGTGGGGCGTGGGAGGAGGCCGGCGGTCTGGATGACCTCGGGGACGCCGGAGGCGGGGCCGAGGCCCATGAGGTGGACGCCGCGGACGCCGGGGAGGTCGCGTACCGCCTGGACCATCTCGGCGGCCAGGGCGATGCCCTCGGCGCGCTGGTCGCGGGCGGCGCGCATGCGGGCGAGCACGGCGCCGGGAACCGACCAGCCGGGGAGGGTGGCGAAGCGCTCCAGCTGGGTGGCGGAGGTGGGCGGGAGGATCCCGGCCAGGATGGCCACCCGGTCGGGGAGGCCGCGGGCGGCCAGACGGTCCAGCCAGGCGGTGAACTGGGCGACGTCGTAGACCGGCTGGGTCTGGGCGAAGGTGGCGCCGGCGTCGGCCTTGGCGGCCAGGCGGGCCCCGCCGGAGGGGTCGGCGCCGGGGGCCTCGGCCACGCCGACCAGGAACCGGGCCGGCGGGTCGATCACCGCCCCTGCGGGGGCGCGGCCCTGGCCGAGCTCGGTGGCCAGCCGGGCCAGGCCGACCGCGTCCAGGTCGAAGACCGGCTTGGCCCCGGTATGGCCGACCTCCATCGGGTCGCCGGAAAGGCAGAGCACGGCCCGGATGCCGAGGGCGTGGGCGCCGAGCAGGTCGGCCGTCAGGGCCAGCCGGTTGCGGTCCCGGCAGGTCAGCTGGAGCACCGGGTCGAGGCCCTCGCCGGCGGCCAGCATGGCCGCGGCCAGCGGGGTCATGCCGACCCGGGCGGTGGCGTTGTCGGTCACGTTGACCGCGTCGACCAGCCCCCGCAGGCGCCGGGCGGCCCGGCGGACGACCCCGGGGTCGGCCGACCGGGGCGGGACCAGCTCGCCGGTGACGATGAAGCGGCCCTCCCCGAGCAGGCGGGAGAGGTTCACGAGGGGGCCGGCCCATCGGGGAACCCCGCCTCGGGGCCCCGGAGCCCTCCGCCGGCCTGGGCGCGGGCCGCGGCCACGGTGTTGGCCAGGAGCATGGCCACCGTCATGGGGCCCACGCCGCCTGGGACGGGGGTGAGGGCGCCGGCGACCTCGGCGACCTCGGGGGCGACGTCGCCGACGATCCGGCCCTCGACGCGGTGGTTGCCGACGTCGACCACGGCCGCGCCCGGCTTGACCATGTCGGGAGTGATCATGGCCGGCCGCCCGGCCGCCGCCACCAGCACGTCGGCCTGCCTGGTGAACTGCGAGAGGCCCCTGGTGCCGGTGTGGCAGAGGGTCACGGTGGCGTTGGCCCCCGGCGCCTTGGCCGACAGCAGCACGGCCAGGGGCCGGCCGACCAGCAGGCCGCGGCCGACGATGACCACGTGGCTGCCCTCGACCGGGACCCGCTGGCGGCGCAGCAGCTCGACGATGCCGATGGCGGTGCAGGGGGCGAACCGGGGGTCGCCGCGCAGCAGCCGCCCCTCGTTCTCGGGGTGTAGCCCGTCGACGTCCTTGGCCGGGTCGATGGCGTCCTGGACCTCGACCGGGTCCAGCCCGGCCGGCAGGGGCAGCTGGACCAGGATGCCGTGGACGCCGTCGTCGGCGTTGAGGTCCGCCACGGCGGTCAGCACGTCCTTCTGGGCGGCGTCGGCGGGCAGCTCCACCCGGCGCGACCCGATGCCCGACCGCTCGGCCGCCCGCTGCTTGGAGCCGACGTAGATGTGGGAGGCCTCGTCGTCGCCGACCAGCACCGCGGCCAGGGTCGGGCGCCGGCCGGCCGCGGCCAGCCGCTCGACCTCGTCCGCCAGCTCGGCCCGGATCGCCGCCGCCGCCGCCCTGCCGTCCAGCACCCTCGCCGCCATCGGCATCTCCCCTTGCGCCCCGTCGGTCCCGACCGGGCCAGGCTATCCTCCCCAGGCCATGGCAGCCCGACGCACCGGGGGACCCCCCCGACCCACCCCCGCCGAGCTGGCGGCCGCTGAAGGGCGGTTGGTGCCCGACGTGCTCCGGCCGGGCCTGCGGGTGCTGTTCTGCGGCATCAACCCCGGGCTGTGGTCGGCCACGGTCGGCCACCACTTCGCCCGGCCCGGGAACCGCTTCTGGAAGGCCCTGCACCTGGGCGGCCTGACCCCGCG
>JBJMHP010000211.1:0-16612 GCA_045807325.1 Actinomycetes bacterium | reverse complement strand
CCGGGGTCGAGGTCCTGGCCCGGGTGTCGGCCTGGACCCGCCGCAAGGGTGGTGAGCTGGTGCTGCGGTCGGTGAGCCCCGACTTGGCCGAGCAACTGGACTTAGCCCGCCAGGCCGAGGTTCACCGGCGCCATCCCTCGGTCGCTGGCAGCCCACCGCCTCCTGCGGTCCGGTGAGCGCCGTGGAGGGCACCATGCCTGCAGACAGGGGCATGTCGCCAGGGCTGTTACAGCAGCTGACCGTCGCCATCCTTGACGGCTCAGCCGATGATGGCCAGCGGATCATCACGACGATCCGCTCCTATCTGGACACCTGGGAGATCTTCCTGCAGGACCGACAGCAGCTGCGGGACCATCTCCTCACCGTCCACCACGCCGGCTCGTCGTGTCTGGAGGCCAATTCGGCCAGCCTCAACCGCCAGCACTGGGAAGCCCACAGCAGCGACCTGACCAGCTTCCTGGACGCCCACCCGGTCCAGGTGTGACGACCTCGCTCATCCGACGCCGCCAGAATGGAACCCGTGGCGGTCGGGTGCCGCAGTCGTTGGCGCGCAGCGCCCAGGACCATCTACTTGCGATGCGCCAGGCTGAAGCAGCTGGCGCGAGGAGTTGATCCGAGCATGGCCCGTCTCGGCGGCACCCCCAGGACGCTGCCCGACCAGCCGGTCGCGACCGTCGACCCTGAGGTCGAACGGCTCGCCCGGGTGATGGTGGACGGCTTGATCGAACGGTTGGCGGCCGAGCCGGCGGTTCCTGCCACCAGCCTGCTCGACAACCTTGCCGAGCAACTCCAGCAGGCCGCCAACCTGCGTCGCCTCAACGTCAGGCGCCGCATGCCCGGGTCGACCTCGGCCGGCTCGTCACCCGCGACCCCGCGGCGGGCAGCGCCGCGGACTGTCCCCGGGGGGCGATCCCCAACACTAGGCCCAGGCTGACCGGCGAGAGCAACGTGGACGGAGCGACCGACAGGGCCCGTTCGCTGGTCTGCTATCCTCGGTCATACCTTACCGAGCGAGGGCGATCTGTCCTCGCGGTCGTCACAAGCCACGCACTTCGTTCGTACGCACGCCGGCTTCCCCGGCGCAGGCCGTCCGCGCGCCGTCTGGCACCTGCGGCGCCCGACCAACCCCGAACGGAGTGTCGTCCACACTTGCCTGCCACCCCTACCACCTCGACCCTCGCCTCCACCGCACCTGGAACGTCCTTCGCCGAGCTCGGCGTCCCCAGGTCCCTGACCACAGCGCTTGCCGCCCGCGGCATCACCACCCCCCGCCCGATCCAGGCCCGCACCCTGCCCGACGCCCTCGCTGGCCGTGACGTCCTCGGCCAGGCCGAAACCGGCTCGGGCAAGACCCTGGCCTTCGGGCTGCCGCTGCTGGTCCGGACCGCCACGGCAAGTGGCAAGCGGCGGCCGCGGCAGCCTCGCGGCCTGGTGCTGGTCCCGACCCGGGAGCTGGCCGACCAGATCCACGACGAACTCCTCCCGCTGGCCGCCGTGGTCGGCCTGCGGCTGCTGGCCGTCTACGGCGGGGTGCCGCTCGGCCGACAGCTCGAGCAGCTTCGACGCGGCACCGACATCATCGTGGCCACCCCTGGGCGGCTGCTGGATCTGCTGGGCCAGGGTGGCTGCTCGCTGGACGCGGTTGCCATCGCCGTCGTTGACGAGGCCGACCACATGGCCGACATGGGCTTCCTGCCCGCGGTCACGTCGTTGCTGGATCACGTGCCGCCCGGGGGCCAGCGGCTGCTGTTCTCGGCCACCCTTGACGGGCAGGTCGACACGCTCGTCCGCCGCTATCTCAGCGACCCGGTGCGGCGCCAGCTCGCCCCTACTGCGGCCGCGGCCTCGCGGATGGATCACCAGATCCGCAGCGTCCGGGCCGGCGACAAGGTCGCGGTCGCGGCCGAGCTCGCGGGCCGTCCCGGCCGGACCCTGGTGTTCGTGCGCACCAAGCACCGCGCCGCCCGCCTGGCGCGCCAGCTGGAGCATGCCGGCGTCCGGGCTGGCGCGCTGCACGGCAACCTGGCCCAGCCGGCCAGAGCTCGTGCCCTGGCCGCCTTCGCCGCCGGCACGGTGCCGGTGCTGGTGGCCACCGACATCGCCGCCCGCGGCCTTCACGTGGACGGGATCGACCTGGTGGTGCACTTCGATCCACCAGCCGAGCCCAAGGCGTATCTGCACCGGTCGGGACGCACCGCACGGGCCGGCGCTGCCGGCACCGTGGTCACGCTGGTCCTGCCCGAGCAGACAGGCGAGGTGGCAAGGCTGTACCGGCGCGCTCAGGTGACCGCCTCGCCCCTCCCCACGGGTCCACAGCTCCCACCAGCAAGCGACCGGCAGCGCCCTCGCCGCCGCCGTCGTCATGTGGTGGCGGCCAGCTAGCGCAAGGACTACCGGCACCGCGACACCGAGGAGGAAGTGCCATGTCAGGACCCGGCAAGTTGGCCTGGGACGAGGCGATGGATCGTGGCTATTCGGCACTCCTCGACTCTGAGCGCCTGTATGACGACATCAACGCATCGGAAGGCCGCTCCAACCTCGACATCGAGAAGCACCTGCGGCGATCCGAAGTGCGGGCGGCACAGGCCCAGGCTTGGCTCATGCTTGCCGGGGAGCTTGGCAGCCAAGGCGAACGGTACGGCCACCGAGGAACCTGACCTGGGTGCGCGGGCGGCCGCTCCAGGGCACCGGCGGCCTTCGCGGCAACCCGATCAGTAGGAGCGGCGATGAGTGTGGACCAAGACCCGTCCGCGGTACCGGTGTCGGGACCGCGGGGGCGTTGGAGTGAGTACACCCAGCTGTCCCGCCAGATCCGGCAGGCTGGGCTGCTGGAGCGTCGGCGTGGCTGGTACGGGGCCAGGATCGGCCTCAACCTGGTCGGGTTGGCCGCCGGCTGGGTGGTCTTCGCCATCGTTGGGGAGTCGTGGTGGCAGCTGGCCACCGCCGCCTACCTGGCGGTGGTGTTCACCCAGCTCGCCTTCGTCGGCCACGACGCCGGCCACCGCCAGCTCTTTGGCTCCCGGCGGGCCAACGACCTGGCCGGGCTCCTCCACGCCAACCTGGGGGTCGGGATCAGCTTCGGCTGGTGGGTCCCCAAGCACAACGCCCACCACAGCAACCCCAACCACGAGGAGCTGGACCCCGACATCAGCATCACCGCCCTGGCCTTCACCACCGACCAGGCCAGCGCCAAGCACGGCCTGGTCCGGCTCATGGCCCGCTACCAGGCCTGGCTGTTCTTCCCGCTGCTGCTGCTGGAGGCGGCCCACCTCCATCTGGCCAGCATCAAGGCCATCCTGGGGGGCTCGGGCCGGGCCAACACCGTGGAGGGGCTGCTGCTGGGGGCCCATGTCGCCGGCTACGCCACCGCCCTGCTGGTGGTCCTGTCACCGCTCCAGGCGCTGGCCTTCCTGGCCGTCCAGCAGGGGCTGTTCGGCCTGTACCTGGGCTGCGCGTTCGCTCCCAACCACAAGGGCATGGCCACCCTGACCGAGGCCGACGACCTGGACTTCCTGCGCCGTCAGGTGCTGACCTCCCGCAACGTGGCCGGCAGCCGCCCGGTCGACTGGCTGCTGGGGGGCCTGAACTACCAGATCGAGCACCACCTGTTCCCCACCATGCCCCGGCCCAACCTGCGCCGGGCCCAGCCGCTGGTCCGGGCCTTCTGCCACCAGCACGGCCTGGCCTATGCCGAGGCCAGCCTGGTCGGCTCCTACGCCCAGGCCCTCCACCACCTCCACACCGTCGCCGCCCCCCTACGACCCCCGACAACCGCCACCGACTAGCGCCGCCGCGCCAACCTCCGCACCTGGCCAGCCGGTCACGCCAGGCCGGGCCCTGCCGTCGGCGTCTTGCCTCATCTGGGGCGACCCGCGATCTGTGACCGGCGCCCCTGGGGAGGTGGAATGCTCATGGCGGGAGGGCGGCCTGGAGTTCGGCCCGTAGCCTGGGAGTGAGGACATCGCCGCTGCGGCTGACCAGCAGGGTCATCTCGTAGGCGATCATTCCCACATCACAGGCGGAGGCAGCCAGCACCGTCAGGCAGGAACCGTCGCTGATGGCCATGACCACCAGCAGGCCCCGGTCCATCTCAATCACCGTCTGTTTGACCAGCCCGGCGTCCATGCAGCGGGCCCCGCCCTGGGTCAGGCTGGCCAGCCCGGAGGCGACGGCGGCGAGCTGGTCGGCCTTGGGCCGGTCCAGGCGGTCAGAGACCGCGACCGGCAGCCCGTCGGCCGACACCACTATCGCATGGGCCACCCCTGGGGTGCGGTTGGCGAAATTGCTGACCAGCCAGCTGAAGTCGCTGGCTTCGCGGCTGAGCTGCGGCATGGCGGTCCCGACGCTGGGGCGTGGATGGCCACGGTTGAGCCGCTCCTGAGGTCGCCGGCCCGCTGGCTCGGATCGAGGTCGCCGACCAGGCGGCCGGGCTGCGGCCACGTTGGTCGCTGGGAGCATACTGCGGACCTGGTCGGAACAACATGCTGAGTCCGAGCACGGCCAGCCAACTCAGCAACCCGCGGCGCCACTCGCGTCGAGGACCAGACTCAGGTCCTGGGTGGAGGCTTTGCTGACCACTACAAGAGCTGCTCTCCCTGCCATCCGATCCCGAGCAGGCGGTCATTCCTTCCGAGGAATGAATCGCCCGGAGTGGGCCTCCTTCGTCGGCCCACTCCGGGCGGAATAGTGACCGCGGGCGATTGGGGCCGGCCCTGCAGGCCGGGCGCGCATTCGCCTACAGAAAGCCAACCAGCGCCCCGCGGCTACACCACCGCGTGTTGTCCTGGGCGCTCCAGTGGAAGTAGCCATCCACCGGCACACCCTCGGCGGTCGCCCGCTGCAGCTGGCCAAGGCAGGCCCGCAGGAACATCACCCGGTCGCTGTCATACACCTTGTCGTCGTCGGCGACCACGTCCGACGCCGCACACCCGTTCTCGGTGATGAAGATCGTTCGAGCCCCCCAGATCGACTGCATCTGGCGCGGGGCCCAGTACATGACCTCGGGGTCCAGGACATGCCAGCCCGACTTCATCTTGGGATGGGAGGCGTTGATCGGGATCTCGCGGTAGCCGGGCGGCTCCTCGGACGGCTCGACGTACCAGCCGGGCCGATACACGTTGATCCCCACGAAGTCCAGCGGGGAGGCGATCGTCGCCAGCTCCTCGTCGGTGAACCTCGGGGTCTGGCCGCCCGCCTCGGCCAGGTACGCGTCCGTGTACCGGCCCTCGAGCATTACCGTCATGAACCCGGCATTGCGCTCGCGGGTGGCCGCCTCCGCCGCCACGACGTACTCGGGAGCGTCGATGACCGGGACGGCGACGCGGATGTTCTCGGCGAAGCCGACCCTGGTGCCGGCGGGGCCGCGGGCCCGGATGGCCTGGACGGCCAGGCCGTGGCCGAGCACGGCGTGGTGGCGGACCTGCTTGAGCTCGGCGTCCGACAGCCGCAGGCCCGGGGCGCCTCCCAGCTGCAGGGTCTTGCCGCCGACCTTGACGTCGACGAGCTGATAGCCGCCCTCCACGAACGACCGGAACTCGTTGATGGTGAAGTAGTGCCGCACCCGGTCCCCGAGCTGCTCGGCCACGTACCCGGCGTAGTCGGCGAACGCCTTGGCCGTGTCCACCGACTGCCAGCCGCCGGAGCGGTCCTGGAGCGCCTGGGGCAGATCCCAGTGGTACAGGGTGGCGAACGGCTCGATCCCGGCCGCGAGCAACTCATCCAGCAGGCGGCGGTAGAAGTCGAGGCCCTTGGGGTTGGGGGTGCCGGTGCCCTCGGGGAAGATCCGCGGCCAGGCGATCGAGAAGCGGTAGGCGGTGGCGCCGATGTCCTGCATCAGGGCGACGTCTTCTCTGTACCGGTGGTAGTGGTCGTTGGCCACGTCGCCGGTGTCGCCGTTGGCGATGTTGCCGGTCGTGTGGGCGTAGGTGTCCCAGATCGAGGGGCCCTTGCCGTCCTCGTTCCAGGCCCCCTCGACCTGGTAGGAGGCCGTGGCCACGCCCCAGTAGAACCCCTCGGGAACCGGCGGCGGACGGCTGTGGGCGACCCGGAAGGCGAGGCGCAGCCGCGGCCCACGCCTCACGGACGCCGCCGCGACGAGCTTGAGGTGGCAGGCACGGTGGAGAATCTACGCTAGGCTCACCGGGTTGGTTCCATCTCCTCGGAGGGAGTGGAGATGAAGGTGGGAAGCCTGGCCAGAACGAGTTCGCGCCTGACGGTGATGGTCGCGGCGGTGGTGCTGCTGATCGCCGGCTGCGCGACGACCAATGACAACGGCGGGAGCAGCGCAGGTGGTGGTGGCGGCGACAAGGTGATCGCCCTGCTGCTGCCCGAGACCAAGACGACCAGGTACGAGGCGCAGGACAAGCCCAACTTCGAGCGCAGGGTCAAGGAGCTCTGCCCGGACTGCAAGGTGATCTACAGCAACGCCGACCAGGACCCGGCCAAGCAGCAGGACCAGGCCGAGTCGGCCATCACCAACGGCGCCAAGGTCATCGTGATCTCCGCCGTGGACGTGAAGTCGGCCAGCAGCATCGCCGCGCGGGCCAAGCAGTCGCAGGTCGGGATGATCAGCTACGGCCGCCTGATCTCCGACGCCGACCTCGACTACTACGTCTCGATCGACCCGTTCAAGGTGGGGCAGCAGCAGGGCGATTCGCTGCTCAAGGCCCTGAAGGACAAGGGCAAGGCCAAGCCGTCGGTGGTGATGATCAACGGGGCTCCCACCGACAGCAACGCCGGGCCGTACAAGAAGGGCGCCCACAGCGTCCTGGACCCCGCCGGGGTCAAGGTCGTCAAGGAGTACGACACCCCCGACTGGAGCCCCGACAAGGCCCAGCAGGAGATGGAGCAGTCCATCACCGCCGTCGGCAACAACGGCTTCGACGGTGTCTACGTGGCCAACGACGGCATGGCCAGCGGCGCCATCGCCGCCCTCAAGGGCGCCAAGATCGACCCGGCCACCCGTCCCGTCACCGGCCAGGACGCGGAGCTGGCGGCCATCCAGCGGATCCTCACCGGCGAGCAGCTCATGACCGTCTACCAGCCGATCAAGAAGATCGCCGAGACCTCGGCCGAGCTGGCCGTCGACATGGTCAACGGCAAGACGGCCGAGGCGGCCGCCATCGCCAAGAGCAAGGTGGACAACGGCCACGAGCAGGTCCCGTCGGTGCTGCTGGACACCATCGTCGTGACCAAGGACAACATCAAGGACACGGTGGTCGCCGACGGCTTCCTCAAGGCCGACCAGATCTGCACCGGCGCGGCCGCGGCCGCCTGCGGCGAGGCCGGGCTCTCCTAGCTCCCCAGCGCGGCCACGAAGCGGGCCGTGATCAGCTGGGGACGGGTGATGGCGCCGCCGACGACCACTGTCCAGGCGCCGGCGTCGAGGGCTGCCCGGGCCTCCTGGGGCGCGGCGATGCGCCCCTCGGCGACCACGGGCACCTCGACGCGCGCCGCCAGCGCCGCCACCAGCTCCAGGTCGGGGCCCGGCCCTTGCCGGCTGTAGGGGGTGTAGCCGGAGAGGGTGGTGGCGACCAGGTCGGCCCCGGCCGCGGCCGCCGCGGCACCCTCCTCGAGGGTGGAGACGTCGGCCATGATCAGGCAGCGGTGGGTCTGGCGGAGCCCGGCGACGACCGCGGGCACGGTCGACCGGTCGGGGCGCTGGCGGCCGGTGGCGTCGCTGGCGACGTCCCCGGCGCCGGCCTCGGCGACGGCGCGGGCGTGGCCGACCGTGGGCGTGATGTAGACGCCCTCGGCGCCCTGCTTCCACAGCCCGATCACCGGCACGTCCACGACCCGGCGCACGGCCTGGACGTCGGCCGGGCCGTCGGCCCGGATCCCCACCGCCCCCCCGAGCACGGCCGCCCGGGCCATGGCGGCCATGTACGCCGGGCCGTGGAGCGGGTCTCCGGGCGGGGCCTGGCAGGACACCACCAGGCCGCCACGTAGCCGGCGCAGGATGGCGTCGGGCTCCAGGCCGCTCATGGCGGAGGTCCCGGGAGGCTGGGTCGGGCCAGCTCGGCCGCCCCGACCACCACGGCGTCGTTGCCAAGGCGGGCCGGCAGCAGGGGAACGCCCGCGACCGCCGGGAGCAGGTGCCGGTGGAAGTGCCGTTCGGCCGCGGCCCAGTACCGGCCGGCCGGGGCGGCCACGCCGCCGCCGGCGACCACCACCTCGGGATCGACGGCGTTGACCAGCCCCGCCAGCAGCTGGCCCAGGACCCCGCCGCCCTCCTCGACGACCTCGGCGGCCGGCCCGTCGCCGGCCTCGGCTCGCCGCGCGACCTCGGCGAAGCCGACGGCGTCCCCGGCGAGCCGCCGGTATCGGGCGGCCATCGCCGGGCCGGCCGAGACGCTCTCCAGGTGCCCGCGGGCGCCGCAGGTGCAGCGACGATCGCCGAACCCCGGAACCGGGAGGTGGCCGATCTCGCCGGCGTTGTGGTGGGCGCCGCGCCACAACCGTCCGTGCAGCACGAAGGCGCCGCCGACGCCGGTGCCAACCGTGACGGCCAGGACGTGGGCCCGTCCCCGCGCGGCCCCGCCGGCCGCCTCGCCGAGGGCGAAGGCGTTGACGTCGTTGTCCACCCGCACAGGGAGGCCGAGCAGGGCACTGAGCTGCTGGACGAGGGGCACGCCGGCCCATCCGGCGATGGCGTCGGTCGACGCCACCACCGTCCCGGCGTCCGGATCGACCACGCCCGCCGTGCCCACCCCGCAGGCGGCGGCGTCGGCCCGCCGGCCACCAAGCGCCCGGCCGAGCCCGGCCACCACCTCGAGGACGGCCCGAGGGCCGTCCCGCGCGGGGGTGGGGGCCTCGCGCACGTCCAGCACCCGGTGGTCGGCGTCCACCAGGCCGACCCGGGTCTTGGTGCCTCCGATGTCGACACCCAGGCAGAGCCCGCCCGTGCCGGTGCCCACCGCCGCCCCTTACCGGCCCACCCGGCCGCCGATCCGCTGGCGCGACGGGTCGGCGTGACCGAGGTGCCGGGCGTACTCCCCGATCATGTGCGCCAGCACCCAGCGCAGTGACACCGGGCCGCGGTGACGGTCGATGGACATGCCGCAACCATAGGCGATCCCCAGGCTGGCCGCCCGGCGTGAGTGAAAAAGTTAACGTGCCCGGGTCGGCGACCTAAGGCCCTCGCCTCAGGACCGGCCGGCCCCCTTACCCCTAGCGTCGAACCGCAAGCGGTGACCCGCGCCGCTGGACCGCTAGGAGGAGCATTCCATGTCCAAGGTCATCCGCGTCCTGGCCCTCGTGGCCATGGTGGCGGCCATGCACCTGGCCGGCATGGCCGTCGTCGCCCAGGCCCATCCCGCCGACCAGGTGACCGGGCAGGACGCCAGGCGTCCGCCCACCGAGCGCCAGGTCGGGGAGGCCTGGCGCAAGCGTCCGCCGGCCACATCACGGCCGACCACATGGACGCCGCTGTCCGGCAGCTGCTCCGGGACCGCTCCTCCATCCCCAGCGGGACACCCGCCCAGATGCCAGCCCCACCGCCCGCCGAATCGAGCGGACAGTCCGGCTGGCTCGTCGCTTCACTCGGTGTCCTGGCCGCGGCCATGGCCCTCATCGCGGGGCTCGCCGTGCTGGTCGCCAGGCGGGCCAAGACCGCGGGAACGAGGTCGATGCCGGTCTTGAGGATCTCGGGGCTGTCGCCGCCGGCCAGCAGAAGGGTAGGCACGGGGATCTCCGCCGCCTGCTCGGGACGGAAGCGTGCGGCCTGTTCGGCCCGGGACTCCCCGGACACCGGGAGGCAGGGTGAGCTGGTCGGGGTTGGGGGAAGGTCAGCCCTCGTAGAGCACGTGCCTGCGGATGTTGGAGGTCAGCGCCCCGCCACCGAAGGCAAACAGCCCACCGAAGGAGTGGCCGAGCACGTCGACCGGGGAGCCGCTGGCCTCCGCCGTGCCGGGGTCAGCCGCCGAACCGGTCGATCAGCAGTCCGTGACGCAGGCCCCGATCGCTCACGGTCAGCCGCTGCTGGCCCAGCTTGTCCATGACCGTCCGGACGATGCAGGCGCCGGCGAGGATGACCTCGGCGCGCTTGGGCTGCAGGCCGACGATCACCCGGCGAGCCTCGGCGTCGCGTGACCGGTACAGCTCGATCTGCCGGTCGACCTCGACCCGGCCCAGGACCGCGCCCTGGACCAGCTCGGGGTCGTAGGCAGCCAGGCCGAGCTTCACCGCCGTCATGTTGGTCACTGCGCCGCCCATGGCCACCAGCGCATCCGGCGGCGGGCGGCCATCGAGGGGGGCCAGGTCGGCCGCGATGGCCGCCAGGGCATCGTCCAGCGCCGAAGCGTCGACCACGCCGGCCAGGCCGAAACGCTCGGTGTAGCGCACTGCGCCCACCGGCAGGCTGAAGCGCTCCTCGACCTCCGGGCCCCGCCCGAAGGTGAACTGGCTGCTGCCGCCACCGGTGTCGAACACGACCACCGACCCCTCGGGGGCGCCGAGCCCCGCCCGCACCGCCAGGTAGGCCAGCCGACCCTCCTCCTCGCCCGAGATCACCTCGACCCTGACCCCGGTGTGTTCCCGGATCGCCGCGATGACCTGATCGCGGTTGCCGGCCATCCGCAACCCGGCCGTGCCCACCGCGGTCATCGCCTGGACCCGGTGGCCCCTGGCCTCCTCGACCATGGCGGCGATCGCGGCCACCGTCCGCTCCAGCGGCTCCGGCGAGATCACCCCGGCATGCTCCAGGTTCTCGCCCAGCCGGGTCACCTCGGCCCGGTCGACGACGGCTCGCCACCTCCCGTCGGAGTCGCGCTCGCCGATGTGGAACTTGACCGAGTTGGTCCCCACGTCGATCACCGCATGCCGCCAGGACCCGGCAACCAGTGCGGCCAGGGCCCGCGGATAGCTGGTGTTGACCTGGCCGTCCAGGCCAAGGCGGCGGACGGCGGCCAGAACGGCGGCGGGGTCCTCGGACTCGACCGCGACCGTCGGTTGAGTGCGCCCGTCCGCCTCCACCTGGGCCGTCTCGGCCAAGCAGGCCCCGAGCCGGTAGCGGACGCGTCGCTTGTGCGCCCGCACCACCCGCACGGCGTCGCTCGGCTCCACCAGCTCGGCGAGGAGCTGCTCCAAGCTGTAGGCGTCCCGGCCGAGCGCGGGCGCGGCCACCTCGAGTGCCTGGAACACCCTGGCCACCTCGGCCACCGGCAGCGGGAACCCCTCCTTCAGCACCGGCTCCCAGCGCTCCAGGCCGTCGCCGTCGACCTCCTGGAGCAGCTTGACGTCCATGAGGCCGTCACGGACCTTGACGTTGGCGCCGGCAGGCGAGAGCAGATACAGCTCCTCGCTCTCCTGGACCGGCCCTGGGCCCAGCCCGGCCAGGGCCCCCTCCGCCGCCCCGAGGCCTGGACCGAAGACACGCCATTCCCAACGCGGAACGATCACGGCCACGGCTACGCCCTCCGCTGCCAGAGGTCAGTGGCTAGCCATGCTACGCGTACGTGTTCTGGGATCAGGCCCCACGGCGTTCCTGAGCTCGCCAGGTGGTTGGCCCGGCCTCGGCGGTCCGGTCACCTCGACCGGCCGCGGGTGCCTCCCCGGATCCCCTGCCAGGCCGCCAGCAGCACCACCGCACCCAGGATCGAGCCGATGATGCCGCTCGGCCGCAGCGCCAGCCCATCCCCACTGAGCAGGCTGATCAGCAGGCCCCCCACGAACGACCCGGCCAGACCGACAACCAGCAGCTCGGCCCAGTTGACCGGCTGGTTCCGGGCGAGGAGCAGATGCGCGATCCACCCCGCGAACATGCCCCACACGAGAATGAACAGCAGGATCACCGGCGCTCCCCTCCATCGGGTGGTGTACTCGCGGGACTTCCGCGGCCTGCATGGTATGCGCTGCCTCGGCCTTGCCGTCCCATCGTTAAGTGGACGTACCGTCCAGTTGTGGCTAGGATGGCGTTCCGCGGTCACGACCCAGGGAGGGTTGGCCAGCTCGCCGAGGACCACGTCATGCTCATGGGGGCGACGACCTACCGCCTGGTGTCGGAGATCGTCGCCACCGGCGAGGAACCGACCTTTCCCCGGATGGCGGAGCTGCCCCAGATCGTGTTCTCCAAGACCTTGAGGCTGCCGCCGAGGTGGGCCAACACCACGGTCATGGCCGAGCCGGTCGAGACGGCCGTGCCCGCGTTGAAGGCGCTGGCTGGCAGTCTGTTCCGGCTCGGTCTGGTCGACCGGGTCCGGGTGATGGTCTTCCCGACGATCAGGGGCGAGACCGGCCAGGAGCCGATCTTCGCCGACCTTCCTGACCTCGACCTGCGCCTGGTGCTGCTCGACTATCGGGTCGCCGAGCGACCTGGTGACGGCCGGGGATGATCGGTGGCTTGGCTCGTTCCTGCTGGCAGGGCCGTCGGAACGGTGCTGCGCGACCCGGTGATCGTGATCCTCGTGCTCGCCGGAGCCGCGGAGCTACTCGCCGGTGATCCGCTGGTCGACGGGCTGGTCCTGCTGACGGTGGCGGCGGCACTTGCCCGGGACCGGGTTCGCGGGCGGCCCCCTGGAGGCGTACCGATCGCCGCGCCCGAGTGGGCCGACCGGTTGCTGCGGGCTCGCCCCACCCCGGCGTTGGTGATCGGGGGGCTGCTGTACTCGGTGGCCGCTGGCGGGCTGGCCCGGTTCTCGTGGCCGGTGATGGTCGCGGTCGCCGTGCCCGGGGTCGTGGGGGTGGCGAGCGCGTGGTACGCCGCGCCGAGGCCACCCGTCGGGACGGCGCCCATCCGGCAGGGCGGGGCGGCAGGCTGGGCGGCGGTCTTCGTGGCGCTGGGCCTCTGGGAGCTGGGCGCGTGGCTGCTGCAGCCCTCGCTCACCACGGGCTCGCCCGCGCATCCGACCATCAGCATCCTGCTCGATCCTCTGCTCGGGTCGCATCCCGGCCGCTCGGTCGGGTTTGCCGCGTGGCTGGCGCTCGGATGGTTCCTGGTGCGGCGATGAGCAGCCGAGCGGTCACGATCGCGGGATACCTGCTGATCGTCGGGTGCGGGGTCGCGCTGGAGCTGTCCAGCCGGCGTCGCGGCTCACCCGTCCCCTCCTTCGGGGCCTTGCTGCGCCGGGTCATGCGCACCCGCTCAGGCCGTGTCGGGGTGCTGGTCGGCTGGGCCTGGCTCGGCGTGCACTTCCTGGCCCGCTGACCCCGATCGCCGCGTCATCAGCCGCACCGCCAGGCGGACGTCGAGCGGCAGGTCGCCGTCCGGCGGCTCGGTGGGCGCTCCTGCGAGCTCAGTCGCGCCACTGCCGCGCCTCCGCGGCCACGGACGATCTGGCTCCGGTGATGAGCCGCTCGCGGTCGAGCATGGGCGACACGATCCGCCACCCCAGGCCGTCGATGAGCAGCAGGGCGGCCCCGAGGCCGAGGGCGAGCCTGGGCGTCACGTGGAGCCCGCCGGTCGAGATGGCGGTGGTCACGGCGATCAGGGGGGCACTGACGAGCACGCTGAGCTGGGTGGCGACCCGAGGGTCGCTCGACCGGGCCGAGATGGCGATGCCCGCCCAGATCGACAAGGCGGCCACGAGTGGCGTGAAGAGGAGCTGGGCGAGCAGCTCCGGGCCGCTGAGGAGCGCTGACGCCACGGCCGGCTGGGCGAAGAGCTCGATGGCGGCGACGAAGGCCCCCAGGACCCCGTAGGCGACGACAAGCGACGGCGCGAGCGCCGCCAGCCCCTTGCCGAGGAGGAGCTCCTCGGCGCGGATCGGGGTCGTGAGCACCGGCTCCAGGGTGTCCTGCTGCCGCTCCCCGGCCACCGAGTAGGCGGCGACCACGGCCGGGACGATCGCCGGGATGGCCAGCATGTAGACCAGCGCCTGCGTATGGAGCAGCACACCCGACGCCGACGCCGGCAGCGCGAAGAGCTCGACGGCCGGGTAGATGCTGAAGACCAGGGGCAGGACCGCCATCGACACCACGATCTGGCGGTTGCGGCGGTAGTCCCGCAGCTCCTTCCGCAGGATCGCCCGGACGCGCCTCGCGCTCAACCTCACCGCTGGCCCACCTCCACGTCCTCGTCGATCAGCTCGAGGTAGACGTCCGCGAGCGAGTGGCGCGACTCGCCGATGGAGAGCACGTCGGCGCCCGCCGCGACCAGCGCACGGGTGACCGCCGGGGCGGCGTCGGCCGAGTCGGACACGGCGATGACGTACTCGCCGGGGCCGTCCTGGCGCCAGCTGTCGACGCCCGGGAGGCCGCCGAAGACGCGGTCCGGGTCGGGGAGCGGGGCGACCGTCCTGGCCGCGAGCGTCCTGGCGAACAGCCGCTCGCGAAGCTCATTGGGGCGACCGATGGTGCGCAGGGTCGTGCTCAGGATCGCGACACGGTCGCAGATGCGCTCGGCCTCCTCCAGGCGGTGGGTGGTGAGGAAGATCGTGACGCCGCGCTGGCGGAGCTCGTCGATCAGCTCATGGACGTCGCGGGCGGCGACCGGGTCGAGGCCGGAGGTCGGCTCATCCAGGAACAGCACCTCCGGGTCGCTGAGCAGCGCCCTGGCCAGGGCGACCCGCTGGCGCAGCCCCTTGGACAGGGCGCCGCACGGGTCGCCGGCCCGGCCGGCGAGGTTGACGGCCCGCAGGGCCAGGTCGATGCGCTCGTGCGGGACGGGCGTCTCGTAGAGGCCGGCGAAGCATTCGAGGTTCTCGCTCACGCTCAGGCGGCGGTAGAGGCCCGGCGACTCCGGCATGATGGCGATCCGCCGGCGGATCTCCACCCCGTTCTCGGGCGTGAGCGGCACACCCGCGACGGTCGCCGAGCCCGAGGTCGGAGCGATGAGGGTGCCGAGCGTGCGCACGGTCGTCGTCTTCCCGGCCCCGTTCGGCCCCAGGAACCCGAACACCTCGCCATGGCCGACCTCGAAGGAGACGTCCTGGAAGGCCACGCGGTCACCGAAGCGCTTGGTCAGGCGGTTGACGGCCAGCGCCGGGGCACCCCTCTCACTCCTCACGCCGCCAATGATCGCGCCCCGGGTGCTCGGCTGTCGTCACGGCCAGCATCCGTTGTCGCTTCCGGCCGGCACAACCCCCGTCTATCCGCTAGCTGCCATACGGGTGGCGCGGCGGGCGGCCAGCGCGGCGACCCCGGCCGGCCGGCCCGGGCACCTTAGCGTTCGCGTCCCGCGGGCTGCTCCAACCCGAGGCGGCGGGCCATGGCGGCGGCCTCCAGGCGGCTGTGGACGCCCAGCTTGGAGAGCAGGTTGGTCACGTGCACGCTGGCCGTCTTGTTGCTGATGAACAGCTGCTCGGCGATCTGGCGGTTGGAGCGCCCCTCGACCAGCAGGCGCAGCACCTCGAGCTCACGTGGGGTCAGGCCGGCCAGTCGCTGCTCCGCCGGCAGGGCGGTGCCGAGGTCGAGGCGACCCCGGCGGGCCAGCGCCTCCAGGGCCGCCTGCAGCGGCCCCGCCCCGAGCCTGGTCGCGGTCGCGTGCGCCGCCCGGGCGGCCGTGGTCGCCTGCTCCCGGTCGCCGGCGGCGGCCAGCGCCTCCGCCAGTCGCCACTGGCACCGTGCCAGGGCGTAGACGTTGCCGTAGGAGAAGGCCTCGACGGCGGCCTGCCAGCGTGCCGGGTCGGAGCGGCCCTCCAGCCGGGTCCACTCGGCCTCCACCTTGGCCCGCCGGCCGCGGACGTGCACGTCATGGGCCAGGGCGGTCCCCTGCGTCTGCTCGGCGTCCGCGCGGACCCGCTCGAGGAGCGCCCGCCCGGCCGCGGTGGCGTCGGCCAGGGTCGCGGCGTCGCCCGCGGCCCGGGCCTGCTCGGCCCGGTCGGCCTCGACCGAGAGGCCGTTCATGGCGACCCAGGCACCCTCCAGCGCCTGGTCGAAGATCTCGACCTGGTCGGCGGCGGCCAGGCCGCGGCGGATGGCCGACCTGGCCCGGTCCAGGTCGCCCTGCCAGCCGGCCAGCTCGGTCTCCCAGACGGCGACGTCCCGGTCGAGGACCGGATCGGGGCCGGCCAGCCCGACGAGCTGCCGCAGCCGCAGCGGGGCGTCGGGTCGTGCCCGGGCCACCAGCACCCCGAGCCCCTGGGCGACCACCTGGGCGACGGCCAGGGTCGTCAGCTCCGGAATTGCCGCCAGCAGCCACTCGCACTTGTCCCAGTCGCCGTTGCGGTAATGGGCCTTGAGCTGCCCGCGGCGCAGGAGGATCGCGATCGCGGACCAGCCGAGGCCGGTCCGCTCGGCCAGCTCGGCGCCTTCGTCGGCGGCGGCGCACGCGGTCGCCAGGTCGCCGAGCTGGTTCGACACCTCGGCCAGGTCGTACAGGGCCCGCAGCTCGATCTCCGGGTTGCAGGCGCCGGCCGCCTGCGCCCGGGCGGCCGCGAACAGCGAACAGGCCTTGGCCGGGTCGTCGTACTGCTCGATGATGCCCTGGCTGATCAGGACGTCGGCCTCCTCGTCGGCGCTGCCGGCGCCGCGGGCGGCGGCAAGGGCCTCGTCGCACCAGCGGCGGGCCTCCGCCGGCCGCCTGGCGTCGACCAGGGCCATCGCGACGGCGGCGGTCACCCGGGCCCGCAGCCGGGTGGGCGGCTGGGCCGGTACGAGCGCCACCGCCCGGGTGCGGGCGGGCGGCGTCTCCTCGACCCGGCCGGCGACGAACAGGTAGAGGCCGAGGCGTTCGTAG
>JBJMHP010000210.1:0-5296 GCA_045807325.1 Actinomycetes bacterium | reverse complement strand
GGAAGGCGCTGGCCATCGCCCTGGCGATGGTGGAACCAGCCCCAGTGAAGGGGGAACCGACGCCCACGCCGTCGTGGCGTGAGCTTGGACACCCGAGGAGGGTGCTGCCAGACCACCTCACACGAGGTCGTCCGACGGGCTTTAGTGCTGGGCCTCGGCCCAGGAGTGGCCGGTGGCCATGGAGACCTCCAGCGGCACCCGGAGCTGGTAGACACCCTGCATCTCGCGGCGGACCAGCTCGGCCAGCCGCTCGCCCTCGCCGGGGGTGACCTCGAACACCAGCTCGTCGTGGACCTGGAGGACCATGCGGCTGGCCAGCCCCTCCTCGGTCATGGCCCGGTCGACGGCGACCATGGCCATCTTGATCAGGTCGGCCGCCGACCCCTGGATGGGGGCGTTCAGGGCCATCCGCTCGGCCATCTGCCGCCGCTGGCGCGAGTCGGAGGCCAGGTCGGGCAGGTAGCGGCGGCGACCCAGGATGGTCGAGGTGTAGCCGTCGCGCCTGGCCTGGGTGACGACCGCGTCCAGGTACGCCTTGACCTTCCCGAAGCGCTCGAAGTAGGCGTCCATCATGGCCCTGGCCTCGTCTGGGGGGATGCCGATGCCCTGGGCGAGGCCGTAGGCGGACAGCCCGTAGGCCAGGCCGTAGGTGACCATCTTGACCCGGGCCCTGAGGTCCCGGTCGACCTGGTCGGGCGGCAGCCCCCAGACCATGCCGGCCACCGTGGCGTGCACGTCCTCGCCGCCCTGGAAGGCCGCGATCAGGGCCTCGTCCCCGGCCAGGTGGGCCAGCACCCGGAACTCGATCTGGGAGTAGTCGGCCACCAGCAGCCCCTCGGCCTCGGGGCCGGCGATGAAGGCGCGCCGGATCTCGCGGCCGGCCTCGGTCCGGATGGGGATGTTCTGGACGTTGGGGTTCTGGGTGGAGAGGCGGCCGGTGGAGGTGATGAGCTGGTTGAACTGGGCGTGGATGCGGCCGGTGGTCTTGTCGACCAGCTTGGGCAGGGTGTCCACGTAGGTGTTCTTCAGCTTGGCCACCTCGCGGTAGCCGATCAGGGCGTCGAGGATCGGGTGGGGGTCGGTGCTGGCCAGCTGCACCAGGGCGTTGTGGTCGGTGGTGTAGCCGGTCTTGATCCGCTTGGTCTTGGGCAGGCCCAGCTTCTCGAACAGGATCTGCTGGAGCTGGGGGTTGGAGCCGATGTTGAACTTCTCCCCGGCCAGCTGGTAGACGTGGGTCTCGTAGTCGGCCAGGCGGGCGTCCAGGCGGTCGCGGATCTCGTCCAGCACCGACAGGTCCACGGCGATGCCGGTCCGCTCCAGCTTGGCCAGGATCGGCACCAGCGGCAGCTCCACGTCCTCGACCAGCCGGCCGACCTCCATGGCGGCCAGCTCCCGGCCGAGGGTGACGGCCAGCTCCCCCACCGCCTGGGCGCGCAGGCACCAGTCGGGCCAGCTCTCGTCCTCGCCGGCGGTGTCCAGGGCCAGCTGGGTGCCGTCCCCGGCCGGCCGCTCGTCGGTCCCGGTCCCCTCGGGCCGCAGCTCCTTGCGCAGGTAGCGCAGGGCCAGGTCGGCCAGGTCGTAGGTCCGCTGGGCCGGCAGGGCCAGGTAGGCGGCAAGGGCGGTGTCCATGACCAGCCCGTTCAGCTCCCAGCCGCGGTCCCAGACGGCCAGGTACAGGTCCTTGGCGTCATGGGCCAGCTTGGGCCGGTCGGGGTCGCCCAGCAGCGCCGCCAGCGCCTCCAGGTCCTCGGGGCCGGCGCCGTCCTCCAGGTCCAGCCAGGCCGCGCCGCCGGCCCGGCTGACCGGGGCACCCCCCTGGGGTTCCCCGGACCCCTCCGCGGCCCACAGGCCGGTGCCGGTCAGCTCGGCCCGGCCCGGGCTGGTGCGCAGCCGGGCCGCCAGGGCGATCGGCTGGCCGGCGGGCACCCCGGCCAGCCAGCCGGTCAGCTCGCCCTTGGCCAGCCGGCGGGCGTCGACCTCGAACCCGGCGTCCACCGGGCCGGTCTCGACCGTGGCCGCGAACAGCCGCTCGCGCAGCGGGTGGAACTCCAGGGTGTCGAACAGCCGGTGGATCTCGGCCCGGTCCCAGGCCCCCATGCGCAGGTCGCGGACCCCGAGGGGCAGGGGGACGTCGTCGCGCAGCCGCATCAGCTGCTTGTTGCGGAGCACGTCGTCGCCGTGGGCGAGCAGGTTCTCCCTGAGCTTGCCCCGCTGCTCGTCGGCGTGGGCGACCACCTCCTCGGCGCTGCCGTAGGTCTGGACCAGCTTGGTGGCGGTCTTGTCGCCCACCCCGGGCACGCCGGGCAGGTTGTCGGAGGGGTCGCCGCGCAGGGCGGCCAGGTCGATGTAGCGCTCGGGGGGCACGCCGTAGCGCTCGGTGACCGCGGCCTGGTCGTAGATGGCGGTGTCGGTGATGCCGCGCCGGGTCATCATCACCCGGACGTCGTGCTCGTCGTCGATGAGCTGGAGGTTGTCCCGGTCCCCGGTGACGACCAGCACCGGCAGCTCCTCGTCCCTGGCCTCCCTGACCAGGGTGGCGATCACGTCGTCGGCCTCGTAGCCGGCGACCTCGACCACCGGGATGCGCAGGGCCGACAGCACCTCCCGGACCAGCGGCATCTGGGAGCTGAACTCGTCCGGGGAGGTGCGGCGGTTGGCCTTGTATCCCTCGTAGACGTCGTGGCGGTAGGCGGGCCGGCCCAGGTCGAAGCAGACCGCGATCCGGTCCGGCGAGAAGTCGCCGAACAGCTTGACCAGCATGGTGGTGAAGCCGTAGACGACGTTGGTCAGCTGGCCGGTGGTCGTCTGGAGGTCGCTGGGCAGGGCGAAGAAGGCCCGGAAGGCGAGGCTGTGCCCGTCCAGCAGGACCAGCGGAGAGGAGGATGTGGCCACAAGGCCGAGTCTATCAACCGCCCCGGTCCGGGCCGACCAGGCTGTCCACCCTGGAGGCGACGCGGCGTCGCATGGTGAGCCGCGTCCCGGCGCCGACGCGCTGGAGGCGGACCTCGTCGACCAGCTGCAGGATCAGCCACAGGCCCCGGCCGCCGGTGTGCAGGACCGGCGGCGGCTCGGCCGGGAGGCGGGGCAGGCGGGGCGTGGGCCCGCTGTCACGCACCGACATCTCGATCCACTCGCCGTCGGACTCCACCGTCACCATCACCGGCTCGCCGGCGCCGGAGCCGTGGCGGACGGCGTTGCTGACCGCCTCGTCCAGGGCCAGGAGCACGTCGGCGACGACGTCCTCGCTGACGTCCCCCAGCGTCCCGGGGACGGCGCGCCGGAGGTCGGGAAGGCTGCTGGAGACGGGCGGCAGAGTCAGGTTCATCGAGGTCCGCCATCGGCTCGTCGGATGCTCTGGGCAGGACGGAGCCTCCTTACCCCGGCGACGGACGGCCTCAAACCGCCGGAGCGAGGATCTCGTCCGGATCGCGATGACGGGGTGGACGGCGGCAGAGCGGAAATCCCCCGGCCGGACCGGCGACCCATCGTCGCAGGTGGCACCTGCGACGATGCTGAACCCGTTGCCGCGCAAGGGATTGGCCCGGTTGACCCCCGGTCGGCCGGCTGTTAGCGTGCCGCCAATCGGGGTCCCCACGGGGGGCCCCGAGGTCCGTCCGGCGTGGGGTCCGAGGACCGAGTAGAGAACGCGCGCACTCGGGGAAGGTGCGCGAACGGAGCCAAAGGCTCTCGGACCCCACCGGACAGATCCGGCGCCTCAGGTCAGCTCGCCCAGGTACGCCTCGCGCATCTGGGGGTTCTTGAGCAGGGCCGCGGCGGTGTCGGCGAGCACGATCTGCCCGGTCTGCAGGACATAGCCGCGGTCGGCGATCGACAGGGCCATGTTGGCGTTCTGCTCGACCACGAAGATGGTCGTGCCCAGCTTGTTGATGTCCTGGATGATCTCGAACACCTGGTCGACCAGGACCGGGGCCAGCCCCATCGAGGGCTCGTCCATCAGCAGCACCTTGGGGTCGGCCATCAGGGCCCGGCTCATGGCCACCATCTGCTGCTCGCCGCCCGACAGGGTCCCCGCCTTCTGGGTCAGCCGCTCCCTGACCCGCGGGAACAGCTCCATCACCCGGTCCAGGTCCTGTTTGACCTTGGCCTTGTCGGTGCGCAGGTAGCTGCCCAGCTCCAGGTTCTCCCGCACCGTCATGCGGGTGAACAGCCGCCGGTTCTCCGGGACCATGGTCACCCCGCGGCCCACGATCTCGGTGGTCGACAGGCCGCCGATCGGCTGGCCGTCGAACAGGACCTCGCCCTCGCTGGGGGTCACCATGCCCAGGATGGTCTTGAGGGTGGTCGACTTGCCGCTGGCGTTGCCGCCCAGCAGGCAGACGATCTCGCCCGGCCGGATCTCCACGTTCACGTCCCGGAGGACGGCGATCAGCCCGTAGTGGGTGCTCACCTTCCGCAGCTCGAGCACCGGAGCCCCGTCGACGCTCACCCGGCGGCCTCCTCCGCCGCCCGCTTGCCCAGGTAGGCCTCGACCACCCGCTCGTCGTTGGCCACCTCGTCATAGGTGCCGTCGGCGATCTTGCGCCCGTAGTCGAGGGCCACCACCCGGTCCGAGACCCCCTTGACCAGCCGCATGTCGTGCTCGATGACCACGATGGTGAAGCCCCGCTCGTCCCGGAGCTTGCCGATCAGCGCGGTCATCTCCTGGGTCTCCCTGGGGTTCATGCCGGCGGTCGGCTCGTCCAGGAGGATCAGCTTGGCGTTGGTGGCCATGGCCCGGGCGATCTCCAGCCGCCGCCGGTTGGCGTACGACAGCGCGAACGCCGGCTGGTTCTCCCGGTAGCCGGCCAGGCGGCTGCCGAAGAACGACAGCGCCGAGCGTGACTGCTCCAGGACCCGCCGTTCCTCGGCCCTGGTCCGGGGCAGCCGCAGGACGGCCCCGAATATCCCCGACCGGGTCCGGCAGTGCTGGCCGACCATGGTGTTCTCGAGCACGGTCATGTTGGGGAACAGCCGCACCGTCTGGAAGGTCCGGGCGATGCCGAGGGTGCAGATGTGGTTGGGCTGGAGCCCGACCAGGTTGTGCCCGTCGAAGTGGATCGACCCCTCGTCGGCCACGTACAGGCCGGTGACCACGTTGAACAGGGTGGTCTTGCCGGCCCCGTTGGGGCCGATGACGCTGAGGATCTCGCCGGCCTCGACGTCCAGGTCGACGCCGTCGACGGCGTTCAGGCCGCCGAAGTGCTTGACCAGCCCGCGGACCTCCAGCAGGGCGGTCACGACCCGCCACCTCCGCCGACGGTCACCGGCGGGGCCTCCTCCTCCTGCTTGAGCCACT
>JBJMHP010000209.1:0-4634 GCA_045807325.1 Actinomycetes bacterium | reverse complement strand
CGCCCCGACCCGAGCGACCGGGGCGCCGGCGCGGCCTGAGCCGGGCCCGCCGCCGGCCGTCCGGCCCCGCCGGCCCGGGAGGTCCCGGCGCCCCCGGCTCAGGCGCGATCGATTGCCTTCAGCAGAGCATCGCGGACCCAGCGTTCCGGGGGCTGCCCGGAGAGGCGGTGGGGGTGGCGGTACAGGCGGCAGTCGAGGGTGATCTCGGCGGGCGGGTCGGCGCCGGGCTCGACGTCGCGGCCGTCGACCCGGACGGTGGGGGAGCCGGGGAACCGTGTCCGCTCGGCCGCCTCCTGGTCGGCGATCAGGACGGCGCGGACCTCGGCCTCGATGCCGAGCTCGTCGCGGGCCCGCTCGACCAGGGCCACGGCCTCGGGATAGCACGGGCAGCCGTGGCTGTAGAGGACCTCGATGGCCGGGCCGCGGGCCGGCGGGTGGCGGTCGGTGGCCTCGGGGGTTGCGCCGGGGACGGCCAGGGCCTGCCCGGTGGCCCGGGACCAGTCCTCCGCGCTGACCGGCAGCACCCGCACCTGGTCGTGGCCGCGCTGCTGGAGGAGGCTGGCCGCGGTCATGGCCCGCTGGCCGGCGCTGCACATGACCGTGAGCGGCCCCTCGGGCACCGCCGGGGGCGGGTCGCCGGCCAGGGCCCCCAGCTCGACGCCGATGGCCCCGGGCAGGTGGCCCTCGGCGACCTCGCTGGCCTGGCGGACGTCCAGCACCGGGCTGGCGCCAGCCTGGTGGGGGCCGACCACCGGCACGGCCTGCTCGTCCAGGCCGGCGGCCCGCCAGCTGGCCATCCCGCCCGCCAGCTCGCCGACCAGCCGGTCGTGGCCGATGGTGCGGCACTGGCGGACCAGCTCCGCCCGGTCCTGCTGGTCGTCGAGGACGAACACCAGGGGCCGGTCCGGGTCGACCAGCCAGCCCAGCCAGGTGCCGAACTGGGGCCGCAGGGTGATCGACAGGGCGCCCGGGATGTGGCCGGAGGCGAAGCGGGTGACCGGCCGGGCGTCGACCAGTGTCGCCCCGGCGGCCAGCTGCTCGTTCACCTGGTCGACCGAGAGCTCGGCCAGGGCCCGCCAGCGTGGCCCGAGCAGCTCCGGGCCCTGCCGGTTGCGCTCGCGCAGGCCGCCGAAGTAGCGCGGGTACGAGCCGAGCCCGGTCTGGAGCATGGCGGCGAAGCTGTCCTCGTCCTCGGCGGCGGCGAGCCGGTTGTGGCGCCGCTCGGCGCCGATGGTGGTGGTCCGCTGGTCCCCGGCGGGCGCCGAGCAGAACGACCCCATCCCGTGGGTCGGGTACACGGCCAGGTCGTCGGGCAGCTCGAGCAGCCGCCGCAGCGACCGGTGGGCGGCCCGGGCCAGCGGCTCGGTCTGGCCCGGGCTGACCAGGTCGGTGCGGGCCACGGCGCCCACCAGCAGCGCCCCCCCGCTGAACAGGGCCAGCGGCAGGTCGCCGTCCATCAGCAGATAGCACAGGTGCTCGGGGGCGTGCCCGGGGGTGGCCATGGCGCACAGCGCCAGCCCGCCCAGGTCGACCTGCTGGCCGTCCTCCAGGCCGCGGTGGAAGAAGCGCAGCCGGCTGGCCCTGGGGGCCAGGATCCGGGCGCCGGCCTCGGCCAGCTCCCGGCTCCCGGTCAGGAAGTCGGCGTGCAGGTGGGTCTCGGCCGTGTAGGCGATCGTCAGCCCGAGTCGCTCGGCGACGGCCAGGCAGGCGCCCGGGTCCCGGGCCGGATCGACCACCAGGGCCCGCCCGTCTCCCAGCTCCACCACATAGGCGCTGTTGCCGAGCCCCTCGTCGACCACCGGGTGGATGCCCACCCTGGCCGGTTGGTGAGCCGGGACCTGGTCGCCGCGCAGGTCAGCCACGGGCCACCGCCAACCCTTCCGCCTCCCATTCCGGCCACCCGTCCTCCAGCCGCCGGGCCAGGAAGCCCTCCTCGCGCAGCAGGGCGACCGCCTCGTGGGCGAAGGCGCAGAACGGGCCCCGGCAGTAGGCGACGATCTCCTGGTCCGGGGGCAGCTCGGCCAGCCGACGGCGCAGCTCCTGGACGGGGATCGACACCGCCCCCGGCACATGCCCGGCCGCGTGCTCGCCGGCCGGTCGGACGTCCAGGACCACCAGGCGCTCGCCGTCGCGGAGCCGCCGGACCAGCTCCTCGCGGGTCACCGGCTCCAGCTGGTCGCGGTCGCCCAGGTAGGCGGCGGCCAGCTGGCGCACGGCCGCCAGCCGCGCCGAGGCGACGCTCCGGAGCAGCCGCCACAGGTCCAGGACGGCCGGATCGGCCAGCCGGTAGAAGATCGACGTCCCCGCCCGCCTGGTCGCGACCAGGCCGCCCTGGCGCAGGACCTGGAGGTGCTGGCTGGTGTTGGCCACCGACAGGCCGGCCTCGGAGGCCAGCGCCTCCACCGTCCGCTCGCCGTTGGCCAGCACCTCCAGCAGCTCCATGCGCCGTCCGGAGGCCAGGGCCTTGCCGACCAGGGCGAACTCGTCGTACAGGGCCGTCTTGGCCGCCTGGCCGCCCATCGCGTCACCTCAACCACTATTCAAGCAATCAGCAGATTGCTTGACCGTTGGGCACACTAGCCCTCCCCCGGCGCACAGGCAACCCGCTCGGGGAGGAGGCCCACGGTCAGCTCATGACGTAGCCGCCGGCCACGTCCAGGGTGACGCCGGTGAGGAAGGCGGCGCTGTCGGAGACCAGGAACACCGCCGCCGAGGCGACGTCCTCGGGGGTCCCCAGCCGCCGGAGGGGGATCGCCGCCGCCATCTGGTCGCGCCACTCCTTCGGGGCGGCCCGCTCGATCTGCTCGGTCAGGACGGTGTGGGGGGCGAGGCAGTTGGCCCGGACGCCGCGGGGGCCGGCCTCGCTGGCCACCTGGCGGGTGAGCATGACCACCCCGGCCTTGGCGGCCATGTAGGGCGCGGGTGCGCCCAGCCCGGCCAGCCGGGCCGCGCTGGAGGCCATGGTGACGATCGCGCCCCGGCCACGCTCGAGCATGCCGGGCAGGAAGCTCTTGAGGGTCAGGAAGGTGGCGGTGAGGCTGCCGTCCAGGGTCGACTGCCAGTCGGCCTCGGGGATCTCGGCGACCGGGCCGGGCCGGGCCCGCCCGCCGCCCACGAACGCGGCCAGCACCTCGGCCGGGCCGAGCTCCTCCTCCACGGCCTGGCGCAGCCGCTGGACGGCGTCCGGGTCGGTGCAGTCGCCGGCCACCCCGACCGCCTCGCCGCCGCCCTCACGGATCGTGTCGACCACGGTCCGGATCCTGGCCGGGTCGCGGCCGTTGACCGCCACCCTGGCGCCGTTGGCGGCGAGCAGCCGGCAGGTGGCCGCGCCGATCCCGCCCGACCCGCCGGTGACCACCGCGACCTTGCCGGCCAGGTCGGGGTAGCTGGGCAGCTTGCCGTTGGTCTCCATGGACGGTCTCCTCTTCCGGGCGGGGTGTCGGTCCAGCTAAGCATCATCGGCGAAGGGACCGCGGACAGGATCGAGCGACGGGAGGCCAAGGGTGACCAGAACGTACGTGGTGACGGGAGGCGGCCGCGGCATCGGCCGGGCCCTGGTCGAGCGGCTGCTGGGCGACGGGGCCGGCGTGGTCGCGGTCGAGCTGGACCCGGCCGCGCTGGAGTGGACCGGCCACCACCCCGCCGGGCCCCGGGTCATGGCCGTGGCCGGCGACGCCGCCGACGAGGCCGTGGCCGCCCGGGCCGCCGACCTGGCCCAGGGCGAGGGCACGCTGGCCGGCTGGGTCAACAACGCGGCCGTGTTCCGCGACGCCTGGATCCACTCCGACCCGCCGGCCACGGTCCTGGAGCTGATCGGGCTCAACCTCGGCCCGGCCGTGGTCGGCTGCGCGACCGCGGTCCGCCGGTTCCTGGCCGCGGGCACGGGCGGGGCGATCGTCAACGTCTCCTCCCACCAGGCACAGCGGGCCGTCCGCGGCGCCCTGCCGTATGCCACCGCCAAGGCGGCCATCGAGGGAATGACCCGGGCGCTGGCCGTCGACTACGGCCCGCATGGCATCCGGGTCAACGCCGTCGCCCTTGGCTCGATCGCCACCGACCGCTACCAGGCGTTCCTGGATCAGCAGGAGCCGACCGCGGCCAGGCGGGTCGAGCGGGAGATGGGCCTGCTGCACCCGCTCGGCCGGATCGGTCGTCCCGAGGAGGTCGCGGCCGCCGTGGCCCACCTGCTGTCGGAGGACGCCAGCTTCATCAACGGCGCCACCGTGCCGGTCGACGGCGGCCGGTCGGTGCTCGGCCGTGACCCCGAGGCCCGCGACCCGGTCCCCGAGCAGGACATGTGACCATGGCCGCCAGCGGTGCCACGCCGGCGGCCGGGTAGTTCGAGTTCCGAACCGGCCCGGTCACCCTCGGTCCGGCGGGCGGTGGGTGTCGACCTCGTAGTGGGTGCTGGTCAGGTCGCGCTCGACCAGGAACCGGTCGTCCTCGGGGTAGAACACGGCCGTCTCGTAGCCCTCGCCGGCGAAGCCCTTCACGGCGTCCAGCGAGTCCCAGAGCGTGAACATCACGAACTCGGTCCGGTCGTCGACGTCGCGCCGCAGCATCCAGACCCCACGGTTCCCGGGCGTCCCGGCGTAGCCGGGCACGCCGGTCTGGCGCATGTACTCGGCGTAGGC
>JBJMHP010000208.1:0-24270 GCA_045807325.1 Actinomycetes bacterium | reverse complement strand
GCTGGCCGACCCCACCGCCCGCTTCCATGACCTGGGCGCCGACTACCACACCAGCCGCATCGACAAGGACCGCAAGACCCGCAACCACGTCCGCCAGCTCCAGGCGCTGGGCTACAGCGTCACCCTGACCCCGGCCGCCTGACCTACGCCGTCCCACACCCCGCCCGTAGTCCACTGGCCGGGGTCGACACGCGCCTGCCCTGGCAAGGCAGTCAGTGTCCGATCAGGAGCATCCATCCCGACCGCCTGTCGTGTTTGGAAAGGGGCAGGAGAACCGGATGAGCGGGCGCTTGAGATCGGGAGGCGGCGCTTGGCCCCGACCACCCGACCGTGGCCGGCTATCCGCGGCAACCTCGACGTCGTACTCCAGGCCCTCAAGGACGCACCTTCAGAGGGTCCACCACGGCCATCTAGGAACATTCCTACACTCTGGCGAACCACGGCGTCCTGTTCCTCGACGAGCTGCCGGAGTTCTCCCGGGCCGCGTGTGAGGCGCTCCGTCAACCGCTCGAGGAGGGCGAGGTCACGGTCTCACGGGCCATGACCAGCGTCCGCTTCCCGGCCCACTTCGCGCTGGTCGCGGCGGCCAACCCGTGCCCCTGCGGACACCTGGGCGACAGCCGCTTCGCCTGCCGCTGCTGCCCGTACGACCTGCACCGCTACGCCAGCCGCCTGTCCGGGCCGCTGCTGGACCGCATCGACCTGTACGTCCAGGCCGAGCGGCTCACCGCCGAGGAGCTCACCGACGCGGCCGACGCCGAACCGACGGCGCCGGTACGCGCGAGGGTGCTGGCCGCCCGTGCCCGCCAGCGGACCCGCCAGGGGGCCGAGAACGGCCGCCTGGCGTCGGCCGACGTGGCCGGCCACTGCCAGGTGGTGCCGGCCGCCCGGCACACCCTCATGTCCGCCGTCGACCGCCTCGGCCTCAGCGCCCGCGGGTTCCACCGCGCCCTCCGGGTCGCCCGGACGGTCGCCGACCTGGCCGACTCCGACCGGGTCGAGGACGAGCACGTCCGCGAGGCCCTCACCCTCCGCCACCTGCCGATCATCGGCGACCGCGAGACCCAGCTCATATGACACCTCGGATGCTCCCCGCGTCCCGCCGACCGAGCGCCGACGGACGAGAGGAGCGTCCCATGCCGGGCGGGGAGGGTCGCCCGCCGTGGTGGACGCCCGGCGTGGGGGAGCGGGAGGTGATGGTGTCGCTGGCTGCGACCCCGGGCCCGTTGCCGGCGGCGGTGGCGACCCGGTTGGCCGAGGGCAGGGGCCCGGCGAGCCTGCTGCGCGCCCACAGCCCCGAACCGGGGGCCGCGGCCGCCCGGCTGGACGCTCTGGGGCTGCGGCTGCTGCTTCCCGGTGACGAGGGCTGGCCGCTGGCGGCCACGCCGCCGGACCCGCCCTGCGCCTGGCTGTTCGTCGCCGGGCCGGCGCCGCCCGAGGCGGCGGCGTCGGTGGCGGTGGTGGGCGGCCGCCGAGCCTCCCCGCTGCGCCGCGCGGCCGCCCGCTCCATTGGGGCCGGTCTGGCCAGGGCCGGCTGGTGCGTGGTCAGCGGCGGTCCGTCGGCGTCGACGCGGCTGCCCACCGGCGCCCTCGACGCCGGCGGGCGCACCGTCGTCGTGCTGGGCTGCGGCCTCGACGTTCCCTATCCCCGCGCCAACACCGGCCTGTTCGCCCGGGTCCGGGCCGCCGGCGGCATCCTGGTGAGCGAGCACCCGCTCGCGACCCCGCCCAGGGCGGCCCATTTCCTCCCGCGGAACCGCCTGATCGCCGCCCTGTCCGCCGCCGTCGTGGTGGTCGAGGCTGCCGAGGACTCCGGCAGCCTGTCCACGGCCCGGGCGGCCGGCAGCCGCGGCCTCGGGCACGTCCTCGTCCTCCCGGGAGCCCCCTGGGACCCGGGCGCCGCCGGATGCAACCAGCTCATCCGCGACGGCGCCACCCTGGTCCGCAGCCTCACCGACATCCTCGAGGAGCTCGGCGCCACCACGACCTCCGGCACCACCTCGGCCGTCCAGGCCTGGTCGGGTCTCGACCTTCCCACCAGGGCGGTCCTGACCGCGCTGATCGACGGCCAGCTCGTCAGCCTGGGCCGCCTGGCCGCCGCCACCGACCTCGCACCCGCCGCCCTGGACGCCGCCCTCCTCGACCTCGAGCTTGCCGGCCTGGTCCGCCGCACCGCCGCCGGCATCCAGGCCGTCGGCCTCCCACGCGGCCCGACTGCCACCCCCGCCGAGCCGGCGCCACCCGCCCAAGGTCCCAACACTGCCGACAACCGCTCCCCCGATGGCGTCGTGGCGGACGGATCACCGCAGGACGGGATCGGCGAGGCAGGGCGTCCCGTGGCGTCACCCGGGCCACGAGGCCCGCCGCATCCCGGTCCGTCCCCCGAGGGTGCTTGAGTGTGGCGGGCCGGCTGGGGATGATGACCGCGATGACTGAGCACCCTGGCGACGACCACCTGGAAGGGCCGGCAGCCCCCGGTCCCTCGAAGGGGCCGGCCCTCGGCCGTGACCGGAGGGAGCCCGCGGCCGCAGGCGGCCCGGAAGGGCCCGCAGCCGGAGGCGACCCGGACGGGCTGGCGCCGGCTTCGCGTCACGCGCTGGAGGCGTTCGTGGCCCACCTGCGGGACGAACGCGGGCTCTCGGGGCATACCGTGGCGGCGTACCGGCGCGACGTGACCCAGTTCCTCCAGTTCGCCGGCAGGGCCGGGGTGACCGATCCCGCCCAGGTGGAGCCGTTGCTGCTGCGCAGGTTCCTTGCCTTGCAGCGGACGCGTGGGCTGGCCGCCGCGTCGATCGCCCGCAAGGCCGCGGCCCTGCGGTCGGGGTTCCGGTTCCTGGCCCGCCGGAGGCTGGTGGCCGACGACCCGGCGGCCGGGCTGGGGGTTCCCCGCGGGCCCAAGCGCCTGCCGGTGGTCCTCAAGCCGCGCCAGGTCGACCGCCTGCTCGCCGGCCCCGACCCGGTCGACCCGATCGGCCTGCGCGACCGGGCGATCCTCGAGCTCCTCTACGCGACCGGGATCCGGGTCGGGGAGCTGTGCGGCCTCCGCCTCGGCGACGTCGACCTGGCGGCCGACACCGTCCTGGTGCTCGGCAAGGGCAGCAGGCAGCGCGTGGTGCCCTTCGGCGAACCGGCCCGCGTCGCCCTGCTCGAGTACCTCGTCAACGGCCGCGCCGCCATGCTGTCGGTCGCCGACCAGCCGCGCTCCGTGAGCGGTCGGGGAGCGGCCGGTGGGACGGGCGATCGGGAGGCGCTGTTCTTCAATCGCCGGAGGAGGCCGATGACCCAGCGGGACGTGCGGGGGATGCTGGAGCGGTATCGGTTGGCGGCCGGTGCGCCCGCGGGGACCAGCCCGCACACGCTTCGGCACAGCTACGCGACCCACCTGCTGGAGGGAGGTGCCGATCTACGGGCCGTGCAGGAGCTGCTGGGGCACGTTGCCCTGACCACCACCCAGACCTACACTCACGTCTCGAACGAGCGGCTCCGCCGCGTCTACGAGCAGGCGCACCCGCGCGCCTGAGCTGGCGAGGCGAGCCGGGGCGCCGACCGCCCCGGCACGGTGGGCCGGGTACCAGACGCCGGAACGGCCCCTACGGTCGCGCCCGGCCAAGGGGGGGCTTCTTGGGCGAGCCGTCGTCCGTTGAACGGCTGTGGGAGGAGTTCAAGCTCAAGGCATCCGCCGACGCCCGCGAGCGGCTCATCCTCCACTACGCGCCAGGAGATGAAGGGCATTCTGGCCGGCGCACATCAACCGGCTCGGCGAGCGCGAGATGATCGTCATCACCCTCTACTCCTACGAGGGCCTCACCCTGGCCGAGATCGGGCAGGTCCTGGGCGTCACCGCGTCCCGCGTCTGCCAGCTGCACACCAAGGCGGTCCTCAAGCTCCGGGCCAAGATGCAGGACGCCCGCTAGCTCGGACGGGGGCCTCGCGCTCCTGCCGAGGCGCTGGCAGGCGATCCGGGTGGTTGTCCACAATCTCGGGCAACGGCCCCCACCGGCAGGCGCCGCCGGATAGCGTCACGGACGACCGACGCACAGCCCTGACCGCCTGGAGGGCGACCGATGCCGCCGCCGTTGCACCGCGATAAGACCGGGGCCGCCGCGCGGCTGGGACTGGCTGCCCTCATGCTTGTGGCAGGCGTCATCCTCGCTCTCGGTCCCGGGTCGGCCGCCCTCGCCGGGCGGGCTGCACGCGCAGCCGGGCCCGCCAGCCCGGTACCCACGCCGAGGGGTCCTGGCCCGCCGGAGGCCAGGTCGGCGGTGGGGGCGGCCCGGGGTCGGGAACGGGTGCCGCCATTGCGGATGCCCCTGGCGGGGTCGATCGTCCGGGGGTTCGAGGCGTCGGCGGGAACCTATGGACCGGGCCACCGGGGGGTGGACGTCGGTGGCCGCGTGGGTGAGGCGGTCCGGGCGCCGGCTGGTGGCCGGGTGGAGTTCGCCGGGCCCGTGGCCGGGGTCACCTGGGTCAGCCTGCTGGTCGCTCCCGGGGTGACGGTGACGGTCGGGCCGCTGCTCGACGCGCAGGTGGCCGCCGGGCAGCGGGTGCGGGCGCTGGCTCCCGTCGGGAGGCTCGGCCTGGGGCATGGACCGGCGCTTGGCCCAGGGCATCGGCCGGCGCATGTACCCGCGCACGGGATGGCGTTGCATCTCGGTCTGCGGGTCGACGGGGTCTACGTCGACCCGTTGCCCTACCTGCTCGACCGGCCACGACCGCGACTGGCCCCGCTGCTCAGACCGGGCGGCCTGGCCGGCCCGGAGCCGGGGCGTCCGACGACAGGCTCACGCTGAGCCGACCCGGACAGTGTGGGTCGGCCCATGACGGGGCGGGGCTTCCGCGTGGTCACGGGGCGGCTCAAGGTGGGCTGTAGGGGCGGGAGCGGGGAGCTTGTGCTATCGTCCGCCGCGGGCCCGGATGCCCGGGCTACAACGCACGCCCGTCGACGGGACTCGATGGTGCCCGCTCTGGTGGACCCGAGCGGGTCGAGGACCCGGCCCCCCACGATCTGACGACTGTGGGAGCACAACGGGCGGAGGCCGAACCGGAACGGCAGGGAGGACCACCGTGGCAGTCGTCACCATGCGCCAGCTGCTGGAAGCTGGCGTCCACTTCGGGCACCAGACGCGCCGCTGGAACCCGAAGATGAAGCGCTTCATCTACGGCGAGCGCAACGGCATCTACATCATCGACCTGCAGAAGACGATGACCGCCATCGAAGGCACCTACGCGTTCCTGCGCGACACGGTGGCCAAGGGCGGCAACGTGCTGTTCGTCGGCACCAAGAAGCAGGCCCAGGAGTCGATCAAGACCCAGGCCGAGCGGGTCGGGATGCCGTTCGTGAACTTCCGCTGGCTTGGCGGGATGCTGACCAACTTCACCACCATCTACCGGCGTCTGCAGCGGCTCAAGGAGCTGGAGGCGATGGAGGCCACCGGCGCGACCGAGGTGCTGCCCAAGAAGGAGGTCCTGCGGCTCGGGCACGAGCGCGAGAAGCTGGAGCGGAACCTGGGCGGCATCCGTGACATGACCCGGCTGCCGGCCGCGGTCTGGGTGGTCGACACCCGCAAGGAGCACATCGCCGTGACCGAGGCGCGCAAGCTCGGCATCCCGGTGGTGGCGATCCTCGACACCAACTGCGACCCGGACGAGGTCGACTACCCGATCCCGGGCAACGACGACGCCATCCGGGCCGGGAGCCTGCTCACCCGGATCGTCGCCGACGCCGTCGCCGAGGGGCTGCGGCTGCGCAGCGTGTACGCCTCGGAGGCCGCCGGCAAGGAGGGCGAGGCCGCGATCGCGGCCAGCCCGGCCGACGAGGAGCCGCTGGCCGAGTGGGAGCGCGAGCTGCTCGAGTCCGACAGCGGCGACCAGGCCCAGCCCGCTCGCTTCGGCCGTACCGCCGACGCCGCAGCCACGCCGTCGGCGACGGCGACCGCCGAGGCCGCCACCCAGGAGGCCACCGCCGCCCGCGGCGGCGCCCAGGCCGACTCCGCGGGCCAGGGCGACTCCGGGGCCCGGAGCGCGACCCAGAGCCGTTCCGGCGCCAGGAGCGCGACCTCCCGCAGGTCGGGCGCCCGGGCCGACGACACGGCTCAGGCCGAGGCCCCTGCCGAGGCTGAGGCTTCGGCCGGGGACCGGCCGGAGGCGACCGGGACCGGGACTCCGGACCAGCCCGAGACCGCCGAGGGCACCTCGACCGGGTCCGAGGCCTCCACCTCAACCGACACCGGGGCGTCGACCGACACCGGGGCGTCGACCGACACCGGGGGCCAGCCCGAGGCCGCGACCCAGTCCGAGGAGACGCCGGCGGAGGCCTCCGCGGAGGCGGCCGACCCGACCAACCCGAGGCGGTCGCCCAGGGTCTAGGGGCCGCACCGGCACCCACCCGACGGAAACCAGACATCGACACCAACACGCGAACGAACCCAACGGAGTGATTGAGACGACAGCGCAGCAAGGAGCACCACCCGACATGGAGATCACGGCCGCTCAGGTCAAGGCCCTCCGGGACGCCACCGGGGCCGGCATCATGGACTCCAGGAACGCGCTGCGGGAGGCGGGCGGCGACCTGGAGAGGGCCACCCAGCTGCTGCGGGAGCGTGGCAAGGCCGGCGTCGAGAAGCGGGCCGGCCGCAGCACGACCCAGGGCGTCGTCGACGCCTACCTGCACACCCCCGACCCGAACCTGCCTCCCAAGCTGGGCGTGCTGGTCGAGCTCGACTGCGAGACCGACTTCGTGGCCAAGACCGACGAGTTCCAGCGCCTGGCTCACGAGATCGCCCTGCACATCGCCGTGGCCGACCCGAGCTACGTCCGGCGCGAGGAGGTCCCGGAGGACGTCCTGGCCGAGGAGCGGGAGATCTACGCCAAGCAGGCCGAGGGCAAGCCCGACCACATCGTCGAGCGCATCGTCGAGGGCAAGCTCAAGGACTACTACAAGCAGGTCGTCCTGCTCGACCAGCCGTACATCCGCGACGACAAGCAGACCATCCAGGACCTGCTCGACGCCTACTCGGCCAAGGTCCGCGAGAAGCTGGTGCTGCGCCGCTTCTCGCGGTTCAAGGTCGGCGAAGGAGCCTAGGCCGCGTCCAGCCCAGACCATGGCACCGGCACTCGTGAGGGGCCTGGAGGGAGCTCGCTCCCCCACATGGATCGCGGGGACCGCGCGTCATCGCGTGCCGTGGCTCCCTGCGGCACAGGAGGAACCATGGCGTATCTGATGGTGGGGGACGAGCCGGGCGACCAGCCGGGGCCGGTCGAGGGGGACGGCAAGCCGCGGTACGAACGCGTCGTGGTCAAGCTGTCGGGGGAGGCCTTCGCCGACACCAGCGTCGGGTTCGGGCTCGACTACGGGAAGATCGACGGGGTGGCCCGGCAGCTGGTCGAGGTCCTCGACCTGGGCGTCCAGATCGCGGTGGTGGTCGGCGGAGGCAACATCGTCCGCGGGTCGGCGGCCGAGGCTGCCGGGATGGACCGCGCCAGGGCCGACTACATGGGCATGCTGGGCACGGTCATCAACTGCCTGGCCCTCCAGGACGCGCTGGAGCGGCGCCGGGTCGTGACCAGGGTCCAGACCGCCATCCAGATGACCCAGGTCGCCGAGCCCTACATCCCGCGGCGGGCCGTGCGGCACCTCGAGAAGGGCCGCATCGTCATCTTCGGGGCCGGCATGGGCGCCCCCTACTTCTCCACCGACACGACCGCCGCCCAGCGGTCGCTGGAGATCGGGGCCGAGGCGATCCTCATGGCCAAGAACGGCGTCGACGGCGTCTACGACGCCGACCCCAAGAAGCACCCGGAGGCCCGCAAGTTCCTCTGGATCGACTACCTGGAGGCGATCCAGCGCGAGCTACGGGTCATGGACACCACCGCGCTGTCGTTGTGCAAGGATCATGACCTGCCCATCATCGTGTTCGACCTGCTCACCGAGGGCAACATTCGACGGGCGGTGTGCGGCGAGCCGATCGGCACGGTGATCGGCCCGGGCGACGCCGTCGAGGCAGACGAGACGCAGCGAGGGGAGCCAAGGTGATCGAGGACACGCTCCGACAGGCGGAGAGCAAGATGCACAAGGCCATCGAGGTGGCCAAGGAGGAGTTCAGCGGGATCCGCACCGGCCGCGCCAACCCCGCCCTGGTCAGCCGCCTCCAGGTCGACTACTACGGCACCCCGACGCCGCTGCAGCAGCTCGCCGGCATCTCCGCCCCCGAGGCGCGACTGCTGGTGGTCTCGCCGTACGACCGCAACGCCACCTCGTCCATCGAGAAGGCGATCCGCAACTCCGACCTGGGCATCAACCCGTCCAATGACGGCCAGGTCATCCGGCTCGCCTTCCCGCAGCTCACCGAGGAGCGGCGCAAGGAGTACGTGAAGCTGGCCAAGCACCGGGCCGAGGAGGCGCGGACCAGCGTCCGCAACGTCCGCCGGCACGAGAAGGACGCGCTGGAGCGCCTGGAGCGCGACGGCGACATCTCCCAGGACGAGCTGCGCCGGGCCGAGCAGCGCCTCCAGGGCATCACCGACAAGTACGTGGCCGAGGTCGACACCCTGCTCCAGCACAAGGAGCGGGAGCTGCTCGAGGTCTGAGGCGTCGGTGGCGGAACCCGCTCCGTTCGACCCCGCCGGAGGAGCCGAGGCGGGGATGCCGCGGCGCGAGCGGGGGGCGCGGGCGGGGCGGAACCTCCCCCTGGCCATCCTCACCGCGCTGCTGCTGGCCGGGGTGCTGATCGCCAGCCTGGTGCTGTCGCGGCCGGCGTTCATCGCCTTCCTGCTCGGGATCGTCACCCTGGCCCTGCTGGAGCTGCTCACGGTGCTGCGGGCGCGGGCGACCCGCCCGGCCCAGCCGGTGGTCCTGGCCATGGGGGCGCTGCTGGTCGTCGGGGCCTACCTGGAGGGAGCGGCCGCGCTGTCGTTCGGGCTGCTGGTGACCATCCTGGCCGCGTTCGCCTGGTACCTGATCGACCGGGGCCGCACCGAGGTCACCCGAAACGTCGCCGCCACCGTCTTCGCCGTCGTGTACGTGCCGTTCATGGCCGCCCACCTGTCGCTGGTCGTCGGGCGGGCCGACCACTACGTGGGCGCGGTGCTTGGCTACGCCGCCCTGGTGGTGATCTACGACACCGCCGCCTATGCCACCGGGGCCACCCTGGGCCGCCGGCCCATCGCCCCCCAGGTCTCCCCGAACAAGTCCTGGGAGGGGGCGATCGGGGCCTCGGTCGTGTGCCTGCTCGCCGGCGCCTTCCTGCTGCCGCTGTGGGAGCCGTGGACGCTGGCCTCGGGCCTGGTCCTGGCCGCCGCCGCCTGCGTGGTGGCGCCGCTCGGCGACCTGTCGGAGTCGATGCTCAAGCGCGACCTGGCCGTCAAGGACATGGGGTCGATCCTGCCCGGCCACGGCGGCATGCTCGACCGGATCGACGCCCTGCTGTTCATGGCCCCGGTCCTCTACTACGTGCTGGCCGCCTTCGACCTGGTCCGCTCGCCGTGACCCGGTCGCTCTACGACCTGGACGCCGGGCAGCTCGAGGCGCTGGTCGCCGAGGCCGGCGAGCCGCCCTACCGGGCCCGCCAGCTCACCCACTGGCTCGACACCCGGCGTCAGCCCGACCCGCGGGCCATGACCAACCTGCCCCGGTCGCTGCGGGCGCGGCTGTCGGAGCGGTTCGCCGGGGCCGGGCTGACCCTGGACCGCCACCAGGCCGGCGACGGCGGCTGGACCCACAAGCTCCTGTTCCGCCTGCCCGGGGGCGACGCCGTCGAGTCCGTGCTCATGTACTACCCGCCGGCCGGGTCCAGCCTCGACGACGACTGGGAGGGGGGTCCGCGGGGGCGGGCCACCGTCTGCATCTCCACCCAGGCCGGCTGCGCCATGGGCTGCACGTTCTGCGCCACCGGGCAGTTCGGGTTCACCAGGCACCTGTCGGTCGGCGAGGTGGTCGAGCAGGTGGCCAGGGTGTCGACCATGCTGCCGGCCCTGCGGCCGGGCCCGGGCGCCCCGGACCACCTCACCAACGTGGTCTTCATGGGGATGGGGGAGCCGTTCGCCAACCAGGAGGCCACCTGGGGGTCCGCCTACCGGCTCCACCAGGGGTTCGGGCTGTCGGCCAGGGCCATCACGATCTCGACGGTCGGGCTGGTTCCCGGGATCCGGCGGGCCGCCGCCGAGCCGCTCCGGGTCAACCTGGCCGTCTCCATCCACGCCGCCTCCGACGACGTCCGCGACCGGCTGGTGCCGGCCAACCGCAGCTGGCCGATCGCCGAGCTGCTGGAGGCCGTCGGCGACTACGTGGCCGCGACCCGGCGCCGGGTCTCGTTCGAGTACGCGCTCATGGCCGGGGTCAACGACGACCTGGAGCAGGCCGGGAGGCTGGGCCGGCTGCTGGCCCCGCTGCGGGTCCCGGGCAGCGGCGGCCACGCCGCCCACGTCAACCTCATCCCCTACAACCCGACCCCAGGCACCGGGTTCTCGCCGCCGTCCAGGGCGGCGGTCCGCCGCTTCCGGGACGCGGTCGCCGCCTCCGGCGTCCCGGTGAGTGTCCGCGCCAACCGCGGCGTCGGCATCGACGCCGCCTGCGGCCAGCTCCGCACCGCCGCCGGCCGCCCTGGCCGCAAGGTCCTTCCACTGGCGGAGCAGGGATGACCCAGCCCACCGGGGTGGCGCTGCTCGGGTCGACCGGGTCGGTTGGCGAGCAGGCGCTGGACGTGATCCGAGCCGCCGAGGGACGGTTCCGGGTGGTCGCCCTGGCCGCGGGACGGTCGGCCGAGCGGCTGGCCGCCCAGGCCCGGGAGCTGCGCCCGGCCGCGGTCGGCCTGGTCGACGAGACCCAGGCGGCGGCCCTGGCCGCCGAGCTGCCGCCTGGCTGCCGGCTGGCCGTCGGCGCCGAGGCGGTGGCCGAGCTGGCCGCCGGCGACGACGCCGACGTCGTGCTCAACGGGATCACCGGCTCGGCCGGCCTGGCCCCGACCCTGCGCGCCCTTGAGGCCGGCCGGCGGCTCGCCCTGGCCAACAAGGAGAGCCTGATCGTCGGCGGCGAGCTGGTCACCGCCCTGGCCAAGCCGGGCCAGATCATCCCCGTGGACTCCGAGCACTCCGGGCTCGCCCAGTGCCTGCGGGCCGGCCGGCCCGACGAGGTCGCCCGGCTGGTCGTGACCGCCTCCGGCGGCCCCTTCCGGGGTCGGTCGGCGGCCGACCTGGCGGCCGTCACCCCGGCCCAGGCCCTCGCCCACCCGACCTGGGCGATGGGCCCGGTGATCACCATCAACTCGGCGACGCTGATGAACAAGGGCCTCGAGGTGATCGAGGCCCACCTGCTGTTCGGCGTGCCCTATGACCGCATCGAGGTCGTCGTCCACCCCCAGAGCATCGTCCACGCCATGGTCGAGTGGTGCGACGGCTCCACCGTGGCCCAGCTCTCCATGCCCGACATGCGGCTGCCGATCGGCCTGGCCCTCGGCTGGCCGGAGCGGGACGAGCGGCCGGTGGGCCGGATCGACTGGACGCGGGCGGCCACCCTCGAGTTCCAGCCCGTCGACCGGGCCACCTTCCCCCTGCTCGACCTGGCCGTGCAGGCCGGCCGCCAAGGCGATACCGCCCCGGCCGCCCTCAACGCCGCCAACGAGGAGGCGGTGGACGCCTTCCTGGCCGGCCTGCTCCCGTTCCCCGGCATCGCCGAGGTGGTCGCCGAGGTCTCCAGGCGGCACCGTCCTCCGGCCGCCCTCGACCTCGAGGCCGTGCTCGCCGCCGAGCGGTGGTCGCGTGGACTGGCCCGTACACTGGTCGAGGACCTGACCACCTCCCGGGGGATCCGATGACCAGCCTGCTCGGCATCGCGCTGTTTGTTCTGGCACTGATGCTGGCCATCTTCCTGCACGAAGGCGGCCACTTCACCACCGCCAAGCTGTTCGGGATGAAGGTCGAGCGCTTCTTCCTCGGCTTCGGCCCGACCATCTGGTCGTTCCGCCGCGGCGAGACCGAGTACGGCATCAAGGCCCTGCCCCTCGGCGGCTTCTGCAAGATCGCCGGCATGAGCCCGTACGAGAACGACGGCAACTTCCTCGAGGAGGACCGCTCGGCCAACGACGGCGCCACCCCAGCCCCGCCGGAGCGGCAGTTCCGCAACAAGCCGGCCTGGCAGCGGTCGATCGTGCTCGCCGCCGGGTCGATCACCCACTTCCTCGTGGCCATCCTGCTCACCTGGATGGTGCTGGTGGCCATCGGCATCGGCACCGGCCAGGCCACGACCACCATCGACCGCACCGTCCCGCTGACCGTGGGGGCTGCGAGCCCGGCCCAGACCGGCGGCCTGGAGGGCGGCGACCAGATCGTGGCCGTGGCCGGTCGCCCGGTCAACAGCTTCGACGAGCTGCGGGCCGCCCTGTCGGACAAGGGCGGCAAGCGCATCACCATCGAGTACGTGCGCGACGGCGAGCGGCGGTCCACCACCGTGGTCGCGGCCAGCCAGGACGGCCGCGGGTTCCTCGGCTTCCAGCCCACCGAGGAGACCAGGCGCATCGGCGTGCTCGCGGCCATCCCCGAGTCGGTCGAGCTGTTCTGGAGGACCACCGTCGACACCGTCAAGGGCCTCGGCGGCTTCGTCACCGGCCTGGCCGACCGGATGAGCGGCCCCCAGGCGGCCCCCAGCGGCGGTGGAGGCGGCGGCGGGGCGGTGAGCGGCGGCCCCGTCGGCATCGTCGGCATCACCCGGCTGGCCGGCCAGGCCGTGGCCAACAACCAGTGGGCCATCTTCATCGCCATCCTGATCCAGCTCAACATCGTCGTGGGCGTGTTCAACCTCCTGCCCCTGCCCCCGATGGACGGCGGCTACCTGGCCTTCGTGCTCTGGCAGGTGGTGACCAGGCGCGAGGTCGACCTGCGCAAGGTCGTGCCCGTGGCCGCCCTGATCGTGGGCCTGCTGGTGATGCTCACAGTGGGCCTGGTGTGGCTCGACATCACCAATCCCGTCCCCTACCCGTTCCGTTAGGAGCCCCCGTGGCCTTCCCGCTCGAGATGACCGACCTGGCGGCAGGCGTCGGCAGGCGGCGCTCACGCCGGATCAACGTCGGCCGGGTCTCTGTCGGCGGCGGCGCCCCCATCAGCGTCCAGTCGATGACCATCACCAAGACCGCCGACATCAACGGCACCCTGCAGCAGATCGCCGAGCTGGCCGCGACCGGCTGCGACATCGTGCGGGTGGCCGTGCCCGACACCGACGACGCCGCCGCCCTGCCCGCGATCGCCGCCAAGTCGACCATCCCGGTGGTGGCCGACATCCACTTCCAGTGGAAGTACGCCATGGCCGCCATCGAGGCCGGCTGCGCCGGGGTCCGCATCAACCCCGGCAACATCAAGAAGCACGACAAGGTGAAGCTGATCGCCCAGGAGGCGCAGGCCCGCGGCATCCCCATCCGGGTCGGGGTCAACGCCGGCTCGCTGCAGAAGGAGATCCTGGCCAGGCACGGCGGCCCCACCCCCGAGGCGCTGGTCGAGTCGGCCCTGTTCGAGGTCGGGATCCTCGAGGAGGTCGGCTTCGGCGACATCAAGATCTCGGTCAAGCACCAGAACCCGGCGTCGATGATCGCCGCCTACCGGCTGCTCGCCACCCGGGTCGACTACCCGCTGCACCTGGGCGTGACCGAGGCCGGCACCCCCAAGGACGGCATCGTCAAGTCCGCCGTCGGCATCGGCGCCCTGCTCGCCCAGGGCATCGGCGACACCATCCGGGTGTCGCTGACCGCCCCGCCGATCGAGGAGGTCAAGGCCGGCAACGCCATCCTCGGCGCCCTCGGCCTGCGGCCCAAGAAGCTCGACCTGGTCGCCTGCCCGTCCTGCGGGCGCGCCGAGGTCGACGTGTTCGCCCTGGCCAACGCCGTCGAGGAGCGCATGGCCGAGATCGACGCGCCGATGCGGGTGGCCGTCATGGGCTGCATCGTCAACGGCCCCGGGGAGGCCCGCGAGGCCGACGTGGGCGTGGCCTCGGGCAAGGGCAAGGGCCAGATCTTCCGCCACGGCCAGGTCATCCGCACCGTGCCCGAGGCCGAGATCGTCGACGCCCTGATGCACGAGGCCAAGCTGCTGGCCGAGGAGTACCGGACGTCCGGCGCCTCGCCGGGTGTCCCCGAAGTCGTCCGGAGCTGAGGTGCTCCGGTCCTGGACCGGCGGCGACGACCGGGCCCGACAGGCGGCGCGGCCGTCCCGGTTCCAGGTGCGGCCCATCGGCCGCGAGGACGAGGCCCTGGCCCTGTCGGCGCTGGACCGCAACCCGGTCAGGGACGTCTTCATCGCCAGCCGCATCCTCCACGACGGCGCCCTGACCTCGCTCGGGCCCAGCCCCCTGTGGGGCGCGTTCTCCGACGGCGAGCTGCGCGGCCTGCTCCACGTCGGCCCCAACCTGGTCCCGGCCACCGACGACGAGGCCGCCTGCGAGGCCCTGGCCACCGCCGCCGGCGGCCTCTACCCGACCCGCATGGTGGTCGGCGAGCGGGTCACCGTCGAGTACCTGTGGTCCCTGATCGGCGGCAGCTACCCGGCCCCCCGCGAGGTGCGGCGCCGCCAGTTCGTCTACGCCGTCGAGCCCGACCGGCTGGTCCGCGACCCGCACAACTGGGCCCCCGGCATCGCCCGCCTGGCCGACCGGTCCGACGAGGACCGGGTGCTCAAGCTGTCGGCGGCCATGTACACCGAGGAGATGGGGGAGAACCCCCTGGCCCGCGACCCCGACGGCTACCGCCGCCGCATCCGCATGCTCATCGCCCGCGGCTGGACCTACGTGTACGAGACGGCCGGCCACCTCCAGTTCAAGATGGACGTCGGCTGCGCCAGCAACCACACCGCCCAGATCCAGGGCGTCTACGTCCCCCCCGACCTCCGCAGCCGCGGCATCGGCGCCACCGCCATGGCCGCCTGCTGCGAGCTGGCCTTCGACCGGCATCCGAACCTGTCGCTCTACGTGAACGACTTCAACGCCCCGGCGATCGCGCTCTACGAGCGGATCGGGTTCCGGCGCGAGCCGTACGACTTCCAGACGATCATGCTGCCCTGAGGGGCGCGGGTCGGAGGGGTTGTCCACAATTCCGCCGAGGGGCGGTGATCGAGGGGTGCCGGCGTCGTAGCGTGCGGCCATGGCCACTTCGGGCACGTCTGCTGACGCTGGAGCCTTGCCGGCCTCCGAGGCCTCAGTGGTGCGCCGGCCGGTGCGGGCGCACCCCAGGCAGGTCCCGGCCGGCGAGCTGACGGTTGCGTCCCCGCCGACGGTCGCCGGGAATGCCTCGAGCCTGGCCGGCTGGCTCCAGTACGTGGTGCCGCTGGTCGGCAGCGGAGGGTCGCTGGCGTTCCTCTTCGCGGTCCCAGGCCCTCGCCCGGCCTGGCTGGTCGCCCTGGTGGCCGGCGCGGCCGTCGTCTCGGTGGTGGCCGGCCTCGCCCTTCGCCTGCTCGAACGGCGGGTGACCCGCCGCGCCAGGCGCCGCGAACGAGCCCGCTACCTCAGCCACCTCAACCAGACCGCACTCCAGGCCGACCACCTGGCCGCGACCCAGCTCGCCGCCGCCGAGCACGTCCATCCCGACCTGCCCGTGCTGTGGGCCACCGTCGAGCGCACCGACCGGCTGTGGGAGCGCCGCCCCGCCGATGACGACGTCCTTGCGGTCCGAATCGGCCGCGGCCCAGTCCCACTGGCCGCCCCCATCCGCCTCGACCGACCCGCCGACCCACTCGTGGAGCTCGACCCGGAGCTCCTGGCTGCCGCAAGGCAGCTCGTCCGCCGCGCGACCCGCCTCCCCGACGCTCCGGTGGTGATGCCGCTGGCTGGCCCCGGCGTCGTGGCCCTCACCGGCCCACCCGACCGAGCCCGAGCTCTCGCCCGCGCCATCGTCTGCGAGCTCGCCGCCTTCCACGCTCCCGACGACCTGCGACTCGTGGCCGCCTCCCCGCCCGGCGCCCGACCAGCCTGGCGGTGGATGGAGCTGCTGCCCCATTGCGGGGGTGGGGGATCGGCCGGCGCCCGGCCGCACCGAGTCGTCATCATCGATGCGATCGGGCGTTGGAATGACGGTTCCTCGCCGGGCGCGGAGGCAACCTCGCCGACCCGCCCCCTCGCGGACGCCGCCGCCGACGAGCTGCTCGAACGCACCACCGAGGCCGGCGGCACGGTCATCTGGCTTGCCGAGACCGTCTCCGGTGAGCCATCCGAGCTGTCGAGGCGCGTCCGCCTCGACGACCACGGCTGGGCCACCCTCCAGGAGACGGCCCCGGGTGGCCGCCTGGTCAGCGGCATCCGAGCCGACATGGCGGATCTTGGCTCCTGCGAGACCGTCGCCCGGCGTATGGCCCCATTCCGGCTCGAGCGATCGACAGCAACGCCGGCACGAGCGGGGCCGGTGCGCCTGCTCGACCTGCTCGAGCTGGCGGACGACCCGCTTGGCGCGGCCGACCCTCCGACCGCTCAGGGCGCCCCTGGCGGGCTGCCGCCGCACTCCCGGTCCAAGCTCCTCCGCGTGCCGGTCGGCGTCATCCCGAGCGGGGATCCGCTGGTCCTCGACCTCAAGGAGGCGGCCGCCGGTGGCATCGGCCCGCACGGCCTGGTGGTCGGGGCCACCGGCTCGGGCAAGAGCGAGCTGCTGCGGACCATCGTTGCCGGGCTGGCGGCCACCCACCCACCGGACCGGCTCGCCTTCGTGCTGGTCGACTTCAAGGGCGGCGCCGCGTTCGCCGACCTGGCCCGCGTGCCGCAGGTGGCCGGCCTCATCACAAACCTGCAATCCGACCTGTCAATGGTCGACCGCGCCATGGCCGCCGTCCAGGGCGAGCTGATCAGACGCCAGCGACTCCTGCACCGCAACGGCAACCTGCCGGATCTCCAGTCCTACACGGCCAGGCGTGCGCTGGACCCAGAGCTCGAACCGCTGCCCCACCTGCTGATCGTCGTCGACGAGTTCGGCGAGCTCCTGGCCGCCCGCCCCGAGTTCCTGGACCTGTTCACAGCCATCGGCCGGGTCGGCCGCAGCCTCGGCATGCACCTGCTGCTCGCCTCCCAGCGCCTGGACGAGGGTCGCCTGCGCGGCCTGGACAGCCACCTCCGGTTCCGGATCTGCCTGCGCACCTTCAGCGCCGCCGAGTCCACCTCGGTCCTCGGCGTCCCGGACGCCTATCACCTGCCCGCGGCCCCAGGGGCCGCCCTGCTGAAGGTGGACGCCGCCCCACCGGCCCGGTTCACCGCCGCCCTCGCCTCTCCCGATCTGGAGGCCCTGGTCGGCGGCGTGATCACCGCCGGCCGCCCCGTGCACCAGGTCTGGCTCCCGCCACTCGCCCCGGCCATCGCCCTGGACCCGTTGCTCCGGTCCGGAGCCCTCGGCTGGCTGGAGGTGCCGGTGGGAGTCGTCGACCGGCCCCTCCAGCAGGAGCAGGGGCCGCTCGTCCTGGACCTGTCGGGCGGCGCGGGTCACCTCGCCGTGGTCGGCGCGCCCAGGACCGGCAAGAGCACCCTGCTCAGCACCATCGTGGCCGCCCTGGCCGCCACGCACCCGCCGGATGAGGTCCAGCTCTACGCCGTGGACCTCGGCGGCGGGCTGCTGCATCGGCTGGGCGACCTGCCGCACGTCGGGGCGGTGTGCGGTCCTCGCGATGCCGAACGGGTGCGCCGCCTCGTCCGCGAGCTCCGTTCGCTCATCTTCGAGCGCGAGCGGCGGTTCCGGGACCTGGAGGTCGACTCGATGGCCTCCTGGCATGCGCTCCGCCGGGCCGGCCTCGACCTCGGCGGCTACGGGGAGGTGTTCCTGCTGGTCGACAACTGGGGCGCCCTCGTCCGCGAACAGCCCGAGCTCGAGGCCGAGATCACCGAGCTCAGCGGCCTCGGCCTGCACTACGGCGTCCACCTCGTCCTCACCGCCACCGGATGGGCCGAGCTCCGCCCGGGCCTACGCGAGAACCTCGGCGGCCGGCTCGAACTGCGCCTGAACGACCCGCTTGAGTCGGAGGTCGGCCGCACGGCCGCCGCCTCACTTCCCGACCTGCCGGGTCGCGGTCTCACCCACTCGGGACTCCAGTTCCAAGTCGCCCTGCCCGGCCAGACCCGCGCCATCCTCGACCGTGCCCTTCCCGGTCGCGACGGCGCGGTCGCCCCGCCATTACGCCTGCTCCCCACCTTGGTGGGGGAGTCGACCCTGGCGACGGCCGGGCCGGAAGGGTCTGCTGTCGGCCTGGAAGTGTCCGCGGTGGAGCGTGGCGCACCCACCACCGTCCCCCGAGCGCCCGCGGGCCTGCCCTTCGCCGTCGAGGAGCACCGGCTGGAGGTGGTGCAACTCGACCTGTTCGAGGCGTCGCCGCACCTGCTTGTCCTTGGCGACGCCGGGTGCGGGAAGTCGAGTCTGCTGCGGCTCGTCGCCAACGGCCTGGCCGCGCGGCACCCGCCCGACGAGGTCGCGCTGGTGATCGTCGACCCGCGGCGTGGCCTGCTCGACCTGACCGCGCTGCCCAACCTGGTGGGCTATGCCTACTCCACGACAACGGTGACTCAGGCGGTCGACCAGCTGCGACGCGAGTTCGAGGAGCGCAGCGCCGGGTTCGAGCTCCTGCCCGTGCCGTCGATGCCCGCTCTTGCGCCCGCCGGGGCCGAGCCTTTGGTCCCAGGTGGGCCCAATGCCAGCCTCGCGCTCGTCCAAGCGCCGAACCAGGTTGGGCCGCTGATGGGGCCCCACCATGTCGTGCTGGTGGACGACTACGATCTCCTGCCGGGGGCCGGCGGGAGTCCACTCCTGCCGCTGCTGGATCTGCTCGGGTTGGGGCGTGAGCTGGGGTTCCACCTGGTGCTGACCCGGCGGGTTGCCGGGGCTGCTCGGGCGGCGTTTGAGCCGGTCGTTCAGCGGCTCCGCGAGCTGGGCGGGTCGGGGCTGGTGATGAGCGGCGACCCCGGGGAGGGGCCGCTTCTCGGCGGACAGCGCGCGGCGGCGCTTCCTGCTGGGCCGGGGTTCCTGGTTCGCCCTCCGGCGCCGCCCACCCTTGTCCAGGTCGCGTACCGGCCTCCACCGGCGACGAGCCGGCCCGCCGGGGGCAGGAGTGCGTGGGGAGGGTAAACGCGCAGGCCAGAGCGGTGAACGGGTTGATGCTTGGCGTTGCGAGTGCTATCTTGCAGCCTGTTGACGTATGGCCGTCCGGCCTGTTCCCAGGTCAGGCACCGGTGAGGAGCGAAGTGGGCATCGTGCCCACTTCTGTGTTGTCAGGGGCCGGCGGCGCGGCGACGAGGTGGAATGGTGCCGCTACCGAGAGGGCGAGCAGCAACGCGCGACATGTGAGGGAGGTCGGTGAGCGTGACGGCGCTACCTTCGCATGTCCAAGAGCTGGCCGATCGGGTGGCAACCGGCCACGGGGTCGAGGTGCTGGAGCTGACCCTCCGCGGCCAGGGCCGCGGGCGGGTGCTGAGCGTGGTCCTCGACGCCGAGGAGCCGGTCGAGGCCGACGTCGTCGAGCAGGTCTCCAAGGACCTGTCCCGCGCCCTCGACCAGGCCGATCCCGTGCCCGGCAGCTACACCCTCGAGGTGAGCACGCCCGGGCTCTCCCGCCCGCTGCACACGGCCCGGGACTTCCGCCGCCAGCGGGGGCACGAGGTCAGCATCATCCGGGACAGGACGCCCGGCGCCCACGAGGGCGCCCCGAGCACCCAGGAGGACAAGGTCGGCCGCACCGGCAGAGCCGGCGCCGCCCGGGAGGCCGCGGATCCCTCCGTCCAGGGTCTGGTCGTGGACGTCGACGACGAGGCGGTTGTCCTGGACGTCGACGGGGACCAGGTTCGGGTGCCGCTGTCCGAGGTGGTCAGGGGAAAGGTGGTGTTGCCGTGGTGACGTGCAACCGACCCCGACTCAGGACCATCTGCAACGAGAGGACGGCGACGTGAAGATCCCGATTGACGAGCTGCGCTTCCTCGAGCGCGAGAAGGGCATCGCGCTCGAGACGGTGATCAGCGCGCTCGAGAGCGCCCTCGCCGCCGCCTACAAGCGTCAGCCGAACGCGCCCGAGGGGGCACGGGTGGTGGTCGACCGCGACACCGGCGACGTGACCGTGTTCGCCCAGGAGCTCGACGACGAGGAGCAGGTCATCCGGGAGTGGGAGGACACCCCCTCCGACTTCGGCCGGATCGCCGCCGTCACGGCCAAGCAGGTCATCATGCAGCGGCTGCGCGAGGCCGAGCGCGACGTCACCTTCGGCGAGTACGAGGGCCGGGTCGGCGACATCGTCACCGGCATCGTGCAGCAGCGTGACCACCGCCACATCTCGGTCGACCTGGGCAAGGTCGAGGCCGACCTGCCCCATTCCGAGCAGGTGCCGAGCGAGCACTACCAGCACAACGACCGGCTCAAGGTCTATGTGACCGACGTCGTCCGCTCGGCCAGAGGCCTGCGGGTGGTGGTGTCGCGGACCCACCCCAACCTGATCAAGCGGCTGTTCGAGCTGGAGGTGCCCGAGATCGCCGAGGGCATCGTCGAGATCACCAACGTCGCTCGGGAGCCGGGCCACCGGACCAAGATCGCCGTCCGCAGCCACGAGCCCGGCGTCGACCCCAAGGGGGCCTGCGTCGGCGCCCGCGGGTCGCGCGTGCGGATGGTGGTCAACGAGTTGCGCGGTGAGAAGATCGACATCGTCTCGTGGTCGGACGACCCAGCCCAGTTCGTGGCCGAGGCCCTCTCGCCGGCCAAGGTCAAGAGCGTCCAGATCGACGAGGCGGAGCGGACCGCGCACGTGGTCGTGCCCGACTACCAGCTCTCGCTGGCCATCGGCAAAGAGGGGCAGAATGCCCGGCTGGCCGCCAGGCTGACCGGCTGGCGGATCGACATCGTGAGCGAGAGCCAGGCCGCCGAGCAGGCCAGCCAGGGTCCGAGGCGCTGACAGGAGACAGGTACGGTGCACACGGTGGAGGAGGTGGGAATGCGCAAGGGGTCGCCAGGCGTTGTACGTCCTGTGCGGACGCCGCAGCGGACATGTGTGGTATGCCGTTCGACGACCGCCAAGCGTACCCTCCATCGGATCGTGCGGACGCCAGCCGGGACGGTCGCCTACGACCCGACCGGCAAGGCGCCGGGCCGCGGCGCCTACCTGTGCGGGCAGCCCGTCTGCCTGGACATGGCGGTGCGGCGGCGCAGCATCCAACGAGCCCTGAAGGTGACCGACACGGTGGCGGCCAACGCCGCCGTCGAGGAATTGCGGAATCGAATGTGGAGCGGGTCGGCGGGCCAGCCGGCGCCCCGCTCGAGTGATGACAAGGAAGTGAGATCTGGTTGAGCAACCCGCGGGTATATGAGATCGCCAAGGAGCTTGGGGTCCCCTCCAAGGACCTGCTCGCCAAGCTGTCCTCCATGGGGGTGGAGGCCAAGAGCCATTCTTCGACCGTGACGCAGGACGTGGCCGACAGGCTGCGCTCCTCGGTCGGTGGCGGCCGCCAGGGGCGGACCGGCCAGTCCCGGCAGGACCAGGGCGACGCTCGGCCCGCGCAGGGTCGTACCGGCCAGGCCCGCGCCGGCCAGCCGGGCGGCGGCCAGGCCCGGTCCGGCCAGCCAGCCGCCGGGCAGCCGGGCGCTGCCGCCCGTTCCGGGCAGCCGGGCGCCGGCCAGGCCCGTTCCGGGCAGCCGGGCGCGGGTCAGCCTCGTCCCGGTCAGCCTCGTCCTGGGCAGCCAGGCGCGGGGCGGCCCGGTACCGGTCAGCCGCGGGTCGGCCCGGACGGCCGTCCGCTGCCCCCCGGGGTCCGTCCCCTTCCGCCTGGCGCGCGGCCGGTCGGCCGCGACGGCCGTCCGCTGCCTCCCGGTGCCCGGCCGGTCGGTCGTGACGGCCGTCCGCTGCCGCCGGGCGCTCGCCCGGCCCCACCGGGGACCGGCCGTCCCGGCATGGGCCAGCGTCAGGGCCCGCCCGGCGCCGGCCGTCCCGGCATGGGCCGGCCCGGCGCTCCCGGTCAGCCCGGCATGCGCGGTGGCCAGCCCGGCCAGGGCCGTCCCGGCGGTCCCGGTGGCGGCGGCGGCCGTCCGGGAGGCTACGGCGGCCGTCCCGGTGGTCCCGGCGGTGCCGGTCGTCCCGGTGTGGGCGGCCGGCCCGGTGGGCCCGGCGGCGGTGGCCGGCCCGGTGGGCCGGGCGGCGGTGGCCGGCCCGGCTTCGGTGGCCGTCCCGGCGGCCCCGGCGGCGGCCTTGGCCGTCCCGGTGGCAGCCGCTTCGGCGGCCGCGGGCGTCCCAAGAAGCGCCGCGGCGGGCGTCGTCGTGAGGAGTTCGAGGCCATGGGCGCCCCCACCATCGAGGCCAACCCCGACATCTCGGTCGAGGGTCTGGTCCGGGTGCCCCGCGGCGTCACCGTGCAGGACCTGGCCGACCGGCTGGGTCAGCCCGCCGGCGACCTGATCCGCGTGCTCATGCAGATGGGCGAGATGCTGACCGCCACCCAGTCGATGTCCGACGAGGCGGTCGCCCTGCTCGCCGACGAGATCGGCGCCCGCATCGAGGTCGTCGACCCGAGCGAGGCCGACGCCCTCCAGGAGATCGAGGGCTGGGAGGACACCGAGGCCGACCGCGAGGAGGACCTGCGTCCCCGCCCGCCGGTGGTGACCGTCATGGGCCACGTCGACCACGGCAAGACCAAGCTGCTGGACGCCATCCGCCACACCGACGTGGTCGCCCGCGAGGCCGGCGGCATCACCCAGCACATTGGTGCCTACCAGGTCAGGGCGGGCGCCGACGGTCGCCTGGTGACCTTCATCGACACCCCTGGCCACGAGGCGTTCACCGCCATGCGGGCCAGGGGCGCGGCCGTCACCGACGTCGCCGTGCTGGTGGTCGCCGCCGACGACGGGGTCATGCCCCAGACCGTGGAGGCGATCAACCACGCCAAGGCGGCCGCGGTGCCGATCGTGGTGGCGGTCAACAAGATCGACAAGGAGGACGCCAACCCGGCCAGGGTCCGCCAGCAGCTCACCGAGTACGACCTGGTCGCCGAGGAGTACGGCGGCAAGACCCAGTTCGTCGACGTGTCGGCCAAGACCGAGCAGGGCCTCGACACCCTGGTCGAGACCATCCTGCTGGTCGCCGACGTGGAGCTGAACCTGAGGGCCAACCCGGAGCGGCGCGCCCAGGGCTCGGTCATCGAGGCCCACCTGGACAAGGGCCGCGGCCCGGTGGCGACCATCCTGGTTCGCCGGGGCACCCTGCACATCGGGGACGCGGTGGCCGCCGGCACCGCCTTCGGGCGGGTCCGGGCCATGTTCGACGAGAACGGCAAGGAGGTCACCGCCGCCGTCCCGGCTCAGCCGGTCGTGGTCATCGGCCTCTCGGCCCCGCCAAGCGCCGGCGACGAGGTCAGGGCGGTCACCGACGAGCGCATCGCCCGCGGGATCTCCCAGACCCGTGAGGCCCGCCAGCGCCAGGCGGCGATCGCGACCAGCCGGGCGCCGCGCCTGGAGGACCTGTTCGCCAGGATCCGCGAGGGCCAGCTCCAGGAGCTGCCGCTGATCATCAAGGCCGACGTGATGGGCTCGGTCGAGGCCATCGACGACGCCCTGGGGCGGATCGAGATCCCCGAGGTCCGGCTGCGGGTGCTGCACAAGGCGGCCGGGGCCATCACCGAGGACGACGTCACCCTGGCCTCGGTGTCCGGGGCGATCATCATCGGCTTCTCGGTGCGGCCCACCCCGGCCGCGCGCGACCTGGCCAGCCGCGAGGGCGTCGACATCCGTCTGTACTCGGTCATCTACCAGGTGGTGGAGGACATCGAGAAGGCCCTCAAGGGCCTGCTCGCCCCCGAGTACGAGGAGCGCCAGCTCGGCACCGCCGAGGTCAGGCAGACCTTCCGGGTGCCGCGGGTCGGCGTGGTCGCCGGCTCGTACGTCACCTCGGGCGAGATCGCCCGCGGGGCCAGGGCCCGCCTGGTCCGTGACGGCGTGGTCGTCTACGACGGGCGGATCGGGTCGCTGCGCCGCTTCAAGGAGGACGCCCGCACGGTCGCGGCCGGCTACGAGTGCGGCATCGGCCTCGACAACTTCCAGGACGTCAAGGAAGGCGACCAGATCGAAGCCTACGAGATGGTCGAGATCCCACGCTGACCCCGACAGCCCCGGGACCCGCGTTTGTCGGCAGGTCCCGGGGCGATGCTCCTGCCATGTTCGTCGCCCTGCTCCGCCTGGACCTCCGGCTACCGGACGCCTCGTCGCTCAAGGACAAGCGGTCGGTCGTCAAGGGCCTGGCCGCCGCCCTGCGCAAGCTCAACTGCGCCGTGGCCGAGGTCGACCACCAGGACCTGCGCCAGCGGGCCACCCTGGC
>JBJMHP010000207.1:0-18656 GCA_045807325.1 Actinomycetes bacterium | reverse complement strand
CGCCGAGGTACGAGCCGATGGCCAGCAGCAGTCCGCTCAATCCGGCCAGCAGCAGCGTGGTCTTCAGGTAGTTCCTGCCGGTCATTGTTGTACTCCTGTGCCTGCAAGGCGCCCGTCTGCGGCCGGGGCGAACCGGTCCGGTCGAAGTCTCGCCGCCAGAGGACGTGGCCCGAGCCCCGGCCGCGCAGGCTGCGGCGTGCTGACGGAGCGTCGGAGGGCTACTCCCCTCGACCCGACAACACCCGTGTACGTGGGCGAATTCAAGGTCGCGTAAGGGCGCGGCGGGGCCGCTGGTAAGGTGCCGGGAGGGATGAATCCGGGAGGGGGACGTCGAGGAGGAAGGGCAGCCAAGGTGCTCGAGCTGCAGAGGCTGAGCCGCCGCTACGGCGACGTCGTCGCGCTGGACGGCCTCTCGTTCACCGTGCGGGAAGGCCAGATGTTCGGGTTCGTCGGACCCAACGGTGCCGGCAAGACCACCACCATGCGGATCGTGCTCGGGGTGCTGGAGCCCGACCGGGGCGAGGTCCGCTGGCGCGGCCGGCCGGTCGACGCCGAGACCCGCCGCCGCTTCGGCTACATGCCCGAGGAGCGCGGCCTCTACCCCAAGATGCGGGTCCGGGACCAGCTCGAGTACTTCGCCCGCCTGCACGGGCTCTCGACCGAGGACGCGGCGAGCGCCGCCGGCTACTGGATCGAGCGGCTGGGCGTGGCCGACCGGGCCGACGACCGGGTGGAGGCGCTGTCGCTCGGCAACCAGCAGCGGGTCCAGCTGGCCGCCGCCCTGATCCACAATCCCGAGGTCCTGGTCCTGGACGAGCCCTTCTCGGGACTGGACCCGGTCGGGGTGGACGTGCTGGCCGAGGTGCTGGCCGACCGGGCCGCCGACGGCATCCCGGTGATCTTCTCCAGCCACCAGCTGGAGCTGGTGGAGCGGCTGTGCGAGGAGGTCGCCATCATCAACCGGGGCCGCCTGGTCGCCGCCGGGCCGGTCGAGGAGCTGCGGGCCGCCGGCGGGGAGCGCCGCTGGCAGGTGGAGGTGGCCGACGCGGCCACCGACTGGGCGAGCGGCCTGGACGGGGTGACGGTGCTGGAGAAGCACAACGGGCGGGTGGTGCTGGCCGTCGAGGGCGACGAGCAGCGGGTGCTGGACGCGGCCCGGGCCGCCGGCCGCGTCACCCTGTTCAGCGGCGTGCAGCCGTCCCTGGCCGAGCTGTTCCGGCAGGCGGTGCAGGCATGAGCGGGAACATGAGCACCTTCGACGGCATCAGGCTGACGGCCAGACGCGAGGTGGTCGAGCGTACCCGGCGGGACCGCTCGTTCCTCATCTCCACCCTGGTCACCCTGGCCATCCTGTGCGCCATCATCTTCCTGCCCCGGCTGTTCGGGTCCGACAACCCCAAGGAGTTCGACGTCGGCCTGGTCGGGGCGGCCTCCCAGCCGCTCGGGCCGGCCCTCACCGCCCAGGGCGAGGCGGCCGGCGTCCGCATCCACCTGCGGCAGCCGGCCAGCGCGGCCGAGGCCGAGGCGGCCGTCCGCGACGGCCGCCTCGACCTGGCCGTGATCGACGGCCGCCAGCTGGTGGCCAAGGCCGAGATCGACGAGCAGCTCAACCTGCTCGTCCAGGGGGCGTCGCGGGCCGCCCGGGCCCAGCAGACCCTCCAGCGCGCGGGCGTTCCTCCGGACGAGATCCAGGCCGCCCTGGCCCCTCCCCCGCTGCCGGTGCGCAGCCTCGAGCCGGTCGACGAGGACGCCCGGTCCAAGCGGGCGATCGCCACCGTGGCCGTGTTCATCCTCTACGGACAGCTGATCGGCTACTGCTTCACCGTCGCCATGGGCGTGGTCGAGGAGAAGTCGACCCGGGTGGTCGAGGTCCTGCTGGCCGCCGTCCGGCCGGTCCAGCTGCTGGCCGGCAAGATCGTCGGCATCGGCCTGGTCGGCCTCTTCCAGCTGGCCATCATCGGGGTGATCGGGCTGGCCCTGGCCACGGCCAGCGGCGCCATCACCCTCCCGCCGGACGCGGCCCCCACCATCGGCTCGGTGCTGCTGTGGTTCCTGCTCGGCTACGCCTTCTACTCCAGCCTGTTCGCGGTGGCCGGGGCGATCGTGTCCCGCCAGGAGGAGCTCCAGAACACCGCCACCCCGCTGAACCTGCTCATGGTGGCGTCGTTCTTCGTGGCCTTCTCGACCTCGGTCAGCGGCGCCGACTCGACCCTGGCCAGGGTGTCGACCTTCCTGCCGCCGGTCGCCCCGCTGGTCATGCCGATGCGGATCGCCGGCGGGGACGCCGCCCCCTGGGAGATCGCCCTGTCGCTGGCCATCATGCTGGTCTCGATCGTGGTCGTGGTCGTGCTGGCCGCCCGCCTTTACGAGGGGGCCATCCTGCGCACCGGGGCCAGGGTCAAGCTGCGCGACGCCTGGCGCGGCGGCCGCCGCCAGCCCGCCGCCGGTCGCGCCTGAACTGGCTTCGCCCTCCTGACCCTCGAGGACACTGCCATCCCCTTCACCTGGCCGGCCAGCTCCTCCTCGTCCTCGGCGCGGCCCTCCTCCTGCTCGTCGCCGCCCGCACCGCCGCAGGACCTCACCCACGACGGCCCACCATGGCTGACGGTGACCGTCGCCACGGCGCCTTCCAGGCCCGCCACCGGGCCGCGGTCAGGTCGCGACCCGCAGCCGGGTGTGCCTGGCGATCACGTCGAAGTCCTGGTCGCGATGGAGCAGGGCCGCCCCGTGGCGAACGGCGACGGCGGCGATCAGGCAGGCAGTCAGGTTGCGGACGGTCTCCCCGCCGGCCCGGCAGCGGCGGTGGAGCTCGGCGGCGGCCTCGTAGTCGGCCAGCCCCTCGACCGCCAGGAGATCGAACCGTCCGAGCAGCCGGCGAAGCCGCGCCACGCCCTCTGGCGTGGTCTCGCCGGCGAGCAGCTCCATCATCACGACCTCGGTCGTCACCAGGTCGCCCTCGTCGGCGATCAGCTTCCGGAGGCGCAGATGGACCGGGCTGTCGGTGGCGCGCAGGTACTCGACCCAGGCGGAGGTGTCGGCCAGGATCACGGTCCGTCGGCCGGGTCGCCCGCCCCGACGGCGTCATCGGGGGCGCGGAGCTCGTCGAGGTCACCGCTCCAGCCGGCCCCCTCCATGGCAAGGGCCTCGTCGCGGCTCATCGGCTCACCCGCCAACCGGCGCAACGCCAGCTCCACGGCGGCCCGCTTGCTCGGCAACCGGTAGCGGCGCATCACCCGCTCGACCAGCTCGTCGTCGATGTCGATGTTTGTCCGGCTCATGACACCATGATACACCATGAGGTGTAAGAAGCTACGGCCCGGCGACCAGGGTCGACGACGGGGCGTACTGGACCAGGAGGTTCGGGAGGACGCCGAGGATCAGGACGCCGGCGGTCGACAGCACGATGGCGGTGCCCAGGGTCGGGGAGACGCGTTGGGGGATGGGTTCTGGGGCGCCCTCGGGGGGGGCGCCCAGCCACAGGCTGCGGGCCACGCCGGCGTAGTAGAAGAGGGCGACCACGGTCATGACGGCCATGAACACGACCAGCAGCTGCAGGGTGAGGGTGTCGCCGTTGATGGCCGACTTGAAGACGACGAACTTGGCGTACCAGCCGGCGGCCGGGGGGATGCCGGCCAGCGAGAACAGGAAGACCGTCATGGCCACCCCGAGGGCCGGGGAGCGGCGGGCCAGGCCGGCGTAGTCGGCGATCAGGTTGGAGGGCTGGCGCTGGCTGACCAGGGTGACCACGGCGAAGGCGCCCAGGTTGGTGACGGCGTAGATCAGCAGGTAGACGAGCACGGCCTGGAAGGCCTCCTCGCGGACCGCCGGGTCGGGCGAGGAGCCGGCGGCGAACGGGACCAGCATGTAGCCGGCCTGGGCGACCGAGGAGTAGGCGAGCAGGCGGACCATGTTGGTCTGGGCCAGGGCGATCACGTTGCCGAGCAGCATGGTGATGGCGGCCAGCACGGCGAACGCCGGCGCCCAGTAGCGGGCATAGGACGGGAAGGCCACGAAGGTGACCTGGAGGAGGCCGGCGAACCCGGCGGCCTTGGAGGCGACCGACAGGTAGGCGGCCACCGGGACCGGGGAGCCCTCGTAGGTGTCGGGGGCCCAGAAGTGGAACGGGGCCGCCGACACCTTGAAGGCGAAGCCGGTGATGACCAGGAACACGCTCATCACCACGGCCGGCTCGTCGCCGAGCCGGGCCAGCCGCTCGGCGATGGTGCCGAGCTGGAGCGACCCGGTGAAGCCGTAGACCAGGCTCATGCCGAACAGCATCACGGCCGTGGAGAGCACCCCGATGAGCAGGAACTTGAGCGCGCCCTCGTTGCCGCGGGCGTCGCCCTTGCGGAAGCCGGCGGCGATGAACCCGGTGGCCGAGACGATCTCCAGGGACAGGAAGAGCATGAGCAGGTCGCGCGAGGACGGCATCAGCAGCATGCCGACGAAGCTGGACAGGACCAGGAAGTAGAACTCGCCCTGGTAGGCGGTGCCGGCGTTGATGTAGCGCTGGCTCATCAGCAGCACCAGCAGCAGCGACCCCAGGAACAGCCCCTTGAACAGCAGGGCGTAGTTGTCGACGACGAAGGAGCCGCCGAAGGTGCTGCGGGTGCCCCCGCCGACCAGGCTGGCCAGCGCGATCCCGGCCACCACCGTGCCGGCGATCGACAGCCAGCTGGCGACCACCTTGGCCCGCTCCACGAACAGGTCCACCACCAGCACCAGCAGGGCGGTGCCGGCCAGGACCAGCTCGGGGGCGATGGCGTGGAAGTCGATGGGCACGGTCAGGGTCTCCTCGTCATGGTCATGCGAACAGGCCGGTGAACCAGCCGGTGACCGACGGGCTGGTCAGCCAGAGGATGAGCCCGGGGGCGAACCCGAGGGCCACGATGAGCACGATCAGGGGCGACCAGGCGGCGACCTCGACCGGGGCCAGGTCGCCGAGGCTCCTGCTCCCCCAGCGGTCGGGGGCCCGGCCGAGGTTGACCCGCTGGATCAGCCAGAGGAAGTAGCCGGCGGTCAGCAGCGTCCCCAGCAGCCCGACCGAGGCCAGGGTGCGGAACAGCGGCACCGACAGCCCGGGGGCCGGGTTCCAGGCGGCCAGCAGGGCCAGGATCTCACCCCAGAAGCCGGCCAGCCCGGGCAGGCCCAGGGAGGCGATGCAGGCCAGGGTGAACACCCCGGCCAGGCGGGGCATGAGGGTGGCCATGCCGCCGCCCAGCTCGACGATGTCGCGGGTGTGGTAGCGCTCGTGCATGGAGCCGGCCAGGAAGAACAGCATGCCGGTGATGACGCCGTGGGCGACCATGCCGAACACGGCGGCGTTGATCCCGACGGGGGTGAGGGTGGCGATGCCCAGCATCACGAAGCCCATGTGGCCGACCGAGGAGTAGGCGATCAGGCGTTTGACGTCCCGCTGGGCCAGGCAGCAGAGGGCGCCGTAGATGATGGCGATGGCGCCGAGCACCCCGATCACCGGGGCCCAGGTCCGGGCGGCCTCGGGCAGGATCGGCAGGGCGATGCGGACGAACCCGTAGGTCCCCATCTTCAGCAGGATCCCGGCCAGCAGCACCGAGCCGACCGTCGGGGCCTCGGTGTGGGCGTCGGGCAGCCAGGTGTGCAGCGGCCAGACCGGCACCTTGACCGCGAACCCGAGGGCCACGGCGGCGAACACCACCGTGCCGAAGGTGCCGCCGAAGCGGGCCGCGCCGACGTCCTGGAGGGCGAGGATGTCGAAGGTGCGGCCGGCGGCCTCGGGGCTGGAGCGCAGCCACAGGGCCAGGAAGCCCAGCAGCATGACCACCGAGCCGATGAGGGTGTAGAGGATGAACTTGATCGAGGCGTAGTCGCGCCTCGGCCCGCCCCACACGGCGATCAGGAAGTACATGGGGACGAGCACCGTCTCCCAGAAGACGAAGAACAGCACCAGGTCGAGGGCGGCGAAGGTGCCGTTCATGCCCGTCTCGAGCAGCAGCAGCAGGGCCAGGAAGGCCTTGGGGTTGCGGGGCTCGGGCAGGATCCTGAAGGAGTAGACCACGCACAGCAGGCTGAGCAGCAGCGACAGCACCAGCAGGGGCAGGGCGATGCCGTCCACGCCGACGTGGTAGCCGGCCCCGATCGACGGGATCCAGGAGCGGGCCACCTCGAACTGCATGGCCGCCCCGGCGCCGTAGTCGAAGCGGGCCAGCATGCCCACCCCGACCAGCAGGGCGAGCCCGGTGAAGCCGAGTGCGGCCCCCCTGATCAGGCCGTCCCGCTCCCTGGGGAGCACGGCCACCACGACCGCGCCCAGAAGGGGCAGGAACACGGCCAGGGTCAGGGCCGAGTCGTCGAACCACTCCATGCCGAGCACGCCTCCTTCCGGGCTAGCGGCCGATCAGCTGGGTCACCACAACGGCCAGGCCGACCACGCCGAGGAACAACGCGGCCGCGTACCACTGGGCCTGGCCGGACTGTACATAGCGGAGGCCACGGGCGAGGCGTCCTGTCCCCAGCCCCGCCCCGTTGACCACGCCGTCGACGACCCGCTGGTCGAACCAGTAGGTGGCGGGGGCGAGGGCGCCGACCACCGCCCGCACGATGCCCTGCTCGTACAGGTCGTCGAGGAAGAACTTGCGCTGCAGGGTCTTCCAGACCAGGGGGAGCCGCTCCAGGTACTCGCGCTCGGGCAGGCCGCGCCGGTACAGGACGGTCCCCAGCGCCAGGCCGGCCAGGGCGATGGCGGTGGTGGCCACGATCAGGCCGAGGTTGAGGGTGGCCGGGCCCTCCGAGGGCAGCACCGGGGTCTGGATCCAGGTGGAGATCGAGTTGTCGCCGAGGCCGACGAAGCCGGCCAGGGCGGCCCCGACGGCCAGGACGACCAGCGGGAACAGCATGGCCGCGTCGGCCTCGTGGGGATGACCCTGGCCGCGGAAGGCGGCCCCGAAGGTCAGCCACAGCATCCGGGCCACGTACACCGCGGTCAGGAAGGCGGTGACCATGCCGGTGACGAACACGATCTGGGCCACGCCCTGGCTGGTCGCGGCGTGCCCGGCGCCGCCGAAGCCGGCGTTCCAGGCGTCGGTGAGGATCTCGTCCTTGGACCAGAACCCGGCCAGGGGGGCCAGCCCGACCAGGGCCAGGGCGCCGACCAGGAAGGTCACGAAGGTGACCGGCATCACCCTGGCCAGGCCGCCCATCTCGCTCATGTTGTTGGAGTGGACGGTGTGGATGATCGCCCCGGCGGCCAGGAACAGCAGGGCCTTGAAGAAGGCGTGGGTGAACAGGTGGAAGATCCCGGCCGAGTACCCGCCGACGCTGAGGCCGCCCATCATGTAGGCCAGCTGGGACACGGTCGAGTAGGCCAGCACCCGCTTGATGTCGTCCTGGACCAGGGCCAGCAGGGCCGCGATCAGCATGGTGATGCTGGCCAGGATGCCGATCTCGTCCAGCACCGACCCCGAGGTCTCGAACACCGGGTACATGCGGGCGACCAGGAACACCCCGGCCGCGACCATGGTGGCGGCGTGGATGAGGGCCGACACCGGGGTCGGGCCGGCCATGGCGTCGGGCAGCCAGGTGTGGAGCGGGAACTGGCCCGACTTGCCGATGGCCCCGCAGAACAGCAGGGCCGCGCCCAGGGTGACGGTGGCGGCGGCGATGTCGCCGTTGTGGACGCCCTCGATGATCCGGTCGATCTCGAAGCTGCGGGCCGCCCAGGCGAACACGAAGATGCCGGCCATGAAGCCGAGGTCGCCGACCCTGGTGGTCAGGAACGCCTTGATCGCGGCCCGGGCGTTGGCCACGTCCTCCCAGTAGTGGCCGATCAGGAAGTACGAGCAGATGCCCATGATCTCCCAGCCGAACAGCATCAGCAGCAGGTTGTCGGCCAGGACGACGATCAGCATGCCGGCGGTGAACAGCGACAGCTTGGCGAAGAAGAAGGTGTAGCGCTCGTCGCCACGCATGTAGGAGATCGAGTAGGTCTGGACGAACAGCGAGATGGTGGTGACGACGACCAGCAGCACGGCGGCCAGGCCGTCGACGATCATGCCGACGGGGAGGTCGAAGGAGGTGCCGATGGGCGCCCACTCGAAGCTGACGTGGTAGGCGTCGGCCCCGCCGATGACCCCGAAGAGGATGGCCAGGCTGATCACCCAGCCGATGGCCACGGCAAGGATGCCGACCGCCGCCCCCCCGCCGGGGAGGCGCTTGCCCACCAGCAGCAGGACCGCCCAGGCCACCAGGGGCAGGGCGGGGACGAGCCAGGCCAGCTTCTCCAATTATCCTCCTCTGTCGGGTCGACCTGGTCGCTGGTCGCCGCGGTCATTTGCCCATCGGGGGCTCCGCCCCCGAACCCCTACCATCTCAAGAGGTCGACCTCGTCGATGTTGACCGTCTCCCGGTTGCGGAAGATCAGCAGCACGATGGCCAGGCCGATGCCGACCTCGGCGGCGGCCACGGCGATCACGAACAGGGCGAACACCTGGCCGGTGGCCAGCTGGTCGCGCAGGTAGGCGTTGAACGCGATCAGGTTGACGTTCACCGCGTTGAGCATGAGCTCGATGCTCATCAGCACCATCACCGCGTTGCGCCGGGCCAGCACGCCGTAGACCCCGACGCTGAACAGGAAGGCGGCGAACACCAGCGGGTACATCAGCGGCATTGCTGGCTCTCCTCGGTTGTCAGTCGCGGCGGGCGAGGACGATGGCGCCGATCAGGGCGGCCAGCAGCAGCACACTGACCGCCTCGAAGGGCAGCACGTAGTTCCGGAACAGCGATTCGCCGAGGGCGGCGGTGGCGGTGGCGGCCTGGGTGGCGATCCGCTCGGAGCCGAAGGAGTCGGCCAGGAAGACCGTCAGCATGACGAACACCCCGCCGCCGACCACGAAGGCGCCGACCCGGGCCCGCAGGGTGTTGTCGAGCACCCGGCGGCCGACCGGGGCCCTGGTCAGCATGATCCCGAACAGGATCAGGACCACGATCGCGCCCACGTAGATGATGACCTGCACGAAGGCCACGAACGGGGCGGCCAGGAGCAGGTAGATGCCGGCCACGCTGGCCAGGGCGACGACCAGGTACAGGGCCGCGTGGACGACGTTGCGGCTGGTCACCACCAGCAGGCCGGCCAGGCCGCCGATGACGGCCAGGATCAGGAAGGCGACCTCCTGGCCGGTCACGACCCGGACCCCTCGCCCCGGCGGGCGGCGCGGAGCTTGCGGGCGTAGGCGGCCTTGGCCTTGGCCCGGGCCGTGCGCTCCGGCTCGCCGGCGGCGATCAGGCGGTCGTAGGTCTCCTGGTCGACCTCGACCTCCAGGTGCTCGGCGTCGGCCTGGGCGGTGGCCGCCCCCGGGGCCACGTCCACCGCGGTCCCCGAGGCGGTCTGGCCCACCTCCGGCGAGCGCGCGTCCGGGTCCCGGGCGTCCGCGGCCGGCTCGGCCGCCTCCACCGTCCCCGCCGCCGCCGGCGCCGGCGGCGCGGTCTCGGGCGCGCTCACGGCCGCCACAGGCGTCTCCACCGACCCAGCCTCGGCATCCCCGGCGGTCTGGGCGGCCCGGGCCGCGGCCTTGGCCTTGCGCATGTAGGCGGCCTTGGCCTTGGCCCTGGCGGTCCGGTCCGGCTCCCCCGCGGCCAGCAGCCGGTCGTAGGTCTCCTGGTCGATCCCGGGCTCGACCTCGACCTCGACGTCGGCGGGTCGTGCGGCCGCCGGTGCCGGGGCCGCCTGCGGCGACCCAGCGCCGGGCTCAGCCCCCCGTTGGGGGAGCGTAGCCGACCCGGAAGGGGCGCGCTCCCCGCTGTCCACAGCCCCCGCCGCCGCCGCCGGCGCGGCCGGCGCCGGGGCCGCTGCCGCCTGGGCCTGCTCGGCCGCGGCGGCCGCCTTGGCGGCGATGGCCTCCCTGGCCTTGCGGGCCGCCTCCAGCTCCTTGGGCTCGACCGCGCCCTCCTCCAGGGGGTCGGGGGCGGGGACCGTGTAGGCCCACCTGCGCAGGGTGTCCATCTCGTGGGTGAGGTTCTCGATCCGGTGCTCGGCGTACTCGAACTCCGGGCTCCAGTGGAGGGCGTCGAACGGGCACACCTCCACGCAGATGCCGCAGTACATGCAGAGCGCGAAGTCGATCGCGAACCGGTCCAGGATGTTGCGGGTCCGGGCCCGGCCGCCCTCCTTGGGGGCCACCTGCTCCTTGTGGGAGTCGATGTAGATGCACCAGTCCGGGCACTCGCGCGAGCAGAGCATGCACACCGTGCAGTTCTCCTCGATGAGCGCGATCACCCCCCTGGTGCGGGCGGGCAGGTTCGGCCTGACGTGCGGGTACTGCCGGGTCGCGGCCGGCCGGGTCATCGTCCTGAGGGTGACGCCGAGCCCCTTGATGAGCCCGACCCCCTTGAGCGCTGGCATCAGATCCCCACCTCGTAGACCTTCAGGAAGCCGACCACCAGGAGCAGGGCCAGCGACACCGGCACCAGCCGCAGCCAGGCGAACGACTGGAGCTGGTCCTCACGCAGCCGCGGGTAGGTGGAGCGGGCCCAGATGACCACGAACGACAGCGCCAGCACCTTGGCCGCCAGCCACCACGGCCCGTCCAGGAAGGGCCCCTTCCAGCCCCCGAGGAACAGGGTGGCCGCGATGGCCGCCTGGGACACGATCCCGGCGTACTCGGTGAGCAGGAAGAACGCGAACCGCAGCCCTGTGTACTCGGTCAGGTGGCCGAAGACCAGCTCGGAGTCGGCCACCGGCATGTCGAACGGCGGCCGGGTCAGCTCGGCCAGGGCGGCCATGCCGTAGACGAAGAACCCGACCACCAGCGGCCCCACGATGTAGCCCCACCAGCCCTGGCGCTCCACGATCACGGCCAGGTCGGCCGACCCGGCCTGCATGGCCACCGCGGCCGCGGCCAGCACCAGCGGCAGCTCGTAGGCGATCAGCTGGGCGGCGGCCCGGATCCCGCCCATCAGCGAGTACTTGTTGGCGCTGGACCAGGCGGCCATCAGCACCCCGATCACGCTGACGCTGGACAGGGCCAGGGTGACGAACAGGCCGACGTCGGAGCGGATCGGGACCAGGTCGGGGCCGTAGGGGATGAACCCGAAGACCAGGATGGCCGGGATCAGGGCGACCGCCGGGGCGAGGGCGAACACCCACTTGTCGGCCGCCCGCGGGATGATCGACTCCTTCTGGACGAACTTGATCCCGTCGGCCACCAGCTGGAGCACGCCGTGGAAGCGGCCGGCCTCCATCGGCCCCACCCTGGCCTGCATGTGGGCCATGACCTTGTGCTCCATGTACCCGACGATCAGGGGGAAGGTCAGGAAGATGACCAGGACGGCCAGCACCTTGACCGGCATCAGGACCCAGTAGTTGTCGAGCAGGTCACGGGCGGCGTCGATCACCGGTCGATGTCCCCCACGATGAAGAACATCGAGCCCATCACGGCGATCATGTCGGGCACCAGGGTTCCCTTCAGCAGATAGGGCAGCGAGGAGATGTTGTTGAACGATGGTGTGCGCATCCTGAACCGCCAGGGTGTCTTCTCGCCGTGGGAGACCATGTAGTAGGAGAGCTGGCCGAGCGGCGCCTCGGTGCGCACGTAGGCGTGGCCCTCGGGGGGCTTCACGATCTTGGGGAGCTTGACGTTCACCGGGCCCGGCGGGATCCGCTCGTTGACCTGCTCGATGATCCGCAGCGACTCGCGGATCCGCCCCAGCAGGGTGGCGTAGCGGTCGAAGCAGTCGCCGTTGCGGCCGGTCGGCACGTCGAAGTCGACCTGGTCGTAGAACAGGTAGGGCTCGGTCCTGCGGCTGTCCTCGGGCACCCCGGCCGCCTGGAGCAACGACCCGCTGACCCCGTAGGAGCAGGCCACGTCGGCCGGGAGGACCCCGATGCCCTTGGTCCGGGCGGCGAAGATCTCGTTGCCGAGGACCAGGTCCTCGTACTCCTTGAGGCGCTCGCGCATCCGCGGCACCAGGTCGCGGGACATCTGGATGGCGCCGCGGGGCAGGTCCTGCTTGACCCCGCCGACCCGGCAGTAGGTGAGGTGCAGCCGGCCGCCGGTGATCCACTCCATCAGGGCCTGGATCTCCTCCCGCTCCCGGAAGGCGTAGAACATCGGCGTGATCGCCCCCAGCTCGAGGGGGTAGGAGCCGACGAACATCAGGTGGTTGAGGACCCTGGTCCACTCGGCCATAAGCATCCGGATCCAGGTGGCCCGCTCGGGGACCTCCAGGTCCATCTGCTTCTCGACGATCAGGGCCACGCCCAGCTCGTTGGCCACCGACGAGACCCAGTCGTGCCGGTTGACCAGGGCGATGATCTGGCGGAAGTCGCGGTACTCGGCCAGCTTCTCGAACGAGCGGTGCATGTAGCCGATCACCGGCTGGGCGTCCTCGATCATCTCGCCGTCGAGGGTCACCAGCACCCGCAGCACCCCGTGGGTGGCCGGGTGCTGGGGGCCGACGTTCAGGGTCATGTCCTGGGTGTGCAGCTCCCGGTCGGCCTTGTCGCGCACGATGATGCCGACGCCGGTGCCGTCGGCGGCCTGGAAGGCCGCCCCGCCGCTGCGTTCGAGCTCGGTCGTCACCGTTCCTACTCCCCCGGTTCCTTGGCCCCCGGCCAGGGCTTGGCCTCCCTGGTCAGCAGGGCGAAGTCCTTGCGCAGCGGGTGGCCCTCGAACTCCTCGGCCAGCAGCAGCTTGGCCAGGTTGGGGTGGCCGTCGAAGCCGACCCCGAACAGCTCGGCCAGCTCCCGCTCGTGCCAGTTGGCGCCGGCCCACAGGTCGCTGATGGTGGGCAGGTGGCCGCCGTCGCGCGGCACCACCGTGCGGAGCTGGAGGTGGTGGCGGTGGGAGGTGGAGTACACGTGCAGGACCACCCCGATCCCGTCCGCCTCCTCGTCCACCCCGGACATGAAGTCGAAGAAGTTGCAGGCCAGCTCGGGGTCCTGCCGGGCCCGCTCGGCCACCCGGCGCCACTCACCGGGCGCCACCGTGACCGTCAGGGTGCCGTAGGAGATGTCCGGCTTCACGGCATCCCCGTACTCCGCGACCAGGTGGTCGCGCAGGGCGTGGGCGTCCACTAGGCGTCAGCCTTCACTTGGTCCACCGGGGCACCCCCCTGGGGTTCCCCAGGCCCCTCCACGACGATGGGTTCCGGGCGGTCGCCGTTGGCGTAACGCTGACGCAGCGACTCCGAGCCGATCCGCTCCTGGAGCTTCATGATCCCGTTGAGCAGCGCCTCCGGCCGGGGCGGGCAGCCGGGCACGTAGACGTCGACCGGGATGATCTGGTCGACGCCCTTGGTGACCGAGTAGGAGTCCCAGTACGGGCCGCCGCAGTTGGAGCAGGAGCCGAACGAGATCACGTACTTGGGCTCGGGCATCTCCTGGTACAGGCGCTGCAGGGCCGGGGCCATCTTGTCGGTCAGGGTGCCCGACACCACCAGCAGGTCGGCCTGGCGCGGCCCGTGGGCGAAGGGGATCACCCCCAGGCGGATGAAGTCGTGGCGGGCCATGGAGGTGGCGATGAACTCGATGGCGCAGCAGGCCAGGCCGAAGTTGAACACCCACAGCGAGTACTTGCGGCCCCAGTTGAAGACGAACTTGATTGGTTGTGGCAGCTCGACCGAGTCGACTAGGCCCATCGCAGGACCCCCTTCTTGAACGCATACAGGAGGCCGACGGCGAGCACGCCGATGAAGACGACCATCTCCCAGAACGCCGCCACCCCGATGCGGTCGAACACCAGCGCCCAGGGGAACAGGAACACGCTCTCCACATCGAAGATGACGAACAGGAACGCGAACACGTAGTAGCGGATCTGGGTCTGGGACCACATGGAGCCCACCGGGTCCATGCCGCTCTCGTAGGTGGTGAGCTTGCCCGGCGTGGGACGGCTCGGACGGAGCAGTCGGTTCGCGCCGAACGCGACCGCCACGAAGGCGATCGAGAGCACCAGCAGGGCCGCGAACGTGCCGTAGGCCTGGAAATACGTGGTCATAGGTGGCGCAGATTCTAGTCCAGTGGGCCGTCAACCGGCCAAGCTCGAACCGGTGGCCCGGCCACGCCGACCTGAGGAGGGATGAGAGGCTGACCGGCCGGGGCCGAGGGTCCCGCCCGACACCTGCCGTTCGCCCCTACCGGCACCGGCGGCTCACCGGTGTACTGGTTCCAGGGGGGGCGAGGGAGGTGCCGAGATGACGACAGCAATCGAGCCCAGGCAGGCGACCGAGCAGGTCTGGCACCAGCTGGCCAGAGGGTCGTTCGCGGTCCTCGGCTACGTCACCCCCACCGGCGAGCCCCGGTCCAGCGGCGTCCTGTACAAGGCCGTCGGGCGGCGGCTGTACGTGGCGGTCGCCCCCGACAGCTGGAAGGCCAGGCACATCGCGGTCGGCCGGCGGGTCGCGGTGACCGTGCCGGTGCGCCGGGGCGGGATCCTCTCGCTGGTGGCGCCGATCCCGCCCGCCACCATCAGCTTCCACGGCACGGCGATGCTCCACCCGGCCGGCTCGGCGGAGGCCGGCACGCTGGCCAAGGAGCTGGGGTCCCTGCTCCCGGCCGAGCGGCAGGCCTCCGCCTGCATCATCGAGATCACCCCCGAGGGCGCCTTCGTCACCTACGGGGTGGGCGTGCCGCTGCTGCGCATGCGCACCCCGGCCGCGGCCCGGGCCCGCGTGCCGGTGGCCCTGGCCAGGGACGGCTCGGTGGACGTCATGGCCGGGCCACGGCGCCTGGAGCGGCTGAGCGGCCAGGATCTCCTCATGCTGTGGGCCGACGACTTCGGCTGGTCCGAGGACATCGGCGTGCTCGGCGTCCTGGACGGCACCCGGCTGCTGGACCGCGACGGCCGCGTCCGGGTCGAGGAGGTCCGGCGGCGGCTGGAGCCGAGGCTGGCCCTGGTCCCGCGGTTCCGGCAGCTGCTGTACCGGCCCAGGTGGGGACTGGGCCGGCCCCTGTGGGTCGACGCGGCCTCCTTCGACATCGCCGACCACGTGCTGGTCCAGCCGCCGGCCCCGCCGGGCGGCCAGGCCGAGCTGCTGGCGGCCTGCGCCCGGCTGGGCCGGCGGCGGCTGGACCCGTCCCGGCCGCTGTGGGAGCTCTGGCTGCTGCCCGGCCTGCCCGACCGCCGGGTGGGCCTGTTCGTGCGGGTCCATCACACCATCGCCGACGGCGTGGCCGGGGTGGCCGCCCTCGCGGCCCTGCTGGACCCGACTCCCGATGTGCCGCTGGCCGCCGTCCCGGCCTGGACGCCGGCCCCGATGCCGACCGCGGCCGAGCTGCTGGAGGACAACCTGCGCCGTCGCCTGCGGAGCCTGGGACGCGGGCTGGCGCGCCTGGCCCATCCGAGCCGGAAGCGGCGCGGCACGGCCAGGGTGTGGCGCGAGTTCCTCGCCGAGCGTGTCCCCAGCACCAGGCTCAACCGCCCGATCGGCCGCGACCGCCGCCTGGCCGTCGTCCGCGCCCGCCTGGAGGTCGCCAGGCAGGTCGCCCACGCCCACCAGGCCAAGGTCAACGACGTGGCTCTGGCCGCCGTGGCCGGCGGCCTGCGCCGGCTGCTGGCCGGCCGCGGCGAGGACCCCGACGGGCTGGTGCTGCGGGTGATGGTGCCCGTCTCACTCCACCGGGAGCGGCCGGGCCGGGCGAGCGGCAACCAGGACTCGGTGATGCTGGTCCCGCTGCCCGTGGGCGAGCCCGACCCGGTCCGCCGGCTGGAGCTGATCGCCGCCGAGACCGCCGTCCGCAAGCGGGACCTCCGGCCGCAGATGGGCGGCGGGCTCATGGGGCTGGCCGCCGTCCAGCGGGCCTGGTACCGGGCCCTGGCCCGTCAGCGGACGGTGAACCTGTCGGTCACCAACGTCCCGGGTCCGCCGGCGCCGCTGTACCTCGCCGGGACGCGGCTGCTGGAGCTGTCCCCGGTGGTGTCGCTCATGGGCAACCTGACCCTCGCGGTCGCGGTGCTCTCCTACGCCGGCCAGCTCACCCTCACCGCCGTCGCCGACCGCGACACCTGCCCCGACGTGGAGGTGTTCGCCCGCGGCGTGCGGGAGGCCCTTGACGACCTCGCGCGGCCGGCGCTCGTGCCGTCGTAGTTGTACGAACCGGCGAAGGGGCCGCCCGGGGCTGGACGGAATGTGAAGATGCTTCCGGCCTTGCCACCGCGTACGGTTCACCAATGAGCGACCCGAGCAAGATCGCCGTGAGCCTGCGCGGGCTGACCAAGCGCTACGGGCGAGTAACGGCCGTGGACGGGATCGACCTCGACATCCGCGAGGGTGAGCTGCTCACCCTGCTCGGGCCCTCGGGGTCGGGCAAGACCACCACCCTACGCATGGTCGCCGGCTTCGAGCTGCCCAGCGAGGGCACCATCCACCTGGGCGGGGTGGACGTCACCGGCCGGCCACCGTTCGAGCGGGACGTCAACACCGTCTTCCAGGACTACGCGCTGTTCCCCCACATGAGCGTGGCCGGCAACGTCGACTACGGCCTGCGGGTCCGCAAGGTCGCCAGGGCCGAGCGCCGGGAGCGGGTCGCGGCCGCGCTGGCCCAGGTCCGCCTGGACGACTTCGGCGAGCGCCGTCCCTCCCAGCTCTCGGGCGGCCAGCGCCAGCGCGTCGCCCTGGCCCGGGCCCTGGTCAACCGGCCCCGGGTGCTGCTGCTGGACGAGCCCCTCGGAGCCCTGGACCGGCAGCTGCGCCAGGAGATGCAGGTCGAGCTGAAGGCCATCCAGGCCGCCGTCGGGATCACGTTCGTGGTCGTCACCCACGACCAGGAGGAGGCCCTGACCATGAGCGACCGTATCGCCGTGCTCCGCGACGGCCGCATCGAGCAGGTCGGCGCCCCGGCCGAGGTCTACGAGCGGCCGGCGAACCCGTTCGTGGCCGGGTTCGTTGGCACCTCCAACGTACTCGCCGGCCGGGCCGCGGCCGAGCTGGTGGGCGAGCCGGGCACCTTCACCGTGCGGCCCGAGAAGATCCACGTGCTCGGCCCCGACGCCGAGGCCCCGGCCGGCCACTGCCAGGCCGCCGGGACCGTCCGCGACGTCGCCTACGCCGGGCCGGTGACCCGCCTGACCGTCACTCTGGAGGTCGGCGGCGAGCTGGTCGTGCTCCAGCAGAACCTGTCCACCACCTCGGCCGAGGTGGCCGCGCTCGCCGGCAGCCGGGTCAAGCTCGTCTGGCGCCCCGAGCACAACTTCCGTCTGTCCCCGGCCCCGGTGCCGGCTTCCGCAGGAGGTTGACCATGCGAGCGAGAACCAGAGCGCGCCTGCTCCCGCTGGCCCTGGCCCTGGCCGTGGCCCTGCTGGCCGCGGCCGGCTGCGGCTCCGACGAGCCCAGCGGCTCCTCGGGCGGCGCGGCCTCCCAGGGGTTCACCCCGCCCGAGGTGCCGATGCTGCAGTCCCTGGGCGCCGGCGAGGGCAAGGTCAACCTGGTCGCCTGGGCCGGGTACGTCGAGGACGGGTCGACCGACCCCAAGGTCGACTGGGTGACGTCGTTCGAGAAGGAGACCGGCTGCCAGGTCAACGTCAAGGTGGCCGCCACCTCCGACGAGATGGTCCAGCTGATGAAGTCCGGCCAGTACGACGCCGTCTCCGCCTCCGGGGACGCGTCGCTGCGGCTGGTCGCCGGCGGCGACGTCGCCCCGGTCAACACCGACCTGGTCCCGAACTACAAGGACGTGTTCGACGCTCTCAAGATGAAGCCCTGGAACTCGGTCAACGGCAAGGCCTACGGGATCCCCCACGGCCGCGGGGCCAACCTGCTCATGTGGCGCACGGACGTGGTCAAGACCGCGCCCGACTCCTGGGGCGTGGTCTTCGACACCGCCTCGCCCTACAAGGGCAAGGTCACCGCCTACGACTCGCCCATCTACATTGCCGACGCCGCCCTCTACCTGAAGGCGACCAAGCCCGACCTCGGCATCACCAATCCGTACGAGCTGGACGACAAGCAGTTCCAGGCCTCGGTGGACCTGCTCAAGCAGCAGGCCGGCATCGTCGGGGAGTACTGGAGCGACTACGCCAAGGCGGTGCAGGCGTTCAAGAGCGGCTCTACCGTGGTCGGCACGACCTGGCAGATCATCGCCAACCTGGCCCAGGCGGACAAGGCGCCGGTCAAGGCCATCCTCCCCAAGGAGGGCAGCACCGGCTGGTCCGACACCTGGATGGTCTCCTCCAAGGCGGCCAACCCCAACTGCGCCTACATGTGGCTCGACCACGTGATCTCGCCCAAGGTCAACGCCCAGATCGCCGAGTGGTTCGGCGAGGCCCCGGCCAACAAGCTGTCCTGCCAGGAGACAGCCGACAAGAACCACTGCGACATCTACCACGCCGACGACGAGGCCTACTTCGACCAGGTCGCCTACTGGACCACCCCGATCAAGGAGTGCGGCGACGACCGGGGCGCGGTCTGCAAGGACTACTCGGCCTGGACCACGGCGTGGACCGAGATCAAGGGCTGAGCCAGTGCGCGGGGCGGGCGCATCCGGCACGTTGATCGACGGGAGGGTGCGCAAGTGAGCGCGCAGGGCGCGCTGCGGCCGCTGTCCCGGGCGCTGTGGCGCCGGCCGCGGCTGAAGCTCGCCCTGCTGCTCTCGGCCCCGGTCGGCTGGCTGGTGGTCGCCTATCTGGGGTCGCTGGCGGTGCTGCTCGTGTCCGCGTTCTGGAGCACCGACAGCTTCACCGGGGCGATCA
>JBJMHP010000206.1:0-15335 GCA_045807325.1 Actinomycetes bacterium | reverse complement strand
TGCGCACGGGGCCGACGGAGACGTCCAGGAGGAGGCCGCTTCGTCCGGCGCCGTCCAACTCCGCCTCCACAACCCTCACCGGGCCGGCTGGAGCGGTGGTCGTCGCCGGGGCCGCCGGCATCGGCGCGGCGCTCGACGGTTCGGTCGTCTGCTCCTCGGGGTGCGCCATCGCGTCGACGAAACCGCAGCCGGACACGGTGAGGACGACGGCGAGCAGCAGGACGCCGACACGGACCGGACGGATCACAAGGGCGCAGGATGCCACTCCGGAACGGTTCCGCGCCGCAACCGCCACGCGAAGGTGTGACGTCAGGTGCGGGACAGGTGGCTGATCACCGAGGCGCCGAAGAACTCGATGTGCGCGCGCATCTCCTTGCCGGCCAGCTCGGGGTCGCGGTACTGCACCGCCTGCAGCACCGGCCGGTGCAGCTCGGCGATCGAGTGCAGGTCGGAGTGGCTCTTGAGCGCGCTGACCAGGCTGCGCGCCTCGACGCGCAGCGACCGCCAGACGTCGAGCAGCACGTCGTTGCCCGAGGCCTCGACGATGATCTCGTGGAACCGGGTGTCGGAGACCATGAGCGCGTGCAGGTCGCCGTCGTCGGCCGCCCGGCGCATCGCGGCCAGCTCCTCGCCGAGCGCGGCCAGCTGCTCCTCGGTGATGCGCGGGGCCGCCTCGCGGCCGGCGACCTCCTCGAGCGCGGCGCGCACCGGGTAGATCTGGATCAGCTCGTCGGTGGTCACCTCGCGCACCCGGGCGCCGCGGTGCGGCTGCGACTCGACGAACCGCATCGCCTCGAGGTCGCGCAGCGCCTCGCGCACCGGCGCCTGGCTCACCCCGAACTCGGCGGCGACGGCGCTCTCGACGATGCGTTCCCCAGGCCCGTAGGTTCCGTCGAGGATCCGCTCGACGATGCGCTCCTTGATGGCGTCACGCAGGAGACCGGTGCGCTGGGGCAGCTTCGCCATGCGCCCCCCTCTCATCGATAGACCCATCCGAGACGGGCCGGTTATCGATAGTTAGCGGTGCGAGCCGCCGCGCTGTCAAGAAGCGGGCCCCCGGCGTTGCTCGAACGGCACGCTGCGACGCGCATCACGGCAAAGGGTTGACGCGCGTCACACCACATGCTTGATTATCGATTGTTCGTCGCCGAGCCGCTCCCAGCGCCCGCGACGGACGCCTTCCGCCGGCACGGCACACCACGACTCACGACGGAGTGGGCATGAGCGACGACACGGTCCTGGCGACCTTCTTCGGGGACGACGAGTTCCCGGTGCAGTGGGATGAGGGCCAGAAGGAGCTCTTCTGGGTGCACGACGACCTGCACATCCCCAACCCGATCTCCCCCATGTACGCCGACATCGGCGGCTGGTGGCTCAAGTGCGACTACATGTTCCGCCGCTTCGGCACGCCCTTCGCCTCGGACTGGATCGTCAAGGTCATCAACGGCTACGTCTACACCGCCGCCATCCCGGCCCAGCCCGGGCTGTCCGCCGAGGCCAGCGAGTACGGCAGCCGCTACACCCCTCGGGTCCCGCTCGACCCCAGGGACCCGGACGAGCTGGGCCACTACATGGGCTGGACGCTCCCCTACTACGCCGAGCACTTCCTGGACTGGTGGCGCGGGCGGCTCCGGCCGGAGATGGAGCGCAACTTCGTCCGCTTCGACGAGTTCGACCACGACCAGGCCAGCCTGGTCGAGCTGGCGATCCTGCTCGAGGACGCGATCGACATGCACGACCGGCACTGGCAGATCCACTGGGTGCTGAACTTCGCCCAGTTCTCCGCCACCCTGGCCCTCAACGCGGCCATCGCCGCGGCCAAGGGTGACGGCGACCACGGCGCGCTCATGGGCCGGCTCCAGAGCTCCACCGAGAACCGCAACTGGGACTCGATCGAGGACCTGTGGAGGATCAAGGAGTGGGTCAAGGCCGAGCAGGGCGAGGTCGCCAAGGCCTTCCAGCGCCCGACCGCGGCCGACATCCTGCGCACGCTGGAGGCGACCGACGCCGGCCGGGCGTTCCTGGCCGACAAGATCGTGCCCTACCAGAAGGTGTTCGGCTTCAAGTCGATGTGGGCGCACGAGTTCGCGTTCCGCACCTGGCGGGAGAACCCGGCCCCGATCGTCGAGGCGATCCGCGGCTACCTGGAGGCCGACTACGACTACCCGGCCGAGCTCAAGGCGGTCGCCGACGACCTGGAGGCGGCCAAGGCCGAGGCCCTGGAGGGCGTCGCCGGCCCGGCCAGGGACGAGCTGCAACGGGCCCTCGACCTGAGCCTCCGGATGAACCCCCTGACCCCCGACCACCACTTCTACATCGACCAGGGCACCAACGCCCGCGTGCGCCTGGTGCTGGTCGCGACCGGCCGGGCGCTGGCCAGGGAGGGCAGGCTCGACGACCCAGAGGACGTCATGTACCTCCGCTACAACGAGCTGCGCCGGCTCATGGCCGGCAGCAACTCCTTCGACGCCAGGGAGCTGGTCTCGGACCGGCGTGACGCCCGCGAGGAGGCCTACGAGCTGCGGCCGCGGGACTGGGTCGGCACGGCGACCAGGGAGGCGGTCGCCTTCCCCTACCTGTCGCTGTGGGCGTTCCCGGAGAAGCTGGAGCGCAAGCCGCCGGAGACCACCGACCAGGTCCCCGGCCTGGCGGCGTCGTCGGGCGTGGTGGAGGGGACCGCCCGCGTGGTGCTGTCGCCGGAGGAGTTCGACTCGGTCCAGCGCGACGAGATCGTGGTCTGCCGCATGACCAGCCCCGCCTGGGTGGTGCTGTTCACCAGGATCTCCGGGCTGGTCACCGACGCCGGCGGCATGGCCTCCCACCCGGCCGTGGTGTCGCGGGAGTTCGGCATCCCGGCGGTGGTCGGCACCTCCGACGCGACCCGCCGCATCAGGACGGGCGACCGGGTCCGGGTCAATGGGTCCCTCGGCCGGGTCGAGATCCTGGCCTGAGGAGGCGGCATGGCCGACGCCCCGCTGGTCCTGCCCTTCGCCGACCCCCGCTGCCGGCAGGTCGGGCTCGCCGGCGGCAAGGGGGCCAGCCTGGCCACCATGACGGCCGAGGACCTGCCGGTCCCGCCCGGCTTCGTGGTCGCCTCCACCGCGTTCGAGGCCGCGGTCGACACCGACGCCCTGCGCAGGCTGATGCGCGCCCGGGACGTGGACGCCGCCCGGGCGATGGTCGCGGCCGCGCAGCCGCCGAGGGGGCCCATCGAGCGACACTACGCCGAGCTCTCCGGCCTGGTCGCGGTGCGCTCCTCGGCGTGCGCGGAGGACTCGGAGGCGGCCAGCTACGCCGGCCAGCAGGAGACCTACCTGAACACCGACGGCCTGGCCGAGGTGCTGGCCAACGTCGTCCGCTGCTGGCTGTCGTTCTTCACCGAGCGGGCGGTGTTCTACCGGCGGGAGAAGGGCTCGCTGGACGACGTGGCCATGGCGGTCGTCGTCCAGCAGATGGTGGACAGCGACAAGTCGGGGGTGCTGTTCACCGTCGACCCGGTCCACGGCCGCCGGGACCGCATGGTCGTCGAGGCCGCCCGCGGCCTGGGTGAGGCGGTCGTGTCCGGCGGGGTCACCCCGGACAACTACACGCTCAGCCGCGACGGGGTGGTGAAGAGGCGCAGGGTTGCCGGGGCCGAGCCGGTCCTGTCCGACGCCGACTGCGCCACACTGGTCACGCTGGGACGGCGGCTGGCCGACCTGCACGGCGGCCCCCAGGACATCGAGTGGGCGTTCGACGCCGACGGCCGGCTGTTCCTGCTGCAGTCGCGTCCCATCACCACGATCTGAGGAGCGGCCGGTGACCTGGATGGCGCCCCGTACGGTGGCGGAGGCGGTGCGGCTCAAGGCGGAGTGGCCCGAGGCGACCCTGGTCGCCGGCGGCACCTTCGTCGGCATCCTCACCCGGCAGGGGCTGCTGGCCAGCCAGGACTGGATCTCGCTGCAGAACGTGGCCGAGCTGCGGGAGCTGTCCACCGGCGCCGAGCTGGCGCTGGGGGCGATGGTGACCCACCGGCGGGTCGAGCAGGACCCGGACGTCGCCGCCGGCTGGCCCGGCGTGCGCCAGGTGTTCGCGGCCGTGGCCAGCCCCCGGGTGCGCAACGCCGCCACCGTCGGCGGCATGCTGGGCGACGCCGACTACGCCTCGGACCCGCCGGCCATGCTGATCGCGCTCGACGCCTGGGTCGAGGTGCTGAGCGTCCGGGGCCTGCGCCGCATCCCGGTGGCCGAGCTGATCGTCGGCCACTACCAGACCAGCCTGGAGGAGGACGAGCTCATCACCCGGGTCCTGGTGCCGCGGGGCCGCCACCTCGTGGTCTACCGCAAGCTGCGCACCCGCAGCCGGGAGGACCGGCCCTGTGTCGCGGTCGCCGCCTCCCTCCATCAGGGCCGGGTCTCGGTGGTCGTGGGCGCGGTCGCCGAGCGTCCCCAGCGCTTCCCCGACCTCTGCACGGCCTGGGACCCCGGAGACAGCGCCAGCGCCCGCGAGATCGCGGCCGGCTACGCCGACCGCATCGATCCCATCGGCGACAGCCGGGGCTCGGCCGCCTACCGGACCCGGATGATCGCCGTCGAGGTCCGCCGCGCGCTCGACACGCTCGCCCCCGCCGCCCTCACCTCCCAGGCGGCCGGCCGATGACCGATCCCCGCATCCGCGCCGCCATCCGCTACCCGACCGACCTCACCGTCCCCGGGATGTGGCATGTCCGGCTGGTCCGGTCCCCCCACCCCGCCGCCCGCGTCACCGGCGTCGACGCCTCCCCAGCTCCCCCGGGTGTGGTCGTCCTCACGCCCGCGGACGTCGAGCCGCTGGGCCGCTACGGCTGCCAGATCACGGACCAGCAGGTGCTGGCCGGGGTCGCCCGGCACGTCGGCGACCCGGTCGTCGCCGTCGCCGCCGCCGACGAGGCCACCGCCCGCGAGGCCGCCAGCCTGGTCGAGGTCGGCTACGAGCAGCTGCCGGCGGTCTTCGACGAGCGTGACGCCCTCCGCGCCGGCGCGCCGCTGGTGCAGGACATCCACGCCGTCTCCGACAGCGACGCCGCCTACTTCGGCCTGCGGCCGCTGGAGGGGACCAACGTGTGCCACCGCTTCCGGATCCGCACCGCCGGCCTGCCGCAGGGGGTGCCGTACACCGCCGACCCGGAGCCCGACGGCCACGCCGAGGGGTTCGACGCCGCCCAGGTGATCGTCGACGAGACCTTCCGCATGCCGGCCGTGCAGCACGTCGCCATGGAACCCCACGCCTGCATCGCCGGCTGGCGCGACGGCCGGCTCGAGGTCACCACCGGGACCCAGACGCCGTTCAACATGCGCCAGGACCTGGCCGGCCTGTTCGGCCTGCCCGACACCGACGTGCGCATCGTCTGCCCGCCCATGGGCGGGTCGTTCGGCGCCAAGACCTTCGTCCGCACCGAGGCCATCGCCGCCGCGGTGGCGCGGCGGCTCGACCGGCCGGTGCGGCTGGCCCTGGACCGTGACGAGGAGTTCGTCACCATCACCCGCCACGCCGCCACCGTCCGGGTCCGGCTGGGCGCCACCCGCGACGGCCGGTTCGTGGCCAAGCGCGTCTGGTGCTGGGTCAACACCGGCGCCTACGCCGACTGCGGCCCCGGGGTGGCGATGAAGATGGGCTATGCCGGGGTCGGCCCCTACCGGTTCGACCACGTCGCCGTCGACTCCTTCTGCGTCTACACCAACCTCCCGCCGGCGGGCGCGTTCCGCGGCTACGGCGCCGCCCAGTCGGTGTGGGCCTCCGAGCGCGCCACCGACCTGATGGCCGCCGAGCTCGGCGTCGACCCGGTCGAGCTGCGCCGCCGGAACCTGCTCGTCGACGGCGACGTCTTCTGCACGGGCGAGACCATGCACGACGTCCATTTCGAGGAGCTCCTCGACGACGCCGCCCGGGCCGTCGACTGGCGGCCCGGCGGCGACAACCGCGGCAAGGGCGTGGCCGTCATGCTCAAGGGGATGCAGACGCCCAGCCGGGCCGAGATCGGCCTGCGCCGCGTCGACGACGGCCACGTCGAGGTGCTCAGCGGCACCACCGAGATGGGGCAGGGCTCGGCCGAGGCGATCGCGCGGCTGGCCGCCGGCCTGCTCGGGGTCGAGCCCGACCAGGTCGAGGTCCCGCCGCCCGACACCGACCGGGTGCCGTACGACACCCGCACCACCTCCAGCCGGTCGACCCACATGATGGGCCGTGCCCTCGAGGCGGCGGTCGAGGACCTCAAGAACAGCGGCGGCGACTACGGGCACGGCCGCATCGCCAACGAGGGTGGCCTGGACCCGGACACCGGCCAGGGGATCGCCTCCTCCCACTGGCACCAGGGCGCCGCGGCGGCCGCGGTCGAGGCCGACGACGAGACCGGCCTCCTGACGCTGCGCTCGGTGCACGCCTCCGCCTACGCCGGCCGGGTCGTCAACCGGGCCGCGGCCGAGCTGCAGCAGGAGGGCTCCATCATCATGGCCATCGGGACCACCCTGTTCGAGGAGCTCGCCTACGACCAGGGGCACGTCGTCGGAGCGAACCTCTCCGACTACAACATCCCGTCCGCCCTGGACTGCACCGCCGTCACCCAGACGCTCCTGGAGGTCGAGGGCGCCGAGGTCCACGGGCTGGGTGAGACGGCGCTGCCACCGGTCCCCCCGGCGATCGGGAACGCCCTGGCCACGCTCGGCTACCGGCCCACCGAGCTGCCCCTCACCCCCGAACGGGTCCTGGACTGCGCCGAGGATGCCTCGTGAACCTGCTCCTGCAGGTCAACGGCGCCCCCGTCCAGGTCGGCGTCGAGCCGGGCGTCATGCTCCTCGAGGTGCTGCGGGACCGGCTCGGCCTGCTCGGCGCGCGCGGCACCTGCGGGGTCGGGCTGTGCGGGACCTGCACCGTGCTGCTCGACGGGGAGCCCGTCTCGTCGTGCATCCTGCTCGCCCCGCTCGCCCAGGGCCACGCCATCACCACCGTGGAGGGCGTGCCCGACGACGACCCGGTGGTGCAGGCCTTCGACCGCCACCACGCCTTCCAGTGCGGCTACTGCATCCCCGGCATGGTCCTCACGGCCAGGTCGTTCCTGGCCGAGTGCGCGCGGTCCAGGCGGCGCCCGTCCCGGGGCCAGATCGCCGAGTCCCTCGGCGGCAACCTGTGCCGCTGCGGCTGCTACCTGAAGATCATCGACGCTGTGCAGGAGGTGAGCTCGTGAAGTATGTGACCTACCAGGCCGCCGGCGGGGCGCGGGTCGGGCGGCTCGACGGCGCCACCGTCCTCGATGTCGGCTTCGAGGGTGACATGACCGCGTTCATCGAGGCCGGCGCGCCGGCCGGTCCGGCGCGGCCCGTCGCCGAGGCGAGGCTGCTCGCCCCGATCAGGCCCCGCTCGCTGCGGGACTTCCTGGCCTTCGAGGGCCACCTGAAGAACGCCTTCAGGAACCTGGGCCGCGAGATCCCGGCCGAGTGGTACGAGGTGCCCGCCTTCTACCGCAGCGTGGGCGACACCGTCGTCGGCCCGGAGGTCGAGCTGCCCTGGCCGTCCTACACCCGGCAGCTGGATCACGAGCTCGAGCTGGCCGCCGTCATCGGCCGCCCCTGCCGCGACGTCAGCGCGGCCGAGGCCCTTGACTACGTCTTCGGCTTCACCATCTGGAACGACATGTCGGCCCGCGACGTCCAGCGCCGCGAGCTGCCGGTCGGCATGGGCCCGGCCAAGGCCAAGGAGTGGGACGGGTCCAACGTCCTTGGCCCCTGCATCGTCACCACCGACGAGATCGACCTGGCCACCCTCCAGCTGGAGGTGCGGATCAACGGCGAGCGCTGGGGCGGCGACACCACCGCCAACATGCACCACAGCTTCGGTGACCTCATCGCCTATGCGGCCCAGGACCAGACCCTGCGCCCCGGCGACGTGCTCGGCTCGGGCACCGCCACCGGCGGCTCCGGGCTGGAGCTGGACCGCTGGCTGCGGCCCGGCGACGTCATCGAGATGGAGGCCGGCCCGATCGGCATCCTGCGCAACACCGTCGGCACCCCCACCACCCGGAAGGACAGCTGAGATGGCATTCGTCGTCGCCGCAACCTGGAAGGCCAAGCCCGGCGAGGCCGACCGCATCGCCGAGGTCATCAGGATCATGACCCCGCTGTCGCGCCAGGAGCCGGGCGTCCTCTTCTACCAGGCGCAGGTCTCGCCCGACGAGCCGGAGACGTTCTTCCTCTACGAGCAGTACACCGACGCCCAGGCCTACGAGGACCACAAGAACAGCGAGCACTTCCAGCGGCACGTGTTCGGGTACGCGCTCGACCACCTGGCCGAGCGCAGCGTCAAGACCTACCAGACGATCGATGTGTGAGCCCGCGGAGACGCCGTGACCCACCGGCTGCTGCTGCTGCGCCACGGCGAGGTCACCTCCCACCGTGGCGACGTGGCCGTCACCGACCGCGGCCTGGAGGGCGCCGAGCGCCTCGGCCGGCGGCTGGCCGCCACCGCCGGCCGCCTCCACGTGCTCACCGGCGGGACGCTGCGGGCCCGCCAGACCGGCGCCGCCATCGCCGCCGGGGCCAGGGAGGCCGGCGCCGCCGTCGACGAGCCCCGGGTCGCGTTCGCGCTCCGCAACCCGGACATCTACGTCGCCGGCGAGCGGGTCGAGATGGTCAGCAGCCCCGCCGCCCTGGCCGGGCAGGTGCCCGGCATGACCGTCGACGAGGCGGCCGCCGTGCCGTTCTTCGCCGGGTTCTTCGACCACCCGGACCGCATCGGCTGGTGGCTTCGGCTCGGCCAGGTCCCGGGCGAGGACGCCGAGGCCCTGGCCCGCCGCATCGACCACTTCGCGGCCAGCCTCCCCGACCGGACCGCCCAGCCGGCCGAGCTCACCGTCGGGGTCACACATTCGCCCGTGCTGCGGGCCTGCGCCCTGGCCCACCTCGGCCACGACCCCGGCGAGCCCGAATGGCTCACCGGCCTCGAGCTGTCGGTCGGGCCCGACCGCCGCGTCGTCTGCCGCCCAGGGTGACTACCGGCTGGCCGGTACCGGAAGCTACCGGCCAGCCAGGGGCCCAGAGTGGCACTGGCGGCGATGCCCTCGCGGCCAACGGACGAGATCCTTCCAGACGATGAGCGACCAACTCCCGACGCCCTGGCCTCGCCGGCTGCTCCGGCTGGTCGGCATCATCACGGCGACCAGCCTGCTCGTGGCCGCCGTCACCCTGGCCGGGCTGCTGCCGGCGGCCCACCGGGCCATGGCGGCCGCCGAGGCCGTCGGCGGGGTGGCCGCCCCGGCCGGCCGGCTGCTGGCCCGGCCGGAGACCCGCTCGGTTGTGCAGGCCGCCGACGGGTCGGTGCTGGCCGTGCTCCACGGTGACCAGGACCGGGTCGTGGTGGCGCTGTCGGCCGTCCCCGTCCGCGTCCGCGACGCCGTCCTGGCCGCCGAGGACGCCCGCTACTACCAGCATGGCGCGCTCGACCTCCGCGGCATCGCGCGGGCGATCGCGGTCGACCTGACCAGCGGCCACCTCCGCGAGGGCGGCAGCACCATCGCCCAGCAGTACGTCAAGAACGTCGTCACCGGCGACCGGCGCAGCCTGCACCGCAAGCTGGTCGAGGCGGTCGACGCGGCCGCGCTGGAGCGGACGGCCAGCAAGGACCGGATCCTGGCCGCCTACCTGAACCAGGTGTACTTCGGCGACGGCGTCTACGGCATCGCCACCGCGGCCCAGCACTACTTCTCCCGGCCGGTCGGGAAGCTGTCCCTGGCCCAGGCGGCCGCCCTGGCCGGCACGATCGCCAGCCCGGAGCGGTTCCGGCCGACCGCCGGCCGCGAGGCCCTGGCCCGCCGCAACCTGGTCCTGAACCGCATGGCGGCGGTCGGGTTCGCCAGCCCGGCCCGGGTCGCGGCGGCCAAGCGGCAGCCGCTGGCCCCCCGGCGGCACCACCAGACCGTCCGCTACCCCTACTTCGTCGACGACGTGACCCGGACCCTGCTCGGCGACCACGCGCTGGACGCCGCCCTCGGCCCGGCCGGCTCGGCGGCCCGGCGGCGGGCCGTCTACGAGGGCGGCCTGCGGATCCGGACCACGCTGCGCCCCGACGACCAGGGGCTGGCCGAGACCGCCGTGCGTGACCAGCTGGCCGGGGTCGGGGTGGACGCCGCCCTGGTCAGTCTGGACCCGGCCACCGGGGCGGTGGTGGCCATGGTCGGTGGCCACGACTTCGCCCGCTCCCGGGTCAACCTGGCCACCGGCCAGGGGGGCAGCGGCTTCCCGCCCGGCTCCTCCTTCAAGGTCTTCTACCTGATCGCCGCCCTGGAGGAGGGCATCCCGACCAGCACCAGCTTCGACACCGCCTCGCCGGTCACGGTCACGGCGCCGGCCTGCCCGACCGGCTACACCGTCCACAACGCCGAGCCGGCGCTGGGCGGCCGGATGGCCCTCCCCCAGGCCACCGCGGAGTCCGTCAACGCCTACTACGCCCAGCTCATGGTCCGGGTCGGGACCACCAACGCCATCCGGGCGGCCAGGAGCATGGGGATCACCTCACCACTGCATGACTACTGCTCGCTGGTCCTCGGCACCGAGAACGTGACCCCCCTGGAGCTGGCCGGCGCCTACGCCACCCTGGCCAACGGGGGCGTCCACTGCCGGCCCTCGATCATCGCCGGCATCACCGGCCCGACCGGGCGGGTCCTGTTCGACGGCCGGCCCTTCTGCCACCAGGCCGTGGACCCCCAGGTGGCCGCCACCGCGGTCGGCATCCTGCGCGGGGTCGTGGGGCCGGGCGGGACCGGCTTCCGGGCCGCGATCGGCCGGCCGGTGGCCGGCAAGACCGGCACCACCAGCAACAACGTGGACGCCTGGTTCACCGGCTTCACCCCCCAGCTGGCCACCTCGGTGTGGGTCGGCGACGCGCACGCTCAGGTCCCGATGGGCCACCTGTTCGCCGGCGGCCCGGTCTTCGGGGGCACCTTCCCGGCCCTGATCTTCCACGACTACATGGCCGCCGCCCTGGCCGGGGAGCCGGTGGCCGACCTGCCGGGCGGGCCGCCCGGCCCGCGACCGGGGACATGATGATGAGCGTGCGGCGGGGGTGGCTGCGGGCCGTCACGGTCGGGGTGCTGCTGCTGGCCGTGCTGGTGGCGGTGGTGGTGGCCGGCGGCTACGGCTACGCGCGGCTGCGGATCGACCAGGTCGCCTCGGTCCACGTCCCCGGCCTGACCCCCGCCCCGCCGCCCGGCCGGCCGATGAACCTGCTGGTCGTCGGGTCCGACACCCGCCAGGGCCTGGGCCGCCAGGACCGCGGCCAGTTCGGCACCGTGGCCGGCCAGCGCGGCGACGTCATCCTGGTTGTCCACCTGGTCCCGGCCACCCACCGGGCCTGGATGCTGTCCATCCCCCGCGACCTGTACGTGCCGGTGGCCGGCACCGGCGGCCGGGCCAAGATCAACTCGGCCCTGGCCAGGGGCCCCGAGCAGCTGGTGGAGACCATCAAGGCCGACTTCGGGATCCCGGTCAGCCACTACGTGCTGGTCGACTTCGACGGCTTCCGGGCGGTGGTCGACGCGGTCGGCGGGCTCCGTCTGGACTTCCCCTCCCCGGTCCGCGACGACGACAACGGCCACAACAACAGCGGGCTGCTCATCACCACCCCGGGCTGCCGGCAGCTGGACGGCACCCTGGCCCTGGCCCTGGCCCGCAGCCGCTACTACCAGTACCGGGGAGCCGACGGCGTCTGGCATTTCGACCCCGGCTACGACCTCGGCCGCATCCGCCGCCAGCAGGTCCTGCTGCGGGCCCTGGCCGCCCAGGCGCTGCGGCGGGGGCTGACCAACCCGCTGCGGGCCAACGCCGTCCTGGCCGCCCTGTCCCGCCACCTCACCCGCGACGACACCCTCACCGTCGGGCAGGCGGTGCGGCTGGCCGGCCAGTTCCGCGCGCTCCGGCCGGGCGCGCTGGTCGGCCTGACCATCCCCACCGTGCCCGGGCTGCACGGGGGCGAGCAGGTCCTGCTGGCTGTCCAGCCCGCGACCCGCCAGACGGTGGCCCGGTTCCTCGGCCGGCCCACCCCGGCCGCCCACCCCGCGCCGTCCGGCCCGGCCCGGCCGGCAGCCGCGCCACCCTGGGACCCCCGCCCCTGCTAGCCGTCCTTCTGCTGGCCCGGCCTGACGGCCGGCTGGTCAGTCAGCCGCCGAGCGCAGGGAGGCGAAGATGCGGGCCTGGCCGCCGGAGCCCTGCTCGTGGGGATGAGCCCGACGACGACGGTGGCGCCCGCGCCTGGGCAGGCGGTCGAGGTTGGCCAGGTTCTCCAGCCCGTGGCGGTCGGCGCCGGTGAGGATCAGGTGGGTGTCGAAGCTCGTCGAGTTCCCCGGGTCGATGCTGAGGGTGTCGACGCCGAGGCTGCGGATCCCCCGCCGGCGCAGGAGCCACTCGGTGGCCTCGGCGCCGAAGCCGGGGAAGTGCGGGGTGCCGGCCACGTCGGCGCCGCGGTAGGCATCGGCGTCGCCGACCTTGGCCGCCAGCGGTTGCAACGAGGGCCGATCTGCGGGTTAATCGACCGATGTGTCCGATCCGACGGCTCCTGATGGTCGCCCTGCTGGTTGTCGGCCTGGTCGCGGTCGCCTTGCCGGTGGCCGCGGCGCCAGCCGACGCCCCGGCCGGCCCCGCACGCCAGCTCGAGCGGGCCGCCCGCGACCTCGCCGTCCGGCTCCGGGCGGTCCCGGTCCGCGACGGCGACTTCGCCGACCCAGGACGGTACTGCCCGGCCGACCGGCTGGCCGTCTCCTGGGCCCCGCCGGCCGGGGGGTTCCGGTTCGGCGCCTACATCCCGCCGCTCGGGCCGGCCCCGGGTCCGGCCACCACCAGCGTCAACGGGGTGGTCACCTGCCGTGGCGCGACCTATGCGTACATGGGGTTCGAGGCCCGCTGGACCACCGGAGGCTGGCGGGTCGTGGACGTGCCGGCCCTGGACGAGCCCGCCCCGGCTCCGGCGGCCGGCCGGCCAGGCCGGGCGCGGCCGCGCCGCTGGCCGCCGCCGCCCTCCCGCCCCCCGGGACCGGGCCGCTGGACGACCTCGCCCCCTACCAGCCCCAGACCACCTGCAGCCCCCGGCCCAAGCCGGGCGTGGTCGGGTTCCAGCGGATCGTGCTGGCCTCGTTCCCGGCCACCCACAGCTCGGGCATCTCGCGGGCCTGCTCGATCGGCGGCCGCAGCGAGCACAAGGAGGGCCGGGCCTGGGACTGGGCGGTGACCGTGAGCAACCCCTCCCACCGCGCCGCCGCCCGCCAGGTCTTCACCTGGCTGTTCAGGGCCGACCCCAGCGGCCGCCGCTTCGCCATGGCCCGGCGTCTGGGCGTGATGTACATCATCCACAACCGCCGCATCTGGGGCTCCTACCGGGCCACCGAGGGCTGGCGCCCATATGTCGGCGCCAACCCCCACACCGACCACGTCCACTTCAGCTTCAGCTGGGCCGGCGCCCGCAAGCGGACCAGCTACTGGGACGGCACCCCGGTCACCTACGGCAGCCCCACCTGAGACTCTCCCGCCCGGACTGATCATCGTACCGAGCGCACCATGTGCCGCGCGCCCTGGTGAGCGCCGACAGCGCCCCCGGCGCCCAAGCCGCCGTCGGGTCCGTGATGTTCGGCTGGTTCATCCCACTGTTGTTCGAACATATGTTCGTCTACCCTACCGGGCATGCAAGCCTGGGAAGCGCACGACCCCACCCTGACCCGGCCGATCGCGGCTCCGCTGGAGCGGTGCGCCGAGCTGCTCGGCGTCGACCTCGAGGTCATCCAGCGGGCGGCCGCCCACGTCGAGCCCTATCTCCGGGTCGACGGCACCAAGGTCTGGAGCCTGATGCAGCTGGAGCGGCAGCTGCGGCCGGAGGCCTACGGCCGGGTCCGCGGCGGCTATGTCGCCCGCCGCCGCCCACAGGCCGGCCGCGGCTGAGCCGGCGACTCCACCGTTGACCACGTCGCCGCGGTGGTGATGATGGTGGTGCTTCGTCGCGACCAGAAAGGACGGCGGGGGCCGTGGGGCTGGCCATCGGCGTGGACATCGGCGGGACCAAGGTGGCCGCCGGGGTGGTGGATGACGAGGGCCGCGTCCTGGCCCGGCTGCGCCGCGACACCCCGGCCCACGACCCGGACAAGGTCGAGGACGTCATCGCCGAGGTCATCCGCGAGCTGACCGGAGACCACCAGGTGGAGGCGGCCGGGCTGGGGGCGGCCGGGTTCGTGGACGCGGCCCGCTCCACGGTGCTGTTCGCCCCCAACCTGGCCTGGCGCAACCAGCCGCTGCGGGCCGCGGTCGAGCAGCGCACCGGCCTGCCGGTGGTGGTCGAGAACGACGCCAACGCCGCCGCCTGGGGCGAGACCCGCTTCGGGGCCGGGCACGGCCAGCGGTTCACCGTCACCGTCACCGTCGGGACCGGCCTCGGCGGCGGCGTGGTCCTGGGCGGGGAGCTGATCCGGGGGGCGTTCGGGGCGGCCGCCGAGGTCGGCCACCTGAGCGTCGTGCCCGACGGGCGGCCCTGCGGGTGCGGCAACGCCGGCTGCTGGGAGCAGTACGCCAGTGGCCGGGCCCTGGTCACCGAGGCCCGCCAGCGGGCCGCCCGCTCCCCCACCGACGCCCGGCTGCTGCTGGAGCTGGCCGACGGCCGGCCGGAGTCGATCACCGGGCCCATGGTGACCATGGGCGCCATCGCCGACGACCCGGTCGCGCTCGCCTCCTTCGAGGCCGTCGGCACCTGGCTCGGCCACGGCCTGGCCGACCTGGCCGCGGTCCTGGACCCGCGGGTGTTCATCATCGGCGGCGGGGTGTCGGAGGCCGGGGAGCTGCTGGTCGGCCCGGCCCGGACGGCCTTCGAGGCCAGGCTGACCGGCCGCGGGCACCGCCCCACGGCCGCCGTCCGGGTGGCCCAGCTGGGCCAGGACGCCGGGCTGATCGGCGCCGCCGACCTGGCCCGGATGTAACCTGGCGCGGATCAGCCGGCTGCCGGTGGAACCGCACGAGGAGCATCATGGCCGCGACCGCCGAGGCTGGCCTGCCGGCCAGCCAGCGACCCCTCAGCCCCGACGAGCTCGCCCGGATCGACGCCTGGTGGCGGGCCGCCAACTACCTCTCGGTCGGTCAGATCTACCTGCTTGACAACCCGCTGCTGGCCGAGCCGCTGCGCCTGGAGCACGTCAAACCGCGCCTGCTGGGCCACTGGGGCACCACCCCGGGGCTGAACTTCGTCTACGTGCACCTGAACCGGGTCATCGTCCGCGACGAGCTGGACGCCATCTATGTGACCGGGCCCGGGCACGGCGGCCCCGGGCTGGTGGCCAACGTCTACCTGGAGGGCACCTACTC
>JBJMHP010000205.1:0-9578 GCA_045807325.1 Actinomycetes bacterium | reverse complement strand
GAGCATGCGGGTGGCGTGCAGCGCGACCGCCGCGAAGGCCTCGTTGACCTCGATGAGGCCGAGGTCGTGCAGGTCCCGGCCGGCCTTCTTGAGCGCCTTCTCGAGGGCGATCGCGGGGACGGTGTGCAGGTAGGCGAACTGGTCCGCGCACATGCCGTGGGCGAGGACCTCGGCCAGCGGCTCGACGCCGAGCGCCTGGGCGCGCTCGGCGCGCATGACCACGACGGCGGCCGCCCCGTCCGAGAGCTGGGAGGCGTTGCCGGCGGTGATGGTCCCGGCCCGGGTGAACGCCGGCGGCAGCTCGGCCAGGGACTCGTCGGTGGTCTGCGGGCGGATGCCCTCGTCCCGCTCGACCACGGTCGGCCCGCCCCCGGGGACCTGGACGCCGGTGACCTCGGCGGCGAACCGCCCGGACGCCCAGGCCGCCGCGGCCCGCCGGTGGGAGCGGGCCGCCCAGGCGTCCTGGTCCTGGCGGGAGATCCCAAGGGCCGCGTTCACCTCGTCGGAGGACTCGCCCATGTGCCGGCCGGTGAACGTCGACCACAGCCCGTCGTGGATCATGGTGTCGACCAGCTCCGCGGGTCCCATCCGCGCGCCCCGGCGGACCTTCGGAAGGGCATAGGGGGCGTTGGTCATCGACTCCATCCCGCCGGCCACCGCCACCTCGATCTCACCGGCCCGGATCAGCTGGTCGGCCAGGGCGACCGCGGTCAGGCTCGACAGGCACACCTTGTTGAGGGTGATGGCGGGGACGTGCCGGGGGACGCCGGCCGCGATCGCCGCCTGACGGGCCGTGATCTGGCCCGCCCCGGCCTGGAGGACCTGCCCCATGAGGACGTAGTCGACCTCGCCGGGCGGGACGCGGCCCCGGGCCAGCGCCTCGGCGATGACCACCGCGCCAAGGTCGACGGCCGAGCGGGACCGCAGGGCCGAGCCGAACCTGCCGACCGGCGTCCTGACGGCGGCGACGATCACCGAGCGTGTCATGTCTGGAACCTTCCCCCGGTGGAGTCTACGCTGGTGGGCGGTAGCCAGCTGGCGGCAGTCGGACGCACGAGGGGGCCGAGCCGGTGACGACCACCACGTCGGTCCTGGTCATCGGGGCCGGGCCCTATGCGCTGTCGACCGCCGCCTTCGCCAGGCACCACGGCGTCGACACCGTGGTCGTCGGCCGCCCGATGGGCTTCTGGCGCGAGCACATGCCCGCGGGGATGTTCCTGCGGTCGGGGCCCGACTGGCACCTCGACGCGGCCGCGGTCCACACCCTGGAGGCGTACCTGGAGGAGCGCGCCATCGCCCCGGCCGACGTCGATCCCCTGCCCATCGGCCTGTTCCTGGACTACGCCGAGTGGTTCCGGCAGGCCAAGGGGATCGAGGTCCGCGAGGACCTGGTCGCCGAGCTCGCGGTGGACGACGGCCGGTTCCTGGCCCTGCTGGACAGCGGCGACCGCGTCGCCGCCGACGCCGTGGTCGCCGCTCCGGGGATCTCCCACTTCACCAACCGGCCCGGCTGGGCGGCCTCGGTCCCGCCCGACCAGGCGGCCCACACCTGCGACCTGGTGCGGTTCGAGGACCTGTCGGGGGCCCGGGTGCTGATCGTGGGGGGCCGGCAGAGCGCCTACGAGTGGGCGGCGCTGCTGGCCGAGCACGGCGCCGAGCGGGTCGACCTGGTCCACCGCCACGACGTCCCGCGGTTCGAGCGGGTGAGCTGGCGGTTCGTCGACCCGTACGTCGAGGAGACCGTGCGGGTCCCGGGCTGGTGGCGGACGCTCCCCGGAGGCGAGCGGGACGCGATCGTCCGGCGGTTCTGGGACGTCGGCCGGCTCACCCTGGAGCACTGGCTCACCCCGCGGCTCGCCGGCGGGGCCGTCCACCGCTGGCCAGGGACCGAGGTGGTCCAGGTCACGCCGGCCGGCGGCGGGCTGCAGGCGCGCCTGTCGGACGGCACGGGGCTGGTGGTCGATCACGTCGTGTTCGCCTGCGGCTACAAGGCCGACCTGTCCCGGGTCCCCTACCTGGCCGGAGTCCTCGACCGGGTGCAGGTGACCGACGGCTTCCCCGTGCTCGACGAGGCCTTCGGGACGAGCCTGCCCGGCCTGTACCTGCCGGGGTTCACCGCCACCCGGGACTTCGGCCCCTTCTTCGGGTTCGTCAAGGGCACCCCGGCGGCCGCCACCCTGATCGTCCGGGACCTCCTGGCCCGGGCCTGACCCCGGCCCGCATGTCGGGCCGCCGAGGTAGGCTTGCCGGCATGAACAAGCACATCGACGTCGAGTCAGGGGACGTGCTGGTCGCGGTCGGCACGATGAAGGGGGCGTTCCTGTTCGCGGGCGACCCCGACCGGGGGAAGTGGCGGTCGAGTGGGCCGCACTTCCCCGGCGAGCAGGTCTATGCCATCCGCTTCGACGGGCGCGGCGGCCGGCGGCGGCTGCTGGCCGGCACCGAGCACGGGCACTGGGGGGCGGTGGTGCGCAGCTCGGACGACCTGGGGCGGACCTGGACCGAGCCGGCCGAGGGCAACCTGCGGTTCCCGGAGGGGACCGACGCCGCCCTGGCCAGGGTGTGGCAGCTCCAGCCGGCCGGCGACGACCGGCCGGAGGTGGTCTGGGCCGGGGTCGAGCCGGCGGCGCTGTTCCGCTCCGACGACGCCGGGGAGACGTTCTCCCTGGTCGAGGGCCTCTGGAATCACCCCCACCGGCCGCGCTGGGAGCCGGGGGGCGGCGGGCTGTGCCTGCACACGGTCCTGCCCGACCCGTCCGACCCGGACCGCATGTGGATCGCCATCTCCACCGGCGGGGTGTACCGGACCGAGGACGGCGGGGGCAGCTGGCAGGCCCGCAACGACGGCGTCCGGGTGGTGTTCCTGCCCGACAAGTACCCGGAGTTCGGCCAGTGCGTCCACAAGGTCGCCCCGGCCGGCGGGCGGCCGGACCGGCTGTACCTCCAGAACCACTGGGGCCTGTACCGCAGCGATGACGGCGGCGACCACTGGCAGGACATGGCCAACGGGGTGCCGAGCGACTTCGGCTTCCCGATGGTCGCCCACCCCACCGACCCCGACACCGCCTGGATCATCCCGCTCGACTCCGACCAGTTCCGCTGCACCCCCGACGGCCAGGCCCGCGTCTACCGGACCCGGGACGCCGGCGACTCCTGGGCGCCGCTGACCGAGGGCCTGCCCGAGCGCGACGCCTGGCTGACCGTGCTCCGCGACGGGTTCGCCACCGACGGGCTGGAGCCGGCCGGCCTCTACTTCGGGACCCGCACCGGGCAGCTGTTCGCCTCCTCCGACGAGGGGGACCACTGGCAGGCGCTGGCCGAGTGGCTGCCCCCGGTGGTCTGCGTCAAGGCCGCCGTGGTGCCCTGAGCGGGCCGATGCCCACCGTCCACCTGCCGGCCGCCCTCTCCGGCCACGCGGCCGGGCAGCGCCACCTCCAGGTCGCCGGGACCACCGTCGGGAAGGTGCTGGCCGCCCTCGGCCAGGCCCATCCCGGGGTCGGCCAGCGGGTGCTCGACGACCGCGGGGTGCTGCGCCGCCACGTCAACGTGTTCGTCAACGGCGAGAGCATCCGCTACCTGCACGGCGTCGAGACCCCGGTCGCCGACGCCGACGAGGTGTGGATCCTCCCCGCGGTGTCCGGCGGCGGGTGACCGAGGGACCGGATGACAAGCGTGGTGGCCCGGCCTATCGTTGGCGTCGGGCGATGACGCCGAGTGAGCGTGGAGGACGCCGCCATGGAGGAACTGCTGCTGACCGTGCTGCTGATGATCCTGGTGGCCGGTGGGGTGGCCCTGTTGGCCGTCTGGCGGGTCGTGCGGTGGCTGCGGCGCAGCCCTCGGCTGCGGCGGCGGGTCCGGAGTGTGCAGGCGCTGACGGCGCCGCCCGGGGGGCGGCGGCAGGTGGCCTGCCTGCGGCGCGACCTGAACGCCGCCGCCCACGCCACCGGCGAGGCGGTCGCCCTGGTCAGGGCGGCCGGCGGCACCGTGGGTGACCTGCCGCTGCTGGCGAGGCGCCTGGGCCGGGTGGCCGGGACGCTCGACACCGAGCTGCGGCTGCTGGCCTGCGAGCCCGACCAGGCCGAGCTGGCCCGGGTCCTCCCGGCGGCCAGGGCCAGAGTCGCCGAGGTCTCCCGGGTCGCCCTGACCATCCGCCGGGCCGCCAGCGCCGGCCTCGGGGCCGAGACCGCCGCCGAGATCGCCCCCCTCGAAGCCGAGGTCAAGCGCGAGGTCCTGGCCCTCGACGCCGGCGTCGACCGCCTCCTGGCCCTCGCCTCCGGCACCTGAGGTGCCCCACGGGGTCGTCATCGCCCTCGAGCTCGTCGGGGCGGTGCTGATCCTGGCCGGGTACACCCTCGGACAGCTGCGCCTCCTCGACCAGCACGCGCCCGCCTACCTGGTCCTCAACCTGGTCGGCTCGTTCGTGCTGGCCGTGATCGCCCTGGTCGACGAGCGCTGGGGGTTCCTGCTCCTGGAGGGCGTCTGGTCGATCGTCTCGGCCATCAGCCTCGTCAATGTGCTCCGACGAGGCGGCGGCCCAGGAGGGGCGCAGCGCCCCGCTACACGTTGAACCGGATGTGGAGCACGTCGCCCTCGCGGACGACGTAGGACTTGGACTCGGTGCGGAGCAGGCCCTTGGAGCGGGCGGCGTCCCAGCCGCCGGCGGCGACCAGGTCGTCGTAGGCGATGACCTCGGCGCGGATGAAGCCGTGCTGGAGGTCGGAGTGGATGCGGCCGGCCGCCTCGGGGGCGGTGGCGCCCCGGCGGACCTCCCAGGCCCGGGTCTCGTCCTCGCCGGTGGTGAGGAAGGTCAGGAGGTCCAGCAGACGCCAGGCGGCCCCGACCACCTGGTCGAGCCCGCCGCGCTCGACCCCGTAGCCGGCCAGCAGGTCGGCCGCGTCGTCGGGGGTCAGCTCGGCCGCCTCGGCCTCCAGGGCCGCGGCCACGGCCACGGTGGGCAGGCCCAGCTTGGCCTCGGCCTCGGCGGCCCGCTCGGCGGCCGAGGCGGCGTCGGCCTCGGCCAGGTTGAGCGCGGCCAGGGCCGGCTTCAGGGTCAGCGGGGCGAAGTTGCGCAGCACCTTCGCCTCCTCGGCCTCCCAGTCGACCGCCCGCAACGGCGTGCCCTGGTCGAGCAGGTCGCGGGCCCGGGCCAGCACGTCGGCCTCCAGGCGGGCGTCCTCCACCCCGGCCCGGGCCTTCTTGGCCGCCTTCTCGGCCCCACCGGCGATCGACTCCAGGTCGGCCACGGTCAGCTCCAGGGTCAGCTCGGCCGCCGCCTCCAGCGGGTCGGGGGCGCTTCCGGGAAAGGCGGCCAGGACCATGGCCAGGGCGTCGGCCTCGCGCAGCGCCCCCAATCCCTGGGCGGCCAGGCCGCCGCCGGCGCCCGCCGACAGCCCGGCCACGTCCACGAACCGTGCCTGGACGAACACCTTCTTGCGGGAGCGCTCCAGCTCGGCCAGCACGTCCACCCGCGGGTCGGGCACGGGCACGGCGGCCACGCTGGCCTTGCCCGCCGCCCCGCCGGCGGGCGCGCCCGCCCGGGTCAGCGCGTTGAAGAGGGTTGTCTTGCCGCTCTGGGGCAGCCCGACGATGCCGACGTCCTTCATGGGCAAAGCCTAGCGCTTCATGGGCGGCCGCGGCCGGGAACCTCCCGGCCACCGGGGGCGTCCAAAGGCCATGAACCTCGCGAAGCACCTCGGCATGCTGGCCGGCCTCCTGCTGGCCGGGCTCCTGCTGGCCGCCTGCGGCGGGGCCGACCGCGACGGCGGCGGGGCCGCCCAGGACGGCGCCACCACCGTCCCGACCACCGTCCCGGACGACCCGCCGGTCGCCGGGCCCCCTCCGCCCACCGGCGAGGTGACCCTGGTCGGCACCGTCATGGCCGGGGTCGAGCCCAGCTGCCTGCTCCTGGACGCCGAGAACGGCGGCCGCTACCTGCTGATCGGCGGCAGGCGGGCCGAGTTGCGGCCGGGCCGGCGGGTGGCGGTGACCGGCCGGGTCGACCGGAACCTGCTCAGCACCTGCCAGCAGGGCGAGCCGCTGGTCGTGGCGTCGATCGAGCGCGCCTCCTAGCCTGCCCAGGGCGGCCGCCCGGTTTGTGGCCGGGGGGGACGCGTGGTGACCTAAGAGCACCAGGACAGGCGCCACATCCCGAGAGAGCAGCCGTGCCCGACGCCGAGCAGGAGTCGGCGGCCCACCAGCGGTCGCCGGTCGACGCCCTCCACCTGGCCGTAGCCGCGGCCGGGTTCCTGCTCTGCCTCGCGCTGGCCATCGGGGCCAAGAACACCATGGTCGGGGTCGAGGCCGACCTGCTCCAGCTGGTCGACCGGGTGCCGTCGGCCCTGGCCGTGTTCCTGGTCGGGCTGGTGCAGCTGGTGGCCGTGGTGGCCCCGCCGGTGGTGCTCGCGGTGACCGTCGTCCTGCGGCGGTTCCGCCTGGCCCTGCTGCTGGTCACCGTCCCCGTGGCCGCGGCCCTGCTGGAGGAGGTGGTCGCCGCGCGGCTCGGCCGGCTCCAGCCGCCCCTGCTGGAGCGGGCCCTGACCGAGGAGTCCTGGATCGCCAGGTCCGCCTTCCCCAGCACCGGCTGGATCGCCGGGGCGGCCGCCGCCGCCACCCTGGCCAGCCCCTGGCTGACCCGGGGCACGCGGCGGGCCGCCTGGTGGCTGGTCGCCGTCATCGCCCTGGCCCGCATGGTCGTCGGGCACGAGGGGCCGCTCGACGTGCTGGCCGCCATCGCCCTGGGCGGCGTCGCCGGGTCGGCGGGGCTGCTGCTGGTCGGCCGGCCCAGCCTGCGCCCGAGCGGGCCGCAGCTGACCGACGCCCTCGCCCGCTCCGGGCTCGAGGTGAAGTCGCTGGAGCGGGCCAACGTGGACGCCCGCGGCTCGACCCCCTACTTCGCCCAGCTCACCGACGGCCGGCACCTGTTCGTGAAGGCCCTCGGCCAGGACGAGCGCGACGCCGACCTCCTGTTCCGGTCCTGGCGGCAGCTGCGGCTGGAGAACGTCGGCGACGAGGTGCCCTACTCGACCCTGCGGCGCGCCGTCGAGCACGAGGCGCTGGTGTCGCTGAAGGCCACCGACTCCGGCGTCCGCACGCCCCACCTGGTCACCGTGGCCGCGGTCGGCGAGCTGGCCATGGTGCTGGCCTACGACGCCATCGACGGCCGCTCCCTCGACGGGGTCGCCGACGGCGCCATCACCGACGACGTGCTGAAGGGGATCTGGGAGCAGGTCGCGGAGCTGCGGCGGCAGCGGATCGCCCACCGCGACCTGCGCCTGGCCAACGTGTTCCTCGGCCCCGACGGCCGCGCCTGGCTGATCGACTTCGGCTTCGCCGAGCTGGCCGCCAGCGACGCCATGCTCGACGAGGACGCCGCCGAGCTGCTGTGCTCCACCTACACCAGGGTCGGGGCCAAGCGGGCGGTGGCCGCGGCCGTCGGGGTGGTCGGCCCCGACGCGGTGGAGGCGGCGCTGCGCTACGTGCAGCCGGCCGCCCTGAGCACGGCCACCCGCAAGGCCGTCGACGCCCTGCCCGGCAAGGGCAAGCCCCTGCAGGACGAGGTCCTGCGGGTCACCGGCGGCCCCGAGCCGGAGTACGTCCAGGTGGAGCGGGTCAGCCTCCGGCGGGTGGCGATCTGGCTGTTCACGGGGGTCGCGGTCTACTTCCTGATCCACCAGCTCTCCGACGTCCAGCTCCTGGCCCAGCAGGTCAGGCACGCCGACTGGCGGTGGCTGCCGGCGATCCTGGCCATGTCGGTGTTCAGCTACGTCGCCGCCACCATGAGCGCCATCGGGTCGGTCCCGGACCGGCTGCCGCCCTGGCCGACGTTCGTGGCCCAGGTCGGCGCCTCGTTCGTGAACTGGGTCACGCCGGCCAAGGTCGGCGGCCTGGCCCTCGGGGCCCGCTTCATGGAGCGCCAGGGCGTCCATGCGGCGGTGGCGGTCACCGGGGCCGGGATCAACGCGGGCGCCGGCGCCGTCATGCACGTGGCCCTGCTCGGCATCTTCGCGGTGGCGGTGGGCGTCAGGGGCCTGGGCGGCGTCCACACCCCGTCGCCGCGGACGCTGCTGTGGGTGGGACTCGGCATCCTGGCCGTCTCGGGCCTGGTCGCGGCCGTCCCGGCCGGGCGGCGGCTGGTCTACCGGCACGTCGTCCCCAGCGTGAAGCGGGCCGTCGGCGGCATGTGGGAGCTGGCCGGCCACCCCGGCAAGCTGGCCCTGCTGTTCGGCGGGTCGGCCCTGGTCACCCTGTGCTACGCCTTCGCCCTGGTCGCCTGCGTGGAGGCCTTCGGCGGCGGCCTGACCGTCCCGGCGATCATCGCCACCTACCTGGTGGGCGCGGCCATCGCCCAGGCCGCCCCGACCCCGGGCGGGATCGGCGCCGTCGAGGCGGCCCTGATCGCCGGCCTGACCGCCGCCGGCCTGGACAAGGAGACGGCGGTGCCGGCGGTGTTCCTGTTCCGGCTGGTCACCTTCTGGCTGCCGATCCTGCCCGGCTGGCTGGCGTTCACCTGGCTGCAGCGCAGCGACCGGATCTGACCCGGGTTGGCCGGACTGGCGGGCATTCGTCCTCGGCAGGCCTGCCTAGTCCGCCGTCCAGCTTGAGTCGGCAACACCCTCGAACTCGTCCCCCACCTATGGTAGGGGGCCTGGTCCGCGTGGCTAACTGGGCCTACGGGGGCCGGCTGGGACGCCTCCGAGAGAGCCAGGAGGCGAGCGGGCATGCAGGGGTCGGTCGGGACGAGGCGGACAGGCGGCCAGGGGCTGCCCGCGGCCGCTCAGGGGAGCGCCAGCGCCGTGCTGGGGGGCGGCTCGGTGCTGCGGGCGGCCGACGTCGACGTTGGCCAGGCCCGCGAACGGCGCCGCCAGCGTCGCCTGACCCGGCTGGCCGTCGTGCTCTGGGTCACCACCCTGACCGTCTGGTGGCGGGTCCTGACCGGAGGGTCGCTCAACCCGCTCGACGGCCTGCGGCTGGGGCCCGACGCCATGCTGTGGCTCCCGGCGGTCCTGATCGTCGCGCTCATCGCCGTGGTCATGGTCCTGCCCATGCTCGGCCAGGGCCGCTCGCCTCACCTCACCTACCGGCCCGAGCAGATCGACGTCGGCCTCGACGACGTCAAGGGCCTCGGGCCGCTGCGGGACGAGGTCACCAAGACCCTGAACCTGTTCCTCGGCTACGCCACCTTCAAGGACCGGCTCGGCGGCAACCCGCGGCGGGGCATCCTGTTCGAGGGCAAGCCCGGCACCGGCAAGACCCACATGGCCAAGGCGATGGCCCGCCACGCCGGGGTGCCGTTCCTGTTCGTGTCCGCGACCAGCTTCCAGTCGATGTGGTACGGCATGACCGCCGCAAGCTCCGGGCCTACTTCAAGGCGCCGCGCAAGGCGGCCCGCGAGGAGGGCGGGGCCATCGGCGGCCGCCGCGGCGGCCTGGACGGCGGCGGCGACGGCCCGGTCTCCTCCGGGACCGGCGGGGTCGTCAACGAGCTCCTGGTCCAGCTGCAGAGCTTCGACACCCCGCCCTTCGGGGAGCGGATGGTGGGCCGGCTGATCGACTGGGTGAACGGCTGGCTGCCGGTCTCGG
>JBJMHP010000204.1:0-32471 GCA_045807325.1 Actinomycetes bacterium | reverse complement strand
CCACGGTTGTGCCGGCGGGCGGCCTCGAACCAGGCATCTGAGTACCGCTGCAGTACCGAGCGGGCCCCGACCACCGACAGCTCCCCGAAGCCGCCTCTGCTGGTGAGCTGGCGGCAGAGGGCCTGGTAGCCGACCACGGCCGGGTTGCCTTGCTGGCGTCGATCGCGGTTGCTGTCCAGGAGCCAGGCCCACACGTCACCGGCCGCCCGGAGCAGCCGGTAGCAGCGGTTGCCCTGGGCGGGGGTGGTCCGCAGGCAGATGCGGGCGGTGCGGTGCATCACCTGAGGTTTGGAAGAGCTGGCGGCCATCTCGAACTGATGTTCGCCGGTGGCCGTGAGCCCGTCAAGGTGGGTTGGCGATTGTGGGGACGAGCTGCCTCAATCGGCCGCGCTCTGGCCGGACTGAACACCAGAGCCAGGGCAAACATTGCTTACAGCGGCATAAGCCGCGGCATCCGGGCGGGGGAGTGCGGGCAGCCGGCGGGAGCCATTGCCCCGGGGCTGGTCGGGGGAGGCCGGGGGAGTCGGCCGAGTGCTACTGGTCCTGGCGGTTGACCGAGCGGGCCAGGCGGGCCTTGTGGTTGGCGGCGTTGTTCTTGTGGATGACGCCCTTGCTGGCGGCGCGGTCGTAGGCCCGGGTGGCGCGGCGGAGGGCGGTCTCGGCGGCGTCCTGGTCGCCGGCGGCGACGCTCTCGCGGACGCGGCGGGCGTAGGTCTTCAGGGCCGAGCGGACCGACTTGTTGCGGACGCGGGCCTGCTCGTTCTGCCGGTTGCGCTTGATCTGCGACTTGATGTTCGCCAAGAAAGGGCACTCCTGCACTGAAATTCACGAATTCACGGGGAACCGGGCGAGGCTAGCACAGCGGGTCGCACGGGCTCAACGACGGACCGGAGCGAGCGGGGCGGCCGGGCTCAGGGTCGGCATGGGGCGGCTAGGATGGGCTGGCCATGCCAACCGACCTGTCGCGCCTGCGCAACTTCTGCATCATCGCCCACATCGACCATGGGAAATCGACCCTGGCCGACCGCCTGCTCGACCTCACCCACGCGGTGAGCGAGCGGAACATGCGCGCCCAGTACCTGGACAAGATGGACCTGGAGCGCGAGCGGGGGATCACCATCAAGGCCCAGGCGGTCCGCCTGGCCTATGCCGCCAACGACGGCCGCGAGTACGTGCTCAACCTGATCGACACCCCCGGCCACGTCGACTTCACCTACGAGGTGTCGCGGGCCCTGGCCGCCTGCGAGGGCGCGGTGCTGCTGGTCGACGCCGCCCAGGGCGTCGAGGCCCAGACCCTGGCCAACCTGTACCTGGCCGTCGAGGCCGACCTGACCATCATCCCGGTGATCAACAAGATCGACCTGCCGGCCGCCCAGCCCGACCGGGTGGCCCGCGAGATCGAGCAGGTCCTCGGCACCCCGGCCTCCGAGATGCTGCGGGTCTCGGCAAAGACCGGCGAGGGCGTGCCCGCCCTGCTGGAGGCCCTGGTCCAGCGGGTGCCGCCGCCGACCGGCGACCCCGACGCCCCGGCCCGGGCGCTGGTGTTCGACTCGCTCTACGACTCCTACCGGGGTGTGATCGCCTATGTGCGGATGGTCGACGGCCGGCTGGCCAAGAACCAGCGGGTCCGGATGATGGCCTCCGGGCACGTCTCGGAGGCCGAGGAGGTCGGGGTGTTCGCGCCCGAGGCCGTCCCCACCCCCGAGCTGGCCGCCGGCGAGGTCGGCTACCTCATCCCCGGGGTCAAGGACGTCCGCCAGGTCCGGGTGGGGGACACCGTGACCACCGCGGCCCGGCCCGCGGCCGAGCCCCTGCCCGGCTACCGGGAGCCGCGGCCGATGGTCTTCTCCGGCCTGTACCCGATCGAGGGCGCCGACTTCCCGGACCTGCGCGACGCCCTGGACCGGCTGCGGCTGAATGACGCCGCCCTGGTGTACGAGCCCGAGTCCTCGACCGCGCTCGGGTTCGGGTTCCGCTGCGGCTTCCTGGGGCTGCTGCACATGGACATCGTCCGGGAGCGGCTGGAGCGCGAGTTCGACCTGGCCCTCATCACCACCGCCCCCAACGTCGCCTACCGGGTCACCCTGGAGACGGGGGAGACGATCATGGTCTCCAACCCCAGCGAGCTGCCGCCGGCCGGGTCGATCCAGCGGATCGAGGAGCCGTACGTGGCCGCCATGGTCCTGTGCCCGGCCGACTACATCGGCGCGGTGATGGAGCTGTGCCAGAGCCGGCGGGGCGAGCTCGACACCATGGAGTACCTGTCGGAGGAGCGGGTCGAGCTGCGCTACCAGCTGCCCCTGGCCGAGATCATCTTCGACTTCTTCGACCAGCTGAAGTCGCGCACCCGCGGGTACGCCTCGCTGGACTACGAGCCGAGCGGGTACCGGGAGGCCGACCTGGTCAAGGTGGACGTGCTGCTCCAGGGGGAGCCGGTCGACGCCTTCTCGGCCATCGTCCACCGGGACAAGGCCTTTGCCTACGGGCGGGCCATGACGGCCAAGCTCAAGCGGCTCATCCCCCGGCAGCTGTACGACGTGCCGATCCAGGCCGCCATCGGGGCCAAGGTGATCGCCCGGGAGACCATCACCGCCCGGCGCAAGGACGTGCTGGCCAAGTGCTACGGCGGCGACGTGACCCGCAAGCGCAAGTTGCTGGAGCGCCAGAAGGAGGGCAAGCGGCGGATGAAGCAGATCGGCCGCGTCGAGGTGCCCCAGGAGGCGTTCGTGGCCGCCCTCCGGACCGACGAGAGCTAGGATGACGGCCATCCTCCCCGCCACCCTGGCCCCTGTGGACAGCCAGGAGGACGCCGTTTCCGGGTCGGCTACGCTCCCCCTCCGGGGGGTTGCGCCCGGGGCCCGGTCGGTGCAGGCCGCCCCGGCGCGGGCCGCTCTGGGGGCGCCTCCACTGGTCGATCCGGCCAGCTTCGGGGTGTACGTGCATGTGCCGTTCTGCCTGACCCGCTGTCACTACTGCGACTTCGTCACCTACACCGGGATGGAGGGGCTGCGGCGGCCCTATGCGGCCGCGCTGCTGGAGGAGGCGGCCATGGCGGTGGCCGCCCTCGGCCCCGAGCCGCCGGTCGTGACCAGCGTGTTCGTGGGCGGCGGGACCCCGACCCTGCTGCCGGCCGAGGACCTGGCCCGGGTGCTGGCCCGGCTGCGGGAGCTGCTCCCGTTCGCCCCCGGGGCCGAGGTGACCGTCGAGGCCAACCCGGAGACGGTCGACGCCGCGATGGCCGCCGGGCTGGTCGGGGCCGGGGTGACCAGGGTCTCGATGGGCGCCCAGAGCTTCGACGACCGGGTGCTGGCCGCCCTGGGCCGCGTCCACGACGCCGCCAGGGTCGAGGCGGCGGTGGCCACCCTGCGCCGGGCGGGCGTGCCGGCGGTCAACCTCGACCTCATCTACGGCGGCCCCGGCGAGGACGACCGCTCCTGGTCGGCCACCCTGGACGCGGCGGTCGCCCTCGGGCCCGAGCACCTGTCGGCCTACGCCCTCACCATCGAGCCGGCGACCAAGTTCGGCCGCCTGGTCGCCGCCGGCCGCATGCCCGAGCCCGCCGAGGACGACCTCGCCGACCGCTACGCCACCGCCTGCACGTCCCTGGCCGACGCCGGCTACCACCATTACGAGGTCTCCAACTGGGCCCGGCCGTCCCACCCGAGCCGGCACAACCTGACCTACTGGCGGCGGGGGCGGTACCTGGGGCTGGGTGCGGGGGCGCACGAGTTCGACGGGGCAACCAGGCGGTGGAACCTGGCCGGGGTGCCGGCGTACCTGCAGGCCGTCAACGACCGCCGGCGACCCACCGAGGGGGAGGAGCGGCTCGACGGCGAGCAGGCGCGGTTCGAGGCGTTGGCGCTGCGGCTTCGGACTGTCGACGGGCTGGCTCCGGAGGAGGCTCGGGCGCTCGGGGTCGACCCCGCTGGGGAGGAGGCGGACCGGCTGAGAGACGCCGGGCTGCTGGCCCCGGGGCCGGGGTTGGCGTTGACCGAGAAGGGCATGTTCCTGCACGGCGAGGCGGTCGCCAGGCTGGCTTAGCAGTCGACTACCTTGACTGCTACGCTGCCGAGCATGGATCGTCTTGGGCAGGGAGGGGCGGCCATGGACCTCGATGAGCGGAAGGCGCGACTGCTGCGCGCGGTGGTGCACGAGTTCATCTACACCGAGAAGCCGGTCGGCTCCAAGAGCCTGACCGAGCGCTACTCGCTGGAGGTCTCGCCGGCCACCATCCGCAACGAGCTGGCCGTGCTCGAGGAGCAGGGCTACCTGTCGCATCCCCACACCAGCGCCGGGCGGATCCCCACCGACCGGGGCTACCGCTTCTACGTCGACGCCCTCTCCGGGGTGGGGGAGCTGGCCCGGGCCCAGGAGGAGACCATCGCCCGGTTCTTCGAGGGCGCCGCCGACCTGGAGGAGACCCTGCAGCGGACCTCGCTGCTGCTGTCCAGCCTCACCCACTACACGGCCATGGTGGCCCCGCCGGCCCTCGACCGGTCGCGGCTGCGCCACATCGAGGTCGTCGGCCTCGGCCGCCACGTGATCATGCTGGTGCTGATCGTCGACTCCGGGCGGGTCGAGAAGCGCCTGGTCGAGACGGCCGACGAGGTCTCCATGGAGGACCTGGAGGAGCTGCGCCGCCAGCTCAACGAGCGGCTGGCCTCCGAGCGCCTGTCCCGGGCCGAGCTGATCCTTGACGCCATGGCCGAGGAGGTCGCCCCCGAGCGCCGCAACCTGTTCCAGACCCTGGCCGCCGCCATCGGCCAGTTCATCGGCGACCAGACCAGCGAGCGGGTCTTCCTGGGCGGCCAGGCCAACATCGCCGGCCCCGGGGCCTTCGACGGCATCGAGACCGTCCGGCGGGTCTACGAGGCGCTGGAGCAGCAGGTGCTGGTGCTGCGCATGCTCCAGGCCGCCCTGGGCCGCGACGACCGGGTGTCGGTGGTGATCGGCTCGGAGAACACCGTCGAGGGGATGGAGGCGTGCTCGCTGGTCACCTCGGCCTACCTGGCCGGCGACGCCAGCGGCTCCATCGGCGTCCTCGGCCCGACCCGGATGGACTACCTCCGGACCATGGCCGCCGTCCAGGCCGTGGCCCGCTACCTCGGCGACGCCTTCGACGGAAACGGATAACTCGGGTGAGCGACTACTACCAGCTACTGGGCGTCGACCGGAACGCCAGCCAGGACGAGATCAAGCGCGCCCGCCGGCGGCTGGCCCGCCAGTACCACCCGGACGTGACCGGCAACGACCCCGAGGCCGAGGAGCGGATCCGGGAGATCAACAAGGCCTACAGCGTCCTGTCCGACCCGGACAAGCGCCAGCGCTACGACGCCTACGGCGAGGCCGGGGTGGAGGGCCTGGGCGGCCAGGCCGGCGACCCGTTCTCGCCGTTCGGGGCATCCTTCAACGACCTGATGGACCAGTTCTTCGGGGGCGGCGGCGACCCGTTCGGGGCCCGGCCCCGGACCCGGTCGCGGGCCCGCCGGGGCGAGACCATCGGCATGCGCCTGCGCCTGCCGTTCACCGAGGCCGTCTTCGGGACCTCCAAGGACGTGCGGGTCAGGGCCGCCACCACCTGCTCGCGCTGCCACGGCTCGGGGGCCAAGCCCGGGACCGAGCCGACCGTCTGCTCGCGCTGCAACGGCTCGGGCCAGCAGCGCACCGTCCGCCAGTCCCTGCTCGGCCAGCTGGTCACGGCCACCACCTGCCCGGTGTGCGCCGGCTCGGGCCAGGAGATCCGCTCGCCCTGCCCCGAGTGCCGCGGCCAGGGGCTGCTCATGGAGGACTCCACCCTCACCATCGACATCCCGCCCGGGCTGGAGGACGGCAGCCAGATCCGCTACCAGGGCCGCGGGCACGCCGGCCAGTTCGGCGGCCCCTCCGGCGACCTGATCGTGGAGCTGGCTGTCGACCCGCACCCGGTCTTCGACCGCCGCGGCGACGACCTCATCTGCACCGTCGAGGTGCCGATGACGGTGGCCGCCCTCGGCGGCAGCGTCCCCCTGGAGACCCTGGACGGGACCGAGACGGTCGAGCTCGACGCCGGCACCCAGTCGGGTGAGGTCAAGCGGTTCCGCAAGCGTGGCGTGCCCCATCCCGACGGCCGGGGCCGCGGCGACCTGCTGGCTCAGGTCGCGGTCGTCACCCCGACCCACCTGGGCGAGCAGCAGCGGGCCCTGATCCGCCAGCTCGCCCAGCTCCGCGGCGAGGAGGTCGACCCCCAGAGCGGCGGCCTGTTCGCGCGGCTCAAGGGCAGCGGCCGCTGACCGCGGCGGCCTCCTCCCCGGGCGGGCTGCGCTACCGCAGCCAGGCCGGACGATGGGTGCTGCTGGCCACGGTGCTCGGCTCGGGCATCGCCTTCCTCGACACCACCGTCGTCAACGTGGCCCTGCCCACCATCGGCCAGGACCTGGGCGCCGGCATCTCCAGCCTCCAGTGGGTGGTCAACGCCTACACCCTCACCCTGTCCGGGTTCCTGCTGCTCGGCGGGTCGCTCGGCGACCACTACGGGCGGCGGCGGATATTCACGCTCGGGGTGGTCTGGTTCGCGGTGGCCTCGCTGCTGTGCGGCCTCGCCCCGACCGACGAGGCGCTGATCGCGGCCCGCGCCCTCCAGGGCATCGGCGGTGCCCTGCTCACCCCGGGCAGCCTGGCCATCATCGAGGCCAGCTTCCGGCGCGAGGACCGCGGCCCGGCCATCGGCGCCTGGTCCGGGCTGGGCGGGGTGACGGCCGCGATCGGCCCGCTCCTCGGCGGCTGGCTGGTCCAGGCCGCCTCCTGGCGGTTCATCTTCCTGATCAACCTGCCCCTGGCCGCGGTGGTGGTCTGGGTGTCGCTGCGCCATGTGCCCGAGTCCCGCGACCCGAACGCCACCGGGCGCCTGGACTGGGCCGGCGCCGGCCTGGCCGCGGTCGGCCTGGCCGGCATCGTCTACGCCCTCACCGACGGCCCCGCCCAGGGCTGGACCTCGCCGCCGATCCTGGGCGCCGCCCTGGTCGGGGTGGCCGCCCTGGTCGCGTTCCTGCTCTGGGAGCGCCGCACCCCATCGCCCATGCTGCCCCTGGACATCTTCGCCTCGCGCCAGTTCACCGCGGCCAACATCGTCACCTTCGTGGTCTACGGGGCGCTCGGCGGGTCGCTGTTCCTCATCCCCATCCAGCTCCAGCGGGTCGTCGGCTACTCGCCGCTCGCCTCCGGGGTCGCCCTGGCACCGATCACCCTGGTCCTGCTGCTGCTGTCGGCCAGAGCCGGCCACCTGGCCTCCCGGATCGGCCCGCGGCTGCCCATGACGCTGGGGCCGCTGGGCGTGGCCGCCGGGTTCGTCCTGCTCGCCCGCATCGGCCCCGGGGCCTCCTACCTGGTCGACATCCTGCCCGCGTCGCTGGTCTACGGGCTCGGGCTGACCCTCACGGTGGCCCCCCTGACCTCCACCGTGCTCGCCGCCGCCCCGGCCGAGCACGCCGGCATCGCCTCGGCGGTCAACAACGACGTCGCCCGGACGGCCGGGCTGCTGGCCGTGGCCGTCCTGCCGGTCGCGGCCGGCATCTCGGGCGCCGGCGCCCTGGAGCCGGCCCGGTTCGACAGCGGGTTCAAGACGGCCATGACCATCGCCGCCGCCCTGTGCGCGGCCGGGGGCCTGCTGTCCTGGTTCACCATCCGCAACCCCGAGCCGGAGCCCGAGCCCGAGCGGCGGGGCCAGGACCTCAGCTGCCCGGTGAACGCCCCGCCCCTGCGCCGCCCGGAGGCCCCCCGGGCCACCTGAGCCCCGGGCCCGCGATGTTGCGGATCCCGGCCGTCGTGATAGACCGGCACTCTTGCCCCGGTCAGTGGACTGGCGAGGAGGCGGTGCGGTGATGGCGGAGCGGCTCCCGCTCTGGCCGGTGCTGCGGCAGCTGCGCGGCCAGGACCGGCTCGGGCTGGGCGGTGTACAGGGCCGGCTTCCAGTCGGCCCGCAACCCCAAGTACGTCGTGACGCCCCAGCGGCCCGCCTGGCCGAGCGCAGCGGCGAGCAGCTCGAGCGGTAGAAGCGACCCGCGACGACTGGGAAGATTCCAGAGAGTTCGCGCGGCACGCCTGATGAACGACGATTTGCGGCTTCGGCGCCGCTCATTACATGATCCGGGCATCACCACAGCGCTAGCCGGGGGAGGGCTCGGATTGACCAGGCTGCTCGCGTACCTGCCGCGGGGCAACACCCTCGACGACAGGGCCTGGCACAAACGGCACGTGTTCCTGCAGGGCGTCCTGCTGCTGCACCTGCCGCTGCTGTTCGCGTTCGGGTTGTTCATGGGCCGGAGCTTCCTGGGCACCCTGGGCGTGCTCAGCGTCCCCGCGGCCTGCCTGGTCCTCGGCCGGCTGATCCAGCACCGGCGAGCGGCCTCGGTGCTGATCACGGCCGGGCTCACCTACTGCTCGGCGGTGCTGGTGGGCTTCTCCGGGGGCACGATCGAGGCCCACTTCCACTTCTTCATCATGATCGGCTTCATCGCCCTGTATCAGGACTGGGTGCCGTTCCTGTGGAACGTGGTCTTCACCGTGCTGAGCCACGGGATCGGCTCGGCGTGGCGCACCAACCTGATCTTCAACCACCCGGCCGGGCAGACCAGCCCCTGGGTCTGGTCGGCCATCCACGGGGCGGCGGTGCTGGCCGCCTGCTGCGGGGTGGTCATCTTCTGGGAGACGACCGAGCGCGAGCAGCGCAAGACGCTGGCCCTGACCAAGCAGCTGGCCGACGCCGAGATCACCCGGCGCCGCTTCACCTCCGACATGCTGGTCAACCTGGCCAGGCGTAACCAGAGCCTGCTGTACCGCCAGCTCGGCCTGATCAACCAGCTCGAGGACCATGAGGAGGACCCGGACGCCCTGGCCGACCTGTTCCGGCTCGACCACCTGGCGACCCGGATCCGGCGCAACGCCGAGAGCCTGCTGGTGCTGTCGGGCGAGGAGCCGCCCCGGACCTGGGGCCGCCCGGTGGCCCTGGTCGACGTGGTCCGGGCCGCCATCGCCGAGACCGAGGACCTCGACCGGGTGGTGTTCTCGGTCGAGGAGCGGCTGGCCGTGTTCGGCAACGCCGTGGCCGACCTCACCCACCTGGTGGCCGAGCTGGTCGAGAACGCCGTCCACTTCTCGCCCCCCGAGGCCAGCGTGGTCATCCGCAGCCGCCCCTTCCTCCAGACCCCGGGCGCCCACGTGCTCACCGTCGAGGACTGGGGCGTCGGCATGCGCCCCGACGACCTGGACGCCGCCAACGACCTGCTGGCCACCCCGCACGAGGTCGACCTCTCGGTCTCCCAGCGCCTCGGCCTCCACGTGGTCGCCCGCCTGGCCGCCCGCCACGGCATCGAGGTGTCCCTCACCCCGACCCCCGGCTGCGGCGTCACCGCGGCCGTGGTGCTCCCCCCGACGCTGTTCGCCGACGCCAAGCCCGGGCCCGACGAGCTGGTCGGCGGCGCCGCCGACGTCACCGCCGAGGTGGTGCCGGTCGCCCTCCCGGCCACGGTGGCGGCCGCCCCGGCCGCCGGAGTCGAGGCGGCTGCCGTGGCCGGTGGCCCGGCCGGCGCGGCGGTCCCGGCGGCCCCAGCCGCCCCGCCGGGCTGGGACTCGGCCGAGCGGTGGGTCGACCTGACCGACTCGCCGCCGGCGCGGCCTGCCGGCAACGGCAACGGGGACCGCTGGCCAGCCGCCCCCGACGGCGACGGTGCCGACTGGTCGGGGTGGTGGGAGCCGGCCATCGGCGAGCTGGACGATGGGTCGCCGCTGTCCCCTCTGGCCGCCCGGCCACCACTGTCCGAACGGGTCCAGCCGCCCAACCCCGACCGGGTCCAGGCCCCACCCCCGCCACCCTCAGGCGCGCCGGAGGGGGAGCCTAGCCACCTGCGAGATTGGGTTCCACCGGCTGCCCACAACCCCCGGACCCACAGTCCGCACCCCGCCCCGGGCAACCCTCCGTACCCGGCCCCCAGCCCCCTCCACCCCGCCCCGGGCACTCCTCACCCCCCACCCGTGCCCGCCGGAGAGCCAGCGCCGGAGGGCATGCTCCTGGCCCGGCGGGTGCCGCAGGCGCATCTGGTGCCTGAGCTGCGTCGGCCGGGGCGGGCGGCGCCGGCGGCTGAGCCGGAGGGGCCGTTGCCCGACGCGTCCGAGGCCCGGGCGGCCCTCTCCCGGTACCAGGCCAGCCGGCAGGCGGCCAGGGCGGTCGTGGACCAGGGTGGCGCACCCCCGGGCGGAGCAGCCCCGGGCGGCCGGGACGACGACGTCGGCCCCGGGGGGCCACCCACGGGTAACGGCGGACGGTCGTGACCGCTGCCGGGACCATCGACGGGCGCCAGCTCGACTGGCTGCTGGTCGACTTCGTCCGCGGCACCGCCGGGGCCCGCCACGCCCTCGTTGTCTCGGCCGACGGCCTACGCCTGGCCACCTCCCAGGGCGTCGGCGAGGCCCTGGGCGACCAGCTGGCCGCGGTCACCTCCGGGCTGGCCAGCCTGGCCCTGGGGGTCGCCCAGTCGTTCGCGGCCGGGCTGGTCCGCCAGACCATTGTCGAGATGGCCGGCGGCTACCTGTTCGTGACCTCGATGAGCGAGGGCTCGATGCTGGCCGTGTTCGCCGAGCGGACCTGCGACCTGGGCATGATCGGCTACGAGATGACCCTGCTGGCGGCCCGGGTCGGGCACATGCTCACCCCGGAGCGGCGCACCGCCGCCGGACCGGCCGACCGGATCCCGCGATGAGCCCCGACGACGGCGGCCACGTCGACCGGGTGGTGCCGGTCTACGCCGTCACCGGCGGACGGACCCGCGCCGCCGGCCAGGAGCTGCCCCTGGAGGCGGTGGCCATCGCCACCACCCAGGCCGCCGGCTCCGCGACCTCGCTCCAGACCGAGTCGCGGGTCATCGTCGAGCTGTGCGCCCGGCCCAAGTCCCTGGCCGAGATCGGCGCCGCCCTGCGGGTGCCGGTCGGGGTGGCCAGGGTGCTCGTCGGCGACCTCGCCAACGGCGGCTACCTGGAGGTCCACCTGCCCAGAACCGCCGACGGCGACGGCGGGCCCGCACCCGCCATCCTGGGAAGGCTGCTGGATGGACTCCGTTCGCGTTGACACCCGGCGCCCACCACCGCCGGCCGGCCGTGACCTGATCCCGCTCAAGGTCCTGGTCGCCGGCGGGTTCGGGGCCGGCAAGACCACCTTCGTGGGGGCGGTGTCAGAGATCCCGCCCCTGACCACCGAACAGCAGATGACCGCCCTGTCGGTCGGGGTCGACGACACCGCCGCCGTCCCCAACAAGACCACCACCACCGTGGCGATGGACTTCGGCCGCATCACCGTGGACGAGCAGCTGATCCTGTACCTGTTCGGCACCCCCGGCCAGTCCCGGTTCTGGTTCATGTGGGACGAGCTGGCCCGGGGCGCCGTCGGGGCGGTGGTGCTGGTCGACCTGCGCCGCGTCGACGACTGCTTCCCGGCGATCGACTACTTCGAGGACCGGCGGCTGCCGTTCGTCATCGCCGCCAACGCCTTCCCCGGCACCGACGTCTTCGGTGACCGGGCGGTGCGCGACGCCCTGGCCCTGCGCGAGGGCTGCCCGCTGGTCCGGATGGACGCCCGCGAGCCCCGTTCGTGCATGGACACGCTCGTGGCCCTGGTGGAGCACGCCCTCGCCCGCAGCCTGGGCTAGCCCAATGGGTACCTGCGGGGACTTTGCCCGGACGATCGTTGCTGGGTAGTTGGGCCGATGTTAGAGTCCGCGCACGCTCGCGGGCTTGCGGCGAAGGAGGTCGGAATGGCCAGCTACGCGGAGCAGGTCGGCGAACGGCTCCGCAACATCCGCCTGCAGAAGGGCCTCTCCCTCCACGACGTCGAGGAGCGCTCCGACAAGGAGTTCAAGGCCAGCGTCCTCGGCGCCTACGAGCGGGGCGAGCGCAGCATCTCGGTACCGCGGCTGCAGCGGCTGGCCATCTTCTACGGTGTCCCGGTCGACCACCTGCTGCCCCGGCTCGGCCCGGAGGCCGCGACCGAGGCGGCCGCCGCCGCCAGCCCCGACGAGACCGTCTGCATCGACCTGGAGGCGCTGGAGGCCAGGAGCGAGCCCGAGGCGCGGACCCTCAACCGCTACCTGTCGCTGATCCAGACCCAGCGGGGCGACTTCAACGGCAAGGTGCTGACCATCCGCCGTGACGACGTGCGGGTGCTAGCCGCTATCCTCGACCAGTCCCCAGGAGGCCTGATCGAGCGGCTGGACGACCTCGGCCTCCGCCGCCCGTCGTTCGGTTGAACGGCGGTCACGCTGCACCGGAGGTGACCGTGGCCCGACCCCTCACCGTGGCCGGTATCTTCGCCCATCCCGACGACGAGACCTGGTCACTCGCCGGGTCGTTCGCCCTGCTGGTCCCCAAGGGTGTCCGGGGCGTGGTCTGGACCGCCACCCGCGGCCAGGCCGGCGAGATCGCCGAGGAGTCCGGCGCCACCCGCGAGACGCTGCCGGGGGTCCGCGAGGCCGAGGAGCGGGCGGCCATGGCCGTGGTCGGGGTCGAGCAGGTCTCCTTCGGCGAGTTCGTCGACGGCCAGGTCGACCAGGCCGGCCGGGACGCGCTCACCACCGCCATCCACCAGTTCCTGGAGCGCGAGCAGCCCGACGTCATCGTCACCATGGAGCCGGCCGGGGTCACCGCCCACCCCGACCACATGGCCGTCTCGGCCGCCACCCAGGCCGCCTTCGGCGCGTACCTGGCCGCCCCGCGCGAGCGGGAGCCGCGCTTCTACTACTGGGGGGTGCCCAAGTCGTCCCTCAACCGGTTCCGCGAGCTCGGTCGCGAGAGCGGCTTCGAGCTGCCAGGCGAGGACGACCCCTTCGGGCCGCGGGGCACCGCCGACGACGAGTTCACCTGCTGGGTCGACACCTCGCCGGTGGCCGAGGCCATGTGGCGGTCGCTGCGCGAGCACCGGACCCAGGACGACGACTACCGGAAGCTGCTCGCCTCCCGGGACTCCCGGCAGGAGGTGTTCGCCCAGACCTGCTACATCCGCATCCACCCCGCCTCCCGCCCCGGCGAGCCTCCCGAGACGTCCCTGGTGGAGGCGTTCGGCAATGGCTGAGCCCGACCCGCCGATGCCGGGGCCCCCGAACCGGGAGGGTAGCCCAGCGTCGGAGGGGGCGGCCCCGGCTGTCCACAGCCCCCCGGCTGTCCTCAGCCCCAAGGTCGCGTTCAAGACCCTCGGGTGCCGCCTCAACCAGGCCGAGAGCGAGCAGGCCCTCGAGGCGCTCGGGGCCCGCGGGTTCGACCTGGCCCACGCCGGCGAGACGCCGGACGTGGTGGTGATCAACACCTGCACCGTGACCGCCGAGTCGACCGCCTCCTCGCGGCGGCTGATCCGCAAGACCGCCGAGGCCAACCCGCAGGCCACCGTGGTCGTCACCGGCTGCTACGCGGTCGCCGACCCCGAGACCGTCCGGGCCATCCCCGGGGTCGACCTGGTGGTCGACAATGACAGCAAGGACCGCCTGGCCGAGCTGGTCACCGCGGTGCCGAGCGTCCGCCGGCTGCCGCTGCTTCACCGGCCGGCCCCGACCGAGCGGCTGCGCACCCGGGTGGCGATCAAGGCCCAGACCGGCTGCGACGAGTGGTGCACCTTCTGCATCATCCCCCGCACCCGCGGCCCGCTGCGCTCCTACCCCGAGGCCCAGATCGTCGACGACGTCCGCCGCCAGGTCGACCGGGGCGTCCGCGAGGTCGTCCTCACCGGCGTCCACCTGGGCAAGTACGGCGACGACCGGGGCGAGACCGACGCCCTGGCCCGGCTGGTCGACCGGCTGACGGCGATCGACGGGCTGCTGCGCCTGCGCCTGTCCAGCATCCTGCCCGTGCAGCTGACCCCGGCCCTGGTGGCCCGGGTCCGCGACGACCCCAAGGTCTGCCGCCACCTGCACATCCCCCTCCAGGCCGGCGACGACGAGGTGCTGGCGGCCATGCACCGCCCCTACCGCATCGCCGAGTTCCTGGACCGGGTCGAGCTGGCCAAGGCCGAGATCCCCGGCCTGGGGCTGTCCACCGACGTGATCGTCGGCTTCCCCGGGGAGACCCGCGAGCAGTTCGCGGCCACCCTGGCCGTGGTCGAGCGGGTCGGCTTCTCCAAGCTGCACGTGTTCCGCTACTCGCGGCGGCCCGACACCCCGGCCGCGACCATGGACGGCCAGGTCGACGACGCCGAGAAGAAGGCCAGGGCCCGCGAGCTGATCGCCCTCGGCAACGAGCTGCGCCGCCGCTTCCACGAGGACCACGTCGGCCGGCCGATCTCGGTGCTGGTCGAGTCCGCCTCCGAGGGCCTGGCCGAGGGGACCAGCGACAACTACATCAAGGTCCGCTTCCCCGGCGGCCCCGAGCTGGTCGACCAGGTCGTGGTCGTGCGAGGCTTGCGAGCCGATACCGAGGGCATGGAGGGCGAGACCATTGAGGCTTCGAGGCGCTGACCCCGAGGGCATGGAAGCAGAGATGGAGGCCGCGTGACCGATCCGGACTGCCTGTTCTGCAAGATCGTCAGCAAGGACGTGCCCGCCCAGGTGGTGCTGGACCGCGACGACGTGCTCGCCTTCCGCGACGTCAACCCCCAGGCCCCGACCCACATCCTGGTCATCCCCAAGGAGCACATCGCCAGCCTGGAGGCACTCGGGGACCAGCACGGCGGCCTGCTGGCCAGCCTGGTCGCGGCGGCCAACGAGGTGGCCAGGGAGGACGGCGTGGCCGGCGGGTTCCGGGTGGTCACCAACATCGGCCGAGCCGCCGGCCAGTCGGTCGACCACCTGCACCTGCACGTGCTGGGCGGCCGCAGCATGAGCTGGCCCCCCGGGTAGCGGCGTGGCCACCACCGCCCCCCACGGCTCCTGGAGCTCGCCCATCAGCGCCGAGCTGGTCGCCGCCGGCGGGGTGTCGCTGGACGAGGTCCGGGTCGCGGCGGGAGCCGTCCACTGGATCGAGGGTCGGCCCCTGGAGGGCGGCCGCCAGGTCGTCTGCCGGGCCGTCCGCGGCCAGCCCCCCGAGGACCTGGTCCCCGAGGGGTTCAACGCCCGCACCCGGGTCCACGAGTACGGCGGCGGCTCCTACCTCGTGACCGACGAGGCCCTGGTCTTCAGCAACTTCGCCGACCAGCGCCTGTACCGTCTCGACCCGGGCTCAGGCGGGCCGCGGCCGATCACCCCCGAGCCGCCGGGCCCGGCCGCCCACCGCTACGCCGACGCCAGCCCGACCCCCGACGGCCGCCGGCTGGTCTGCGTCCGTGAACGCCACGAGCACGGCCGGGTCGACAACGAGCTGGTCGCGGTGCCGGCCGACGGCGGCGGGCCGCCGGTGGTGCTGGCCGCCGGCCGCGACTTCTACGCCACCCCCCGGGTCAGCCCCGACGGGCGGCGGCTGGCCTGGCTGGAGTGGGACCACCCCAACATGCCCTGGGACGGCACCGAGCTGAAGCTGGCCGAGCTGACCGGCGACGGCCTGGCCGGCGACCCGGTGACCGTGGCCGGGGGGCCGGAGGAGTCGGTGTTCCAGCCCGCCTGGAGCCCCGACGGGGTGCTGCACCTGGTCTGCGACGCCAGCGGCTGGTGGAACCTGTACCGGGTCGGCGCCGGCGGGGCCCTGGAGGCGCTCTACCAGGCCGAGGAGGAGTTCGGCCACCCCCAGTGGGTCTTCGGCCTGTCGACCTATGCCTTCCTGCCCGGCGGCCGTATCGCCGCCATCCACGGCCTCGGCCCCATGCAGCGCCTGGGCATCCTGGAGCCGGACGGCACCCTGAACGACCTGGAGCTGCCGTTCACCTCCTTCTACCCGCCGCAGCTGCGGGCGGTCGGCGACCGGCTGGCCTGCATCGCCGGTGGCCCCACCCAGGCCGCGGCCATGGTCGTCATCGACCCGCCCAGTGGCGGGGTCCACGTGCTGCGCTCCAGCGAGGACCGGGAGCTGGACCCCGGCCACCTCACCGTGCCCGAGCCGATCGAGTTCCCCACCGAGGGCGGCCGCACCGCCCACGCCCTGTACTACCCGCCGGCCAACCGCGACGCCAAGGGCCCCGAGGGGGAGCGGCCGCCGCTGGTCGTGGCCAGCCACGGCGGCCCCACCGCCGGGGTCACCAGCACCCTGCACGTCGGCTACCAGTTCTTCACCAGCCGCGGCATCGCCGTGGTGGACGTCGACTACGGCGGCTCCACCGGCTACGGCCGCGCCTACCGGGGTCGCCTGGACGGCCAGTGGGGGATCGTCGACGTCGACGACTGCGTCGCCGCCGCCCGCTACCTGGCCGACCGGGGCGACGTCGACCCGGCCCGCCTGGCCATCCGCGGCGGCAGCGCCGGCGGCTACACCACCCTGTGCGCCCTCACCTTCCGCGACGCCTTCACCGCCGGGGCCAGCTACTACGGGGTGGCCGACCTGGCCACGCTGGCCCGCGACACCCACAAGTTCGAGTCCCGCTACCTGGACCGCCTCGTCGGCCCCTGGCCGCAGGCCGAGGCGCTGTACCGGGAGCGGTCGCCGATCCACTTCACCGACCGCCTGTCCTGCCCGGTCATCCTGCTCCAGGGCCTGGAGGACGAGGTCGTGCCCCCGGCCCAGGCCGAGATGATGGCCGCCGCCCTCGACGCCAAGGCCATCCCGTACGCCTACCTGCCCTTCCCGGGCGAGCAGCACGGCTTCCGCCAGGCGGCCCACATCCGCCGGGCCCTGGAGGCCGAGCTCTACTTCTACGGCCGCGTGTTCGGCTTCGACCTGGCCGACCAGGTCGACCCGGTCCCGATCGCCCACCTGAGAACCCGATGAACGGCTCGCTATACTCGGGAATCCGCCGGCCGCCGCGGTCGGCGAACGACGGCGTCCCCAGACGGAGGGGCTAACGGCAAGCGTGCGGCAACCAACACAGGTCCAGGTCAAGGTGCTGGTCCCCGGGAACCACTCGATGGTCAGCCTCCTTGGAACCCGGGACGAGCTGCTCAAGCTGATCGAGGCCGCCTTCGAGAGCACCGTCTTCGTCCGCGGCAACGAGATCACCATCACCGGCGAGCAGACCGACGCCGAACGGGTCGCCCGTCTCTTCGAGGAGCTGATCACCCTGCTGGAGCGAGGTGACGCCCTCACCGCCGACACCGTCGGCCGCTCCATCGACATCATCCGCGGCGACGGGGAGGCCCGCCCGTCGGCCGTCTTCGGCGACTCGGTGCTGACCAGCCGCGGCCGCTCCATCAAGCCCAAGACGGTCGGCCAGAAGAAGTACGTCGACGCCATCCGCAAGAACACCGTGGTCTTCGGCATCGGCCCCGCCGGCACCGGCAAGACCTACCTGGCCATGGCCGTCGCCGTCCAGGCCCTGATGGCCAAGCAGGTCAACCGCCTGATCCTCACCCGCCCGGCCGTCGAGGCCGGCGAGAAGCTCGGCTACCTCCCCGGCACCCTCTCGGAGAAGATCGACCCCTACCTGCGCCCCCTCTACGACGCCCTCTACGAGATGATCGACGCCGAGCAGATCGGCCGCATGATGGAACGCGGCACCATCGAGGTCGCCCCCCTGGCGTACATGCGGGGAAGGTCGCAGCCGTATGACCGGCAGGTGCTCACCCCTGACGGGTTCCGCCCGATCGGTAGCCTCCAGGTCGGGGACCTGGTGATCGGCTCGAACGGCCTGCCCACCCCGGTGCTGGGCGTCTACCCACAAGGGCGCAGAGAGGTCTTCCGCGTCCGTGCCCAGGATGGGGCGTCGACCTTGTGCTGCGCCGAGCACCTGTGGGCCGTCGCCACCCGCGACGACCGGCGGCGCGGCAAGCCTCCGCGCGTGCTGGAGACCCGTGAGCTGCTTGGGCAGCTCAGGGCGGCGCACTACCATCGTTTCGAGCTGCCGCTGATGAACCGCCCCGCCGAGTTCCTTCCCCGCGAGGTCCCGCTCGATCCGTACGCGCTCGGGCTGCTCCTTGGAGACGGATACCTAACCGCAACCACAACGCCGGTCTTCACCACGACCGACGCGGAGCTGGTATCGGCGCTCGAACACAGTCTCGAAGGCATCGACGTACGCCATCGGGGCGGTCTGCACTACCTCCTCCGTCAAACGGCTGCCGCCCAGGGTGCGCTCCGCGTGGCCAACCCGGTGACGGTCGTGCTCCGGGACCTCGGGCTCACCGGGACGCGCTCGAACACCAAGTTCGTCCCCGAGCGCTACCTCCACAACTCCTCCCAGGTCCGTCTGGCCGTGCTCCAGGGCCTGCTGGACACCGACGGGGGACCGGTCACCCAGCGCGGCCGGACCTGCCGCGTACAGTACGGGACGTCCTCGGAGCGCCTGCGGGACGACGTGGTGTTCCTGGTCCGCTCCCTGGGCGGCGTCGCCTACTGGCGGACCCGGCCGGCCGTCGGCCGCGCACCCGGGCATGCCCGGGGCCGGGACGTGCACCACCGCCTCGACGCCTACATCCTGGATATCCGCCTGCCCGACGGGATCGAGCCGTTCCGGCTGACCCGCAAGCGCGAGCTCTACAACAGAACTGGCGGTGGGCGGCCGATGCGCTTCATTGACAGCATCGAGCCCGCGGGTGACGCTGAGACGCTCTGCATCCAGGTGGCGGCCGGCGACTCGCTGTATGTGACCGACGACTTCCTGGTTACCCACAACACCCTTAATGACTCGTTTATCGTGCTTGATGAGGCGCAGAACACCACGCCGGAGCAGATGAAGATGTTCCTGACCCGGTTGGGGTTCAACTCCAAGGCGGTGGTGACGGGGGACATCACCCAGATCGACCTGCCGTCGGGGCAGCATTCCGGGCTCAATGTGGTCCGGGAGATCCTGACCGGGATCGACGACCTGGCGTTCGTGTACCTGTCGAGCCGGGACGTGGTCCGGCACCGGATCGTCCAGGACATCGTCGAGGCCTACCGTCGTTACGACGAGGCCAGGTCCTAGTGACCGAACCTCCGCATCCCACCACGGGCCCGCCGGCCGGTCCAGGGGGCCGGCGATGAGCGTGTTCCTGGCCAATGAGCAGGCCGACTACCGGGTGGACGAGCCGGCCCTGACCCGGCTGGCCCGGCTTGTCATGGACGCCGAGGGGGTCGAGGAGTCCGAGGTCTCGCTGCTGCTGGTGGACCGGAAGGTCATGACCGACCTCAACGGGCGGTTCATGGGTGAGGAGCGGCCCACCGACGTGCTCGCCTTCCCGATCGACGGGCCCTCGCCCGCCTCGGGCCCGCCCGAGGGGCCGTCGGGGCCGCGCGGGTTCGCCGCCGACCGCCTCGGCGACCGCGACGACGAGGACGACCTCGACGAGGAGGAGGACGACGACGCCCCCTGGCTGCTCGGCGACATCGTCCTCTGCCCGGCCTACGCGTCCGAGCAGGCCAGCCGCAACGGCCAGAGCCTGGCCGCCGAGCTGGAGCTGCTGACCGTGCACGGCATCCTGCATCTGTGCGGCTTCGACCACGCCGAACCCGACGAGGAGCAGGCCATGAGGGCCCGCACCAACGAGCTGCTGGCGCGCTGGCGCGCCGGTGAGCGACCGTGAACCGGCTCAACACCAACGACATCTGGACCCTGCTGGCGGTGATCGCCCTGACCGGGATCGCCGCCTTTCTGGCCGCGGCCGAGACCAGCCTGACCCGGATGAGCCGGGCCCGGGCCATGCACCTGCGCGAGGAGCAGCGCCGGGGCGCCGCCCAGCTCCTCAACCTGGTCGAGCAGCCGGCCCGGTTCCTCAACCTGGTCCTGCTGCTGCTTCTGGTGGTCCAGTTCACCGCCACCGCCCTGTTCACCTCGGTGATGGACCGGCTCGTCGGCGGCGGTCTCGGGGTGGCGATCGCGGCCCTCAGCATGACCCTGATCACCTTCATCTTCGCCGAGGTGGCGCCCAAGACCTACGCCGTCCAGCAGACCGACCGGGCCGCGCTGACGGTGGCGCCGGTCGTGTACGTGCTCACCCGCCTGCCGGTCCTTGGCCCGCTGGCCCGGTTACTGATCGCCATGGGCAACGTGGTCACCCCGGGCAAGGGACTGAAGAGCGGCCCCTTCGTCTCCGAGGACGAGATCAAGGCCATGGTCGACGAGGCCGAGCGCGACGAGGTGATCGAGGAAGAAGAGCGGGAGATGATCCACTCGATCTTCGAGTTCGGCGACACCATCCTGCGCGAGGTCATGGTGCCCCGGCCCGACATGGTGGCCGTCCCCCGCGAGACCTCGCTCGAGGACGTGCTGGAGCTGATCCTGCGCACCGGCTTCTCGCGCATCCCCGTCTACGACGGCACCATCGACGAGGTCGTCGGCCTGGCCTACGCCAAGGACGTGCTCCGCCGCCTCCACGACGGCCAGACCGACAAGCCGCTGGCCGACATCCTGCGCCAGGCCCAGTTCATGCCCGAGTCGATGCGGGCCGCCGAGGGCCTGCGCGAGATGCGCAAGCGCAAGAGCCACATGGTGATCGTGATCGACGAGTACGGCGGCACCTCGGGCCTGGTCACCCTGGAGGACCTGCTGGAGGAGATCGTCGGGGAGATCGCCGACGAGTACGACCGGGAGGAGCCGAACGTCGAGCCCCTGCCCGACGGCGACTACCGGGTCAACGCCCGCCTGGACGTGGACGAGGTCAACGAGCTGCTGGACGTGGAGCTGCCCTCGACCGAGTGGGACTCGATCGGCGGGCTGCTGTTCAACCTGGTCGGCGGGGTGCCCCGCGAGGGCCAGGAGGTCGAGTTCCAGGGGCTGCGGCTGCGGGCCGAGCGGGTCCAGGGCCGGCGCATCGGCCGGGTCCGCATCCACCGGCTGGGACCGCCGGAGGAGTCCCAGGACATCACCGCCCAGGCCCGCCGGCTATGAACCCCTCCTCCCGGCCGTCGGCCGGTGAGCTGGTCGCCGCCGCCCGGGCCGCCCGCGAGCGCGCGTACGCCCCCTACTCCGGGTTCCGGGTCGGGGCGGCGCTGCTCACCGAGCAGGGCGACGTGATCACCGCCGCCAACGTCGAGAACGCCAGCTACGGCCTGGCCATCTGCGCCGAGCGGTCGGCGGTGGTGGCGGCCGTGGCCGCCGGGTCGCGCCGGTTCCTGGCCATCGCCGTCGCCGGCAACGGCCCCGACCCGGTCACCCCCTGCGGAGCGTGCCGGCAGGTCCTGCGCGAGTTCCCCAGGGGCGCCGACCTGGAGGTGCTGTGCGCCGGCGAGACCGGGGAGGAGGTGCGCACCACCACCCTGGGCGCCCTGCTACCCGACAGCTTCGGACCCGAAGCCCTCGACCCCGGGAGCAGGCCGTGAAGTCCGGCCTGGTGGCCCTGGCCGGGCGGCCCAACGTCGGCAAGTCGACCCTGCTCAACGCCCTGCTCGGCCAGAAGCTGGCGATCGTCTCGGACAAGCCGCAGACCACCCGCTCGGTCGTCCGGGGGGTCCTGCACCGCCCCGAGGGCCAGGCGGTGCTGGTCGACACCCCCGGCCTCCACAAGCCCCGCACCCTGCTCGGCCAGCGCCTCAACGACCTGGTCCGAGGCACCCTGTCCGAGGTCGACCTGATCCTCATGCTGGTCGACGCGGCCGCCGGGGTCGGCCCCGGGGACCGGTTCCTGGCCGGCGAGCTGGCCAAGGTGGCCACCCCCAAGTTCTGCGTGGTCAACAAGATGGACGCCGCCCCCCGGGCCAAGATGGCCGCCGCCCTCCAGGCCGCGGGCACCCTGGCCGACTTCGCCGAGATCGTGCCCGTCTCGGCCCGCACCGGCGACCAGCTCGGCCTGCTGGTCGAGCTGGTCATGAGCCACCTCCCCGAAGGACGCCCCCTGTATCCGGAGGGCCACACCAGCGACGAGCCCGAGCAGCACCTGGTGGCCGAGCTGATCCGCGAGAAGGCACTGGCCAGGGTGCGCGACGAGCTGCCCCACTCGGTGGCCGTGCTGGTCGAGGAGATGGGGCCCGACCCGGAGCGGGAGGACCTGCTGGTCATCCGGGCGGTCCTGTTCGTGGAGCGGGCCAGCCAGAAGCCGATCGTCCTCGGCCGCGGCGGGTCGGTCCTGCGCGACATCGGCACCGAGGCCAGAGCCGAGCTGGAGGCCCTGTTCGGCACCAAGGTCTACCTCGACCTGAGGGTCAAGGTGGCCAAGGACTGGCAGCGCGACCCCCGCCAGCTGTCGCGCCTCGGGTTCTGACCAGGAGAAGGAGCGCGGATGCGGGTGATGGTGCTGGGCGGGACCAGGTTCATCGGCGCCGCCATCGTCGAGGAGCTGCACGCCCACGGCCACGAGCTGCTGGTCGTGCACCGGGGCGAGCACGAGCCGGCCGACCTGGCCGAGGTCGACCACCTGCACGCCGACCGCCAGGACCTGCCGCACCTGCGCGGCCCGGTCGACGAGTTCGACCCCGAGGCGGTGGTCGACAACTGCGCCTACTCGGCCGCCGACGCCGAGACCGCCCTTGCCGCCGTTGGCGACGACCTGCGGCTGCTGGTCGTGTCCAGCATGGACGTGTACCGGGCGTTCGGGGCGGTGCTGGCCGGGACCGAGACCGACCCGCTGCCGGTCGACGAGACCTCCCCGGTCCGGTCCGAGCGCTTCCCCTACCGGGGCCGGCCCCATCCCTCGCCCGACGCCGACACCTACGAGAAGCTGGACGTGGAGGACGCCTACCTGGCCAGGGCGGCCACGGTGTGCCGGCTGCCGATGGTCTACGGCGAGCGTGACCACCAGCGCCGCGAGGAGCCGGTCCTGCGCCGGGTCCGGGCGGGCCGGACCCGCATCCCGGCCGGGGCGGGCGGCTGGCTGTGGACGCGGGGCTACGTCCGCGACGTGGCCGCCGGCATCCGCCTGGCGCTCGAGTCCGACGCCACCGTGGCCGAGGTCCTCAACCTGGGTGAGGCCCGCACCTGGTCGATGGGCCTGTGGGCCCGCCACGTGCTCGAGGCCGCCGGCTCGGAGGCCGAGCTGGTCCGGGTCCCCGACGTGCTGCTCCCCGACGACCTCAGAGCGCTGGGCACCGTCTCCCAGCACCTCCTGGTCGACTCCAGCAAGGCCCGCGACCTGCTCGGCTGGACCGAGACCGACCCGCACGAGGCCCTTGCCCGCTCGGTCGCCTGGCACCTGGCCAACCCGCCCAAGGACGCGGACGCCGACTTCACCGCCGACGACCGCGCCCTGGCGGCGAGCTAGCCGGTCAGCCGGCCACCGGCTCGAGGACCGGCTTGGACCACTCGGCCCGCCACGCCGGGACCTCGAACGGCTCGGCGTAGTAGCGGGTCTCGCGCCACATCTTGCCGTCGCGGAACTCGACCCGGCTGACGCCGTAGAAGACCTTGCCGTCGGCGTAGTGGATGAGGCTCTCGTGGAACCAGATGTCCCCGCTGCCGGTCACCCGGCGCAGCCGGATCTTGGGCCCCACGCCGCCCGGGAAGGTCTCCTGGAGCCTGCGGAGGCCGTCCCGGTCCATCCGCTCGCCCGACTGGGGGAACTCGACGAGGTAGTCCTGGTGGCGCTCCCTGTACTCCTCCGCCGGGTCCATGGCCTTGCGTAGCCGCTCGAACAGCTCACGCACCTCCTGCTCCTGCATGGTGTCCTCCTTGGTCGCTGGCAGGTGCTGATGCCACGATGGGCTCGGGGGCTGACGTGGCGCTGTCGGTTCGCTGCGGGAGAGGGAGCGGATGGAGTTCGGGATCCTGGGGCCGCTGGAGGTCCGCCACGGGCCGGGCCTGCTGCGGGTGCCGGGGGCCAAGGAGCGGGCCCTGCTGGCCGACCTGCTGGTCCACGCCGGCCGGGTGGTGTCGGCCGACCGGCTGGTCGAGGACCTGTGGGGCGACGACCCGCCGGGGAACCCGGCCAACACCCTCCAGGGCCGGGTGTCGGCCCTGCGCCGGGCCCTGGGGCCGGCCGGGGCCGGACTGGTGGTCACCCGCCCGCCCGGGTACGTGCTGGAGGCCGACCCCGGCCAGGTGGACGCGGCCCGGTTCGAGCGGCTGGTCGCCAAGGCCGGCCGGGCGGCCGGGGACGCGGCGGCCGGGCCGCTGGAGGAGGCGCTCGGGCTGTGGCGGGGCCCGGCCCTGGCCGAGTTCGCCGACCAGCCCTGGGCCCAGGCCGAGGCGGCCCGGCTGGAGGAGCTGCGCCTGGGCGCGGTCGAGGCGCTGGTGGAGCTGCGGCTGGCCGCCGGCGACCACACCGGGCTGGTGGGGGAGCTGGAGGGGCTGGTGGCCGAGCATCCGACCCGGGAGCGGCTGCGGGGCCAGCTGATGGTGGCCCTGTACCGGTCGGGGCGGCAGGCCGACGCCCTCGAGGTGTACCAGGCGACCCGGGCGGTGCTGGCCGGGGAGCTGGGGATCGACCCGTCGCCGGAGCTGCAGCGGCTGCAGCAGGCCATCCTGGTCCAGGACCCGGCCCTGGAGGCGGCCACCCCCCGCCAGCAGCCCCGCCACAACCTGCCCGAGCGGCTGACCAGCCTGGTCGGGCGGTCCGAGGAGCTTCGCGAGGCGGCCAAGCTGGTCGAGCAGCATCGGCTGGTCACCGTGACCGGGCCGGGTGGGGCGGGCAAGACCAGCCTGGCCGTGGAGCTGGCCCGGCGGCTGGCGGCCGGCTACCCGGACGGGGTGTGGCTGGTCGAGCTGGCCGCCCTCCGCGACCCGGCGCTGCTGGGCGAGGTGGTGGCCGTCACCCTGGGGCTGGGCGAGGAGCCCGCCGGGCCGGGCGTCGCGCCGCCGGCCGTGACCGAGCGGCTGGCCAGCTTCGTGGCCGACAAGGGGCTGCTGCTGGTCCTGGACAACTGCGAGCACCTGGTCGAGGCCTGCGCCGGACTGGCCCGGCGGCTGCTCCAGGCCGGGCCGGCGGTCCGGGTGCTGGCCACCAGCCGCGAGGTCCTGGGCGTGCCCGGCGAGGTCGTCTGGCCGGTCCCACCCCTGGCCGTCCCCGCCGCGCCCGAGAGCACGCCGGCCGTCCCCGCCGCGGCCGAGAGCACGCCGGCCGTCCCCGGCGCGGCCGTCACCGACCCGGTCGCGGGCGCGGCCCCCCGGGCAGCCCCCCGGTGGGGGAGCGTAGCCGATCCGGATGTGGCGCGTCCCCGGCTGTCCACAGCCGATGGCGAGGCGCCCGAGATGCTGGCCGGGTACGACGCGGTGCGGCTGTTCGTGGAGCGGGCCACCGCCGCCGACCCGGGCTTCGTCCTGGACAGCACCAGCGGGCCGGTGGTGGCCGAGCTGTGCCGGCGCCTGGACGGCCTGCCGCTGGCCATCGAGCTGGCCGCGGCTCGGGTCCGGGCCCTGCCCCCGGCCGAGCTGGCGGCCCGCCTGGACGACCGGTTCCGGCTCCTGGCCGGCGGTGGCCGGGCCACCGACCCCCGCCAGCAGACCCTGCGAGCGACCATCGACTGGAGCTGGGAGCTGCTGGACGACGCCGACCGGCGGCTGCTGCGGCGGCTGTCGGTGTTCTCCGGCGGCTGGACGGTGGCCGCCGCCGAGGCGGTGTGCGGCGGCGACGGCCTGGAGCCCGGCGAGGTCCTGAACGGGCTGTTCCGGCTGGTCGACCGGTCCCTGATTGTGGCCGCCGGCGGCGACCCGGCCCGCTTCCGGCTGCTGGAGACGCTGCGGGCCTACGGGGCCGAGCGCCTCGCCGAGGCCGGCGAGACCCAGGCCGTGGCCGCTCGCCACACCGCCTGGTCCCTGGAGCTGGCCGAGGAGGCCGCCGGCCACCGCACCGCCAGGCCGTGGCTGCGGCGGGTGGTGGCCGACTACGACAACCTGCGGGCGGCCCTGGACCGGGCCGTGGCCGCCCCCGACCCGGACACGGCGTTGCGGCTGGCCGGCGCGCTGGGCTGGTACTGGTGGACGGACCGGACCATCGAGGGCCGCCAGCTGCTGGCCGGCGCGCTCGCCCTGGCCGACGGCCAGCCGCCGACCCCGCAGCTGGCCAGGGCACTGCAGGCGTCGGCGATGCTGGAGGTGTCGCTCACCCCGTCGGCGGCGACGGCCGAGGCCGCCAGGCGCAGCCGGGAGCTGTGCGAGCGGTTCGGGGACCGGTCGGGGGCGGCGTTCTCCAAGCTGCTGCTGGCCTTCGCCGAGCTGCAGCGGGTCGGGCCCAGCGAGGACGGCGCCCGCCTGGTCGAGGAGGCCGACGCCACCTTCGTCGAGCTCGGCGACCCCTGGGGGGAGGCCTTCGCCGGGCGGGCCCGGTTCTCCTTCGAGGCCTACCACCGGGGGCTGTCGGCGGAGGCCGAGGCGTCGGGGCAGCGGGCCCTGGCCCAGTTCCAGGCCCTCGACGATCAGTGGGGGCTGGCCCAGACCCACTTCAGCCTGGCCGAGATCGCCAAGGCCCGGGGCGACCTGGATGGGGCCGAGGCCGCCTATGAGGCCGCGCTGGCCGCCGCCCGCGAGAGCGGGCCGCTGTGGACGGTGCTGGCCTCGCTTGGCGGGCTCGGCGGCCTGCTCGCCCTCCGGGGCGACGACGCCCGGGCGGCCGGCGTCTATGCCGAGGCCATGGCCCAGTTCCGCCGCACCGGGCAGCGCCGCGGGTTCGCCCATCTCTACAACGAGCTGGGCGGCGCCGCCCGCGTCCGCGGCGACCTGGGACGGGCCCGGCGCCTGCACGCCGAGGCCCTGACCATCATCCGGGACCTGGTCGGCTGGAGTGTGCCCCACACCCTGGTCCAGCTGGCCTGCGCCGAGGGCCGCCTGGGCGACCTGGACGCCGCCGAGGCCCACCTGGCCGAGGCGGCCGGCCTGCTCCTGGCCGTCCCCCAGCCCGCCACCGCCGCCTGGGCCCTGGTCGGCGAGGCCCTGGTCGCGCTCGGCCGCGACCGGCCCGAGGAGGCGGCGCGGCTGCTGGCCGCCGCCGAGGCGATCCGCGAGCGGACCGGCTTCGCCGCCGTCGGCGCCGAACGGCACGAGGCCGAGCTGGTCGACGCCGCCGTCCGCGCCCGGCTGGACGCTGACGCCCTGGCGGAGGCGCGGGCGTCCGGGCGGGCCCTGGCCGCCGAGGACGTCCTGCGGGAAGTGGTTGCCAGGGCCTGACCCAGGGCAGACCATAGACACGATGGCCAGGACACGGGCAACCAGCGCCGCCTCCGGCGACGGCGACGCCGTCGCCGTCGGCCGGCAGATGCCGTTCGAGCCCGATGGCGTCGAGGGCCCCAGCCCGTTCCCGCCCATCGCCGAGTACGCGTTCCTGTCCGACTGCGAGACCAACGCCCTGGTCGCGCCCAGCGGCAACGTCGAGTGGCTGTGCTCGCCCCGCCCCGACGGGCGCAGCGTGTTCGCCTCGGTCCTTGACCGGGCCGCGGGCGGCTTCCGGTTCGGCCCGACCGGGGTGATGGTGCCGGCCGGGCGGCGCTACCTGCCGGGCACGCTGGTGCTGGAGACGACCTGGCGGGCCCGCGGCGGCTGGGTGGTGATCCGCGACGCCATGTGCGTCGGTCCCTGGTACCACCAGCAGCGCCGCTCGGGCACCCACCGGCGGCCGCCCACCGACTACGAGGCCGAGCACATCCTGCTGCGCACGGTGAAGTGCATCATCGGCAGCGTCGAGCTGAGCCTGGACTGCGAGCCGGTGTTCGACTACGGCCGCACCGAGGCCCGCTGGGAGTACTCGGGGCAGGGCTACGGGGAGGCGGTCGCCCACGGCGGCGAGGGCGACGTCCAGCTGCGGCTGGTCACCAACCTCCGGGTCGGCTTCGAGGGCCGCGGCGCCCACGCCCGGACCACCCTGCACGAGGGCGACCGGGCCTTCGCCGCCCTCGGCTGGCCGCGCTCGCAGTGGTCGGCCTCCGAGGAGTACTGGGCCGAGCGGACGCCCCCGGCCAACTGCGACGAGGCGTTCGAGCGGATGGAGCGGACGGCCGAGTTCTGGCGGGGCTGGATCAACCAGGGCGTGTTCCCCGAGCACCGCTGGCAGAGCCACCTGCAGCGCAGCGCCCTGACCCTCAAGGGCCTGACCTACGCCCCGACGGGGGCGCTGCTGGCCGCCGCCACCACCTCGTTGCCCGAGACCCCCGGCGGCGAGCGCAACTACGACTACCGCTACACCTGGATCCGGGACGCCACCTTCATGCTCTGGGGCCTGTACACCCTCGGGTTCGAGCGGGAGGCCAACGACTTCTTCTACTTCGTGGCCGACGTCTGCGACGGCGAGGACGACGAGCTCCAGATCATGTACGGGGTCGGGGGTGAGAAGGAGCTGGCCGAGGAGGGGCTCGATTACCTGAGCGGGTACGAGGACGCCCGGCCGGTGCGGGTCGGCAACGCCGCCGCCACCCAGCGTCAGCACGACGTCTGGGGGTCGGTGCTGGACTCGGTCTACCTGCACACCAAGTCCCGGGACTACCTGCCCGAGCGGGTCTGGCCGATGCTCAAGCGGGCCGTGGAGTGCGCCATCGCCAACTGGAGCAAACCCGACCAGGGCATCTGGGAGGTCCGGGGGCCGCCGCGGCACTTCACCTCCTCCAAGCTGATGTGCTGGGTGGCCTGCGACCGGGGGGCCCGGCTGGCCAAGCTGCACGGCGACCGCGACCTGGCCACCACCTGGCGCAAGGCCGCCGACGAGATCCATGCCGACATCCTCGAGCACGGCACCGACGAGCGGGGGGTGTTCGTCCAGCACTACGACACCACCGCCCTGGACGCCTCGGTCCTGCTCATGCCGCTGCTGCGGTTCCTGCCGCCCGACGACCCGCGGATCCGCAACACCGTCCTGGCCATCGCCGACGAGCTCACCGTCGACGAGCTGGTGCTGCGCTACAAGGTCGAGGACACCGAGGACGGCTTCTCAGGCGAGGAGGGCACCTTCACCATCTGCTCGTTCTGGCTGGTGTCGGCCCTGGTGGAGATCGGCGAGGTCGCCCGGGCCCGGCAGCTGTGCGAGAAGCTGCTGTCGTACTCCAGCCCACTGCAGCTGTACGCCGAGGAGATCGACCCGCGCTCAGGCCGCCACCTGGGCAACTTCCCCCAGGCGTTCACCCATCTGGCCCTGATCAATGCGGTCATGCACGTCATCCGGGCCGAGGCCGGCGGCGACGCCACCCGCTTCCGCCCCCAGGGCGTCTCGCTCCTGTGACCCCCCCGAGCGGTCGGTGCGCTCCAGACGCCTGACAGCGGCACTGCTGGCCTGGGTGCTGCTGGCCTGCGCGGTCCTCACCGCCTGCGCCGGCAGCCCGGGCACCGGTCCCACCGGCGCGCCGCCGCCCGGCCCGTCGGCGTCGGGTCCCCCGGTGGGGGAGGCTACCCCAGCCGCGGGAGGGGGTGGGTCCGGCTATCCACAGCCCCGGCCGGCCACGCGGCCGTCCGCGACCTCTCGGGTCGGGGCCAGCTGGCGGGTCGGGGCGAGGCCGCTGCCGTTGCGGCCCGACGGGTTCGGGGAGGTGCTGCCCACCCCGGCGGCGCTCCGGGACCGCCGGCTCCCCACCGTCGACCGGCTGCCCCCGCCCGCCGGTGGTCGGTTCCGGTCGGCCATCCGGCCGGTCGGCCCGGCCGTCCGGGCCCGCATGGGGGCGACCTGGAGGCCCGGCTGCCCGGTCGGCCTGGCCGGCCTGCGCTATGTGACCGTGAGCTTCCACGGCTTCGACGGCCGCCCCCACACCGGCGAGCTGGTCGTCAACGAGCGGGTCGCCGCCCAGGTGGTGTCGGTGTTCGCCCGGCTCTACCGGGCCCGGTTCCCCATCGAGGCGATGCGGCTGGTCACCACCGCCGACCTGGAGGCCCACCCCACCGGCGACGGCAACAACACGGCCGCGTTCACCTGCCGCGCCGCCCGCAAGCAGACCCGCTGGTCGGCCCATGCCTACGGCCTGGCCGTGGACGTCAACCCGTTCCAGAACCCCTACCGGCGCGGCGACCTGGTCCTGCCCGAGCTGGCCGGCGCCTACCTGGACCGCGGCGACCGCCGCCCCGGCATGATCAGCCCCGGCGGCGTCGTGCCCCGCGCGTTCGCGGCCATCGGCTGGACCTGGGGCGGCAGCTGGCGCTCGCCCAGGGATCTCATGCACTTTTCGGCAACCGGCGGCTAGGTCGTCCTGGACCAGGCGTACCCTGGCCGACGATGGCCGACTGGGTGACGATCTCCTCACTGGCCACCGCAGGGGGCACCCTGGTGCTGGCGGCGGCCACCTTCGCCTCGGTGCGGTCGGGCAACCGGTCCGCCCGCATCGCCGAGCGGGCCCTCCAGGTCGGCATGCGGCCGCTGCTCACGCCCTCACGGCTGGAGGACCAGCTGGTCAAGGTCATGTGGGTGGACGGCCATCATTCCCGCATCGAGGGCGGCCGGGCCAGCGTCGAGGTGGTCGACGGCGTCATCTACCTGGCCATGTCCCTGCGCAACGTGGGCACCGGCATGGCCGTCCTGCACGGCTGGCACCCGGCGCCTCGGGGGCTGCGGGCCGACGAGCCACACGCGGAGCCCGGGCAGTTCCGCTCCCAGACCCGCGACCTCTACGTGCCCCCGGGCGACGTCGGCTTCTGGCAGGGCGCCTTCCGGGACCCGGCCGAGCCCGGCTACGCGGAGATGTGCGAGGCCATCCAGGAGCACCGCCGGCTCAGCGTGGAGCTGCTGTACGGCGACCACGAGGGCGGCCAGCGCGTGGTCAGCCGCTTCGCCCTCACCTCCGGCGGGAACGGCTCGGTCTGGCTGTCCTCGGTGGGCCGGCACTGGAACCTGGACCGGCCCGACCCCCGCTAGGCCGGCCGCCGTACAGATCGTCGGCTCGACCGCCGGCTCGCGGTATCGTCCCAGCATGCAGCCGCCGTCCCAACGCCTTGAGCAGCCCGACGCCTGGGGGACCAGCCGGGGGTCGCGGCTGTTCCCCGGGTCGTGGCTGGCCCATGCCGACCTGCACAACCACACCTGGCTGTCGGACGGGGCCGGCGACCCGCGGCTGGCCTTCGCCTCCATGCGGGCGGCCGGGCTGGACGTGGCCGCCCTGACCGACCACAGCCGCTGGGCGTCAGTCTTCCTGGACCTGCGCAAGGCGCCCGGCTGGACCGGCATCGACGGCCGGGCCTGGCGCCAGACCATCGCCCTGGCCGAGGCGGCCAACGCCGACGGCGAGTTCGTGGCCCTGCACGGGTTCGAGTGGTCGCACGCCGCCTACGGCCACATGAACGTCTGGAACAGCGAACGCTTCACCGACCCGCTGCGCTCGGCCCCCACCATGGGCCGGTTCTGGCGCTGGCTGGAGCGCTCGGGCAGCGACGGGCTGGTCGGGTTCAACCACCCAGGGACCGGGCGGCTGCGCTTCGCCAACTTCGGCTACCGGGCTGCCCTTGGCCAGCGCCTGGTCAGCCTGGAGCTGTTCAACAAGCTCGAGGACTACCTGCTCAAGGACACCAACCGCGGCGGGCAGTCGCCGCTCAACCAGTGCCTCAACGCCGGCTGGCGGGTCGGGCTGCTGGGCGTGACCGACGAGCACGGCGCCGACTGGGGCCAGCCCGAGGGCAAGGGCCGGGCCGGGCTGTGGGTCCGCGAGCTCACCCGGGCCGGGGTGCTCGAGGCCCTGGCCGCCCGGCGGTTCTTCGCCAGCCGCATCAAGGGCCTGCGGCTGGACGCCGCCCTGACCTCGCTGGCCGCCGGAGACGGGTCGCGGCCGCGGGCCCGCATGGGCGCCGCCCTCGCCCACCCCGGCGGCCCGGCGCGCCTGGAGGTCGACGTGGACCGCGGCGAGGCCTGGCGCGACCGGCGGCTGCTGCTCCAGGTGCTCCGGCCAGGGCAGCGGCTGCCCACCCTGGTCGCCACCCTGGAGGTCACCCTGGGCGCTCCGGACGGGCCGGTGGCCGCCCTGGAGCTCGACCTGGACCCGGCCGACGGCGACTGGGTGGTGGTGCGGGTCACCGACCCGGCCGAGCCGGCCGACCGCCGGGCGGTCGGTGACTGGGCCCGGCAGGGCCGGGCGATCGCCTACACCAGCCCGTTCTGGCTCGAGCGCCCCTGATCGGGGATGTCGTCGACCAGGTCGGCCACCGAGTCGACGATCCGCGAGGGCAGGAACGGGAACCGCCCGGCCTCCTCGCGGGTGGTGATGCCCGACAGGACCAGGACGGTCTGGAGGCCGGCCTCGATCCCGGCGACGATGTCGGTGTCCATCCGGTCGCCGATCATCACCGTGGCCTCGGAGTGGGCGTCGATGGTCCGCAGGGCCTCGCGCATCATCAGCGGGTTGGGCTTGCCCACGAAGTAGGGGCGCACCCCGGTGGCCTTGGAGATCAGCGCCGCGACGGCGCCGGTGGCCGGCTGGGGGCCGGCGGGGGAGGGGCCGGTGGGGTCGGGGTTGGTGGCGATGAACCGGGCCCCGGCGGTGATCAGCCGGATGGCCCTGGTGATGGCCTGCTGGCTGTAGGCGCGGGTCTCGCCGACGACCACGTAGTCGGGGTCGCGCTCGGTGAGCACGTAGCCGACCTGGTGCAGGGCGGTGGTCAGGCCGGCCTCGCCCATCACATAGGCGCTGCCCTGGGGGCGCTGCTGGTCGAGGAACCGGGCGGTGGCCAGGGCCGAGGTCCAGATGGCCTCCTCGGGGACTTGCAGGCCGGT
>JBJMHP010000203.1:0-6862 GCA_045807325.1 Actinomycetes bacterium | reverse complement strand
CTGATCACCGGCCACGGCCTCAAGACCCGCGAGGTCCTGGACGGTCGCGCCGGGGCCACCATCACCGTCCGGCCCAACATCGACGCCCTCACCGAGGCCCTGGCCCCGGTCCGCCCCGGCCTGGCCGTGGCCGGCTAGGCTTGCCCATGTGCGCAGCATCGGGAGGTTCCGGCCGGCGACCGTGACGCTGGCCGGCGCACGCGGGAGCCCGAGGCCGGGGAGGTCCGCGCGGCCGTTCTCGAGGAGCTCCGCAGGGCCGCCGCGGCCGGCCCGGCCGGCCCGGCCGGGCGCGGGCAGGTCCCGCCGGCACGCCAGGGCACCAACGCCCCGCACTGACCTAGGGAGCGCCCGCCGGGAAGTCGCCGGCCCGCCAGCGGCGGTAGATCTCCAGGGCGTCGGGACAGAACGGCCACTGGTCGATGCGGGCCTGGAGCTCGTCAAGGGGGAGGAACGCGCCCCAGGCGATCTCGCTGGCCTGGGGGTGCACGGGGCCGTCCCAGGTGACCTCGAACAGGGCACTCCAGCTCGGGTTCTCCTCGCCGCGGTACCGGTGCCGGAACAAGAACCGCGGCTCCGGCCCGACGACCCCCAGCTCCTCGGCCAGCTCACGCCGAGCCGCCTCCAGATAGGTCTCCCCGGCCGCCAGGACCCCGCCGGCGGTCATGTCATACATCCCGGGGTAGACGTCCTTGTCATCGGTCCGCCGGTGCACGTACACCCGCCCAGCCCCATCCAAGCAGAGCACCGACGAGAACCGGTGCAGCAGCCGCCGACGCCGCACCTCCCGCCTGGTGGCCTGACCGGTCACCCGGTCCTGCTCGTCGACGACGTCGAGAAGCTCGTCACCGGGGTCGGTGGGCCCCCTCTCGGGGCCGGGGCCGGTGTTGTCCATCCCAGAAGCGTACGGCCCCGACCGCGCGGGCTCATCATGCCGAACGGCCCATACACCGCCTCTGCCCCCTTGTTCCCTCCCTCCTTCCCGCCCACGCCCCATCCCAGTAGTTGACAGTGTCATATGACAGTGTCACCATGCCCTCATGCACGAACCGCGCTGGACCCTCGATGAGCTCGCCGAGCGGGTCGACACCGCCTTGGCCGTCGACTACTCCGGCCCGCCCAGCGGCCGGGTCCGCGCCGTCCCCGACCGGCGCGCCATCCGCTGGTACACGACCATCGGCCTGATCGACCGCCCGGTCGCCCACCGCGGCCGCACGGCGCTGTACGGTCCTCGCCACCTGCTCCAGCTCGTCGCCGTCAAGCGCCTCCAGGCCAGGGGACTGCCCCTGGTCGCCATCCAGCAGGAGCTGGCCGGCGCCACCGATTCCCAGCTCGCCCGGGTCGCCCGCCTCCCCGAGGGCGTCGCCCCCGGCCCCGCCGTGTCCGCGAGCCACCGCGACGGCCTGTCAGGGACGGGCCAGGCTGGGTCGGGAATGGCGGCCGCCGCACAATCGGGAGCCGCGCCTGCGTCGCCGGCGGCCGCCGCGCCCGCGACCCGCGGCAAGGCGCGGCGGGCCGGCTTCTGGCGGGAGCGGCCGGCCGCCTTCACCGTCGCGGCCGACGCCGCCACCCTCACCGACCCCACCGATCCCGTGGGCCCGGCCGGGCCCACCCCCGCGACCCTGCGGGGGGTGCGGCTGGGGGACGGGGCGACCCTGCTGCTGGAGCCGGGGCGGGAGCTGGGGGCGGAGGACGTCCGGGCCGTGCTGGAGGCCGCCGGGCCGCTGCTGGCCGCGCTCCGGGAGCGCGGACTCGCCCCCGGGGCCGAGGAACCGGACCAGGATCCGAGTGCTCGGCGGCTCGGCCCCGAACCCCGAAGGGAGCACCCATGACCTCGTATCTCCCCCTGCTGACCGACGACGAGCTGGCGGCCCAGGCCGGCGGGGAGCCCGGGGTCGGAACGATTGCCACCGAGCGGGGCAACCTGCCGCTCCAGGCCATCGACGTCGACGCGGCCCTCACCGGGCTCGTCGCCCGGGTCGCGCTCACCCAGACGTTCGGGAACCGGTTCGACCAGCCGCTGGAGGCGAGCTACATCTTCCCCCTGCCGGACAGGGCCGCCGTGACCGAGTTCCGCATGGAGGTCGGGGAGCGGCTCGTCGAGGGCGTGCTCAAGGAGCGCGGCCAGGCAAGGGCCGACTACGACACCGCGGTCCGGGAGGGCCGGCGGGCGTCGATCGCCGAGGAGGAGCGCCCGGGCGTGTTCACCATGCGGGTCGGCAACCTCCTCCCGGGCGAGCGGGTCACCATCCGGCTGGTCATGACCGGGCCGCTGCCGTGGGACGAGGGCGAGGCCACCTTCCGGTTCCCATTGGTGGTGGCGCCCCGCTACATCCCCGGGTCGCCGCTCGAGGGTGAGCCGGTGGGGCAGGGCACCGAGCCCGACACCGACGCGGTGCCCGACGCCTCCAGGATCTCCCCGCCGGTGCTGCTGCCCGGCTTCCCCAACCCTGTCGACCTGTCGATCAAGGTTCGGATCGACCCGGCCGGCCTCGAGGTTGGCGCCGTCCGGTCCAGCCTGCACGCGATGGTGGAGGAGGCGCGGGACGGCATCCGGACGCTCCGGGTGGAGCCGGGGGAGCGGGCCGACCGCGACTTCGTGCTCCGCATGGCGACCGGCTCGGAGGCGGTGAGCACCGCCGTGACCGCCGTCGAGGACGCCGAGGGCGGCCAGGGGACCTTCGCCCTGACCCTGCTGCCGCCGGTCGGGGCGGACGCCGCCCCCCCGAAGGACCTGGTGTTCGTGCTGGACCGGTCGGGGAGCATGGCCGGCTGGAAGATGGTGGCCGCCCGGCGCGCGGTGGCCCGGATGATCGACTCGCTGACCGAGCGCGACCGGTTCGCACTGCTCGCCTTCGACAACATGATCGAGACCCCGCCGCAGACCGAGGAGCCCGAGGGGCTCGAGGGCAACCCCCCGGCCGGGCTGCGGGCGGCCGGCGACCACGCCCGGTTCCGGGCCGTCGAGTTCCTGTCCCGACTGGATGCCCGGGGCGGCACCGAGATGGCGGCGCCGCTGGCCAGGGCGCTCGACCTGCTCACCGGCCCGGCGGCCGCGGAGCCGGCGGCGCCGGGCCCGCGCGACCCGGCGCTGGTCCTGGTGACCGACGGCCAGGTCGGCAACGAGGACCAGATCCTCCGGCTGCTCGCCCCGCGGCTCGGCGGTGTCCGGGTCTACACCGTGGGGGTCGACACCGCGGTCAACGAGGGGTTCCTGAAGCGGCTGGCCGGGCTCGGCGGTGGCGCCTGCGAGCTGGTCGAGTCCGAGGACCGGCTGGACGCGGTGATGGATCGGGTCCACCGGCGCATCGGGGCGGCGGTCCTGACCGACCTGGAGCTGGAGCCGGCCGGGCTGGACCTCGATCCGGGGTCGCTGGCCCCGCGGCGTCCACCCGCCCTGTTCGCCGGGTCGCCGCTGGTGGTGAGCGGCCGGTTCAGGGGCGCCGCCGGCGGGGCGGTCATGGTCAGGGGCCGCGACGCCGCCGGACGGCCGTGGTCGGCCACCGTGCCGGCGACTGGAGGCGACGCGCCCTCGTTGACCGCCGCCTGGGCCAGGACCCACCTGCGCGACCTCGAGGACCGCTACGCCAGCGACCCGGCGCCCGACCGGGAGCTGGAGCGCCGGATCGTCGAGACCTCGCTCCGGTTCGGGGTGCTGTGCCGCTTCACCGCCTTCGTGTCCGCCGACGTGCAGGTGGTCAACGAGGGCGGGGTCGTCCACCGGTTCCTGCAGCCGGTGGAGGCCCCGGCCGGATGGTCCATGTTCGAAAGGGTCGCCCTGGCCGCCTCTGCCATGCCCGTGGCCCGCATGTCCACCGGCGGCCTCCAGACCGCCGGCCGGTCCGCCACCCCCCGCGGCCCCGCCGGCCCCTTCGGCCGGTCCGACCGCCTGGCATCTCCCCCCGGCCGGCTCGCCCCGGGCCGCTCCGCCCGCCGCCGCTCCGGCGGCTTCGCCTCCTCCCCCCTGGCCGGCGCCGACCTTGCCCCCTACCGCCGCCGCGCCACCCAGCTCGTCACCCTGCTGGAACGCCCCCTCGACGACCTTGGGCGGCGGCTGGGGCAGGTCCGGGTCGGGGTGGAGGCGCTGGTGGCCGACCTGGGATCGGTCGACGCGGTCGAGGAGGAGCTGCGGCCGCTGCGCGAGCTGGCCGCCGAGCTCCGGCGGGTGACCGCGCCGGAGGGCTCCAAGCCGCCGGCGCTGGAGCGGGTGCGGGAGTGGGCGCTGGCGGTGCTGCGGGCGTTCGCCGCCGCCGACGGCCGGGGTGGCGCCCAGGGTGGGGAGCCGCCCTCGCGGCCGGCGGTGCGGGAGCGGGAGCCGGGGCGTGACCCGGGGTTCTGGAGGCGGTGAGCGGGCGGCCGTCCGTGGTTAGGGAGTCTCGTTTCTGGTGAAGCTCCAGGGACCACGGGTGGATGAGGGAGGTGCGTGGTGCCGTCGCTGCCGCTGGCGCACGAGAAGTGGTTCGTCGACGACCCGAGCGCGTTCCATGCCGACTGGGACTTCGCGCTTGCCCGGCCCTCCCTGGCCCTGATCGGCGCCGTGGCCGTGGTGGCCCTGGTCTGGCACCTGGTCGGGGCGCGGCTGCCCCGGCCTGAGCTGCGGTTCCTGGAGCCGCTGGGGCGGCTGGCGCCGTGGGTGCCGCGGCTGCTCGGCATCCACCTCGGGGTGTCGCTGCTGTCGCTGGCCGTGCGGGACGCCTACCTGGCCCCCAACCTGTCGCTCGAGAACGTCCCCGGCGGGGCGGCCATCGCCTTCGCCGAGGGGCTGCTTGGGGTGTGGTTCATCACCGGGGCCTGGCTGCGCCCGGCCGGGCTGGTGACCCTACTGCTCGGCCCGCTGGCGGCGCTGCTGGCCGGGCCGGTGGCCATGCTGGAGGCGATCGACCTGCTCGGCATCGCCCTGTTCCTGGTCGTGCTGCCGCCCGGCGGCGACCGCTACGGGGCCGTCGAGCCGCCGCTGGAGGTGGCCGCCCTGGCCATCTTCGCCCTGCGTGTCTGCGCCGGGCTGGCCCTGGTGGTGCTGGCCTTCAGCGAGAAGTTCGCCAACCCGGCCCTGGCCCGGGAGTTCATCGGCAACTACCCCGCCTTCGACCTGTTCCACCTGCTCGGGATCCCCCTGAGCGCCGACGCCTTCATCCGCATGGCCGGGGCGATCGAGCTGCTGTTCGGGCTGCTGCTGATCTCCGGCCGCATCCCCCAGGTGGCGGTCATCGTCGCCGGCATCCCCTTCAACGCCACCCTGTTCTTCCTGGGCAGGACCGAGTTGATCGGCCACCTCCCGATCTACGGGGTCATGCTCGCCCTGCTGGTGTACGGCTCCTCCCCCAGGTACGCGCAGGTGGTCCCGGCCTGGCCCTGGCCGCCCCGCCGGAACCTCAGGCCGAGGGTCGCGGCCCGGGCCTAGCCAGCCCGCCAGACCTCGCCGTGGCGGGGGTGCTCGATCTCGGCGGCCACGGCCTCGGCCAGCTTGGCCCCGAAGTGGCGTTCGACCAGCCACAGGGCCAGGTCGATGCCGGAGGTGACCCCGCCGGCGGTCACCAGGTCGCCGTCGTCGACCACCCTGGCCTCGACCACCTGGGCCCCGGAGGCCCGTAGGTCGTCGACGGCGCTGTGGTGGGTGATGGCCGGGCGACCTTGGGTGAGGCCGGCCGCGGTGGCCAGCATGGCCCCGGTGCAGACGGTGGCCACCTGGGCGCCGGCCCGGTGGGCGGCGGCGATCGCCGCCGGCAGCTCGCCCCGCTCGGCCTCGGCCCAGGCGCCCCGGGACGCCCGGTCGTTCCAGCCCCCGCCCGGCACCACCAGCAGGTCGGTCCGGTCGGGGTCGAGCCGCCCGTCGGGCCGCACCCGCAGCCCGTGGGAGCCGGTGACCTCGGCCGCCCCGTCGAGCGAGACCAGGGCCACCTCCAGGTCGGCCCCGCCCTTGGCGGCGTTGCGCAGCACCTCCAGCGGGCCGATGGCATCCAGCTCGTCGAAGCCCTCGAAGACGACCACCGCGATCCGCACCTGACACTCCTTCCGGGGCTGGACTTCCGCCCGAGCGGCGTGATAGCACTTGCGCTTAGCACTCGACCATCTTGAGTGCTAACATCCGGGATTGCCAGCCGGAAACAGGTTCCAACAGGCAAGCCATCCGAACAGGGGAGGTAGCCGCACGATGCCCAAGATCATCGCCTTCGAGGAGGACGCCCGGCGTGCCCTCGAGCGGGGGATGAACCAGCTCGCCGACGCCGTCCGCGTGACGCTGGGCCCCAAGGGCCGCAATGTCGTCCTGGAGAAGAAGTGGGGCGCGCCCACCATCACCAACGACGGCGTGTCCATCGCCAACGAGATCGAGCTCGAGGACCCGTGGGAGAAGATCGGGGCCGAGCTCGTCAAGCAGGTCGCCAAGAAGACCGACGAGATCGCCGGTGACGGCACCACCACCGCCACCGTGCTCGCCCAGGCCCTGGTCCGTGAGGGCCTGCGCAACGTGGCCGCCGGGGCCAACCCGATGAGCCTCAAGCGCGGCATCGAGAAGGCCACCGAGCTGGCCGTCGAGGCCATCAAGAACCAGGCCAAGGACATCGAGACCCGCGACGAGATCGCCCACACGGCCAGCGTGTCGGCCGGCGACCCCGAGATCGGCGAGGTCATCGCCAAGGCGATGGACGTCGTCGGCAAGGAGGGCGTCATCACCGTCGAGGAGTCGAACACCTTCGGGATCGAGCTCGAGACGGTCGAGGGCATGCGCTTCGACAAGGGCTACATCTCGCCCTACTTCGTCACCGACCCCGAGCGCATGGAGGCGGTGCTCGAGGACCCCTACATCCTCATCGCCAACTCCAAGATCTCGGCCGTCAAGGACCTGCTGCCCGTGCTCGAGAAGGTC
>JBJMHP010000202.1:0-16777 GCA_045807325.1 Actinomycetes bacterium | reverse complement strand
GGCCCTCGACCGCCATCGCGCACCAGGCCTCGGGCCCGTCGGCCAGGGGCCGCCCGGCGGCGGAGGCCCCGGCGGCGCTGGCCAGCTCGCGGTCGCCGGGGCGGGCGCCGAGGCGGCCGGCGGGCCCCGCCGGCCCCCAGGACGGCCCGGGCGCGAAGCCGCCCTCTGTGAGCAGGATCGCCCCCTCGGCGGCCTCCAGGGCCCGGCAGGCGCGTTCCAGCAGGGCGGCGCCGGCCGTGGCCAGGTCCTCGCCGCCGGCCAGGACCCGGAAGGGGGCCAGCAGCTCCTCGCCCGGGCGAGGCCGCTGCGTTCGGACCACGCGCTCTCCTCGTCTAGTTCGTTAGGTTCCAGAGATGGAATCGCACTCGATCATCAGGTCCCGAACAGCCGGTCCCCGAAATCGCCCAGCCCGGGCACGATGTACGCCTGGTCGTTGAGGCGTTCGTCGACCGCGGCGGTGACCACGTCCAGCGCCGGGTGCTCGGCCTCCAGGCGCCGGATGCCCTCGGGCGCGGCCACCACCGACAGCAGCGTGACCCGGGCCGGCCCGGCCGGGAACAGGCTGGCGCAGGCCGCCGCCGCCGACCCGCCGGTGGCCAGCATCGGGTCCAGCAGCAGCACGTAGCTGGCGGTGATGTCGGGCAGCTTGCTGTAGTAGGTGGAGGGCTGGAAGGTGGCGTGGTCGCGCTCCAGCCCCAGGTAGCCGACCGGCACCTCGGGGAACAATTCGGTCACCGCCTCCAGCATGCCCAGGCCGGCCCGCAGGATCGGCACCGCCACCAGGGGCGCGGCAAAGGCCGTGCCCTCGGTCTCGGCCAGGGGCGTGGTCACCGGCCGCGAGGTCGTCGGCACCCCCCGGGTCGCCTCCACGGCCAGGACCAGCGACAGCCGCTTGGCCAGCAGCCGGAACAGCGGCGGCGGGGTGCCGGCGTCCCGCAGCGCCGTGAGCATGGTCTTGGCCAGGGGATGGTCGACGACGGTCAGGGCCATCGGGTGCCTCCTTGCTCTACTTGCCGGCACCCGACAGCAGGTAGCCGGCGATGGCCAGGTCCTCGCGCAGCACCAGCTCGGTGAGCTTGAGGCGGCTGGCCGACAGCGGGCTGGTCCGGGTGGGGGATGGGTAGGCGTCCATGCCCAGGTCGTCGGCCTGCCTGACCGCCCGGAACATGTGGAAGGGGTCGGAGACGACCACGACGCGGGGCCGGCCGCCGCCGGGGTCGCGCCGCTCCAGGGCCCGCTTGGCCCCGGCCAGGTTCTGGTAGGTGGTGCGGCTGCGCTCCTCGACCAGCACCGCCTCCTCGGGCACGCCGCGTTCCATCGCCCAGCGGGCCCCCGAGCCGCCCTCGGTGAAGCGGTCGCCCGGCTCCTTGCCCCCGGTGAACACCAGCAGCGGGGCCACCCCGCCCGACCACAGGTCGAGGGCGTGCTCGAGGCGGGCCTGGTAGATGGCCGACGGCCGCCCGTCGTACTGGGCGGCCCCCAGGACCACGATGGCGTCGACCCGGGGACGCTCGTCCTTGCCCATCCACCGGGCCACCATCGTGGTCGAGACGGCGAAGTAGGCGAGCACGAGCACGAGGATCCCCACCAGGACACGGCGCATGCGCGGATTCTACGCAGCCTTGTGCCGAGGCCCCTTCACCGGATCGAGGAATGGTTAAATACCGCCAGCCAGCGGCGCTGGCGCAGGTGGGAGCCTGGAGCCCGAGAGGAGCAAGTGCATGCGTGGGGTACGGGGTGTGCGGGTGGCCGCCCTGCTGGTGGCGCTCGGCCTGATGGCGGCCGCCTGCGGGGGCGGCAACGATGAGGGCGGCGGCGCCAGCGGCGGCGGCCAGGCCGAGGCCAAGCGGGTCGGGCTGGTGTTCGACTCCGCCGGCCGGGGCGACAAGTCGTTCAACGACTCGGCCGCGGCCGGGCTCGACGAGGCCAAGCAGAAGCTTGGCGACCAGCTCGAGACCAAGGACCTGACGCCGAACAAGGAGGGCTCCAACCGCAAGGAGATCCTCGACTCCCTGGCCAGCGACGGCTACGGGCTCATCCTCGGCATCGGCTTCGCGTTCGCCCCTGATATCGTCAAGTCGGCCAATGAGAACACCGACGTGCAGTTCGCCGGGGTGGACGTCTTCGACCCGCTCTGCAACCAGAAGAAGAACCTGACCTGCCTGCTGTTCAAGGAGCAGGAGGGGTCGTTCATCGTCGGCGCGGCCGCCGCGCTCAAGACCAAGAGCAACACGGTCGGCTTCGTCGGTGGCCAAGAGGTCTCGCTGATCAAGAAGTTCCAGGCCGGCTATCAGGCGGGCGTCGACTACATCAACAAGACCGACGGGAAGAACGTGAAGGTGCTGGTCGACTACGCCGGCACTACGCTGGCCGCGTTCTCCGACCCGGCCAAGGGCAAGGAGCTGGCCCTCAAGCAGATCGGCCAGGGCGCCGACGTCCTCTACCACGCCGCCGGCGGGACCGGCGCCGGGGTGATCGCCGAGGCCGCCGCCAAGCAGAAGTACGCGATCGGGGTCGACTCCGACCAGAGCCTCACGGCCAGCCCGGCCGAGCAGAAGTGGATCCTCACCTCGATGCTCAAGCGGGTGGACGTCGCCGTGGCGAGGACCATTGAGAAGTTCGCCGCCGGCCAGCTCACCGCCGGCAGCGTGCAGTCGTTCGGGGTCAAGGAGGGCGGCATCGACTACGCCCAGAACCAGTACAACAAGGAGCTGCTGGGCGACCTGCCGACCAGGCTGGACGAGATCAAGCAGAAGATCGCGGACGGCGAGATCAAGGTGCCGGTCAAGCCGGCCACCTGATGGTCGAGCGCGCCCAGGAGTCGGCCGCCCCTGGCGCGGCAACGTCGGCACCGCTGGCTGTCGAGTGCCGCGGGGTGACCCGCCGCTACGCCGGCGTCGTGGCCAACGACCAGATCGACCTCGAGGTCCGCGAGGGCGAGGTGCATGCGCTGGTCGGCGAGAACGGCGCCGGCAAGTCCACCCTGATGAAGATGCTCTACGGGCTGGAGCATCCCGACGAGGGCGAGATCCGCATCCGTGGCCAAGTGGAGCACATCGCCTCGCCGCGAAGGGCCATCGAGCTGCGGATCGGCATGGTCCACCAGCACTTCATGCTGGTCGACAACTTCACCGTGGCCGAGAACGTCGTGCTCGGCTCCGAGCCTGCCCACAGCGGCGTTCTCGACCTCGACCAGGCGACCAAACGGATCGAGGAGGTGTCGCGCGGCTTCGGGACGCCGCTCGACCCGAAGGCGCGGGTCGAGGACCTCGCCGTCGGGCAGCAGCAGATGGTCGAGATCCTAAAGCTGCTCTACCGCGGCGCGGACATCCTGATCCTGGACGAGCCGACGGCCGTGCTCGTGCCCCAGGAGATCGAGGAGCTGTTCGACAACCTCCGCAGGCTCCGGGAGCAGGGCAAGACCATCATCTTCATCGCCCACTCGTTGGAAGAGGTCCTGGAGATCGCCGACCGCATCACCGTGCTCCGCGACGGCAAGGTGGTGGGGACCGTCGACGCCGCCGCGGCGACCAAGGAGCAGGTCGCCGAGATGATGGTCGGTCGTCCGGTTCTGTTGCGCCGGGTCGAGGGCAAGGCCACCCCGGGCGAGCCGCTGCTCCAGGTGAAGGGGCTGTACGTCGCGGTGGGCGGCAAGGAGCGGGTGCGCGACGTCGACCTGCTCCTGCGCCACTCGGAGATCTACGGCCTGGCCGGGGTGGAGGGCAACGGCCAGGTCGAGCTGGTCGAGGCGCTGGTCGGCCTGCGCCGCCCCGACGGCGGCAGCATCTACCTCGACAACGACGACCTGACCCGCGAGGACGTGCGCTCCCGCCGCGAGAAGGGCCTGGCCTACATCCCCGAGGACCGCCACGCACGCGGCATGGTGCTGCAGATGGGGCTGTGGGAGAACAGTGTCCTCGGCCAGCAGGAGCGTGAACCGTTCTCTCGCCGCGGCATCCTGTTCCCGCGGGCCATGAAGGCGCGGGCCGCCGAGCTGATCGAGCGGTTCCGGGTCAAGGCGACCAGCGTCCTCGAACCGGGATACGCGCTGTCCGGGGGCAACCAGCAGAAGCTCGTCCTGGCGCGCGAGTTCGCCGGCCAGCCCAAGCTGCTCATCGCCGCCCACCCGACCCGTGGCCTGGACATCGGCGCGACCGAGTTCGTGTGGCGGCAGCTGGTGAACGCCCGGGACGCCGGCCTGGCCGTGCTGCTGATCTCCTCCAACCTCGACGAGATCCTGGCCCTGTCCGACCGGATCGGGGTCCTGTTCGACGGCCGCCTGGTCAGGGAGTTCGCCGGCTCCGAGGCCACCATGTCCGAGCTCGGCCTCTACATGACCGGCGCCAGGTCGACCGAGGACCCGGCGGCATGAAGACCGAGGAGCGGCTCCCGGCCGCCCCACCGCCCGAGCCCGAGGGGCCATCGCGCCGCCAGCAGTGGGCCGAGCAGCTCCGCGACCTCGGCTACCGCCTGCTCGCCCCGACCAGCTCCCTGGTCTTCGCGGCCGTGGTCGGCGCCCTGGTCATCCTGCTGGTGCAGCGCAGCGTCGAGGACCTCGGTGACGTGGCCGGCGCCATGTGGAACTACGGGGTAGAGAACAAGGACTCCCTGGCCTTCATCTTCGGCCGGGCCACGCCGCTGATCCTGGCCGGGCTGGCCACCGCGATCGCGTTCAAGGCCGGCCTGTTCAACATCGGGGTAGAGGGCCAGTACGCCATCGGGGCCCTCACCGCCGCCGTGGTCGGCTCCCAGCTCACCGCGCCGACCATCGTCCACCTGCCGCTGACCGTGCTGGCCGGGATGGCGGGTGGGCTGCTGTGGTCCCTGATCCCCGCGCTGCTCAGGGTGTACCGCGGCGCCCACGAGGTCATCTCGACGATCATGATGAACTACGTGGCCAACGGGGTCCTGCTCTATCTGCTCGGCGGCCCGCTCAAGGACCTCAACCAAGCCGGCGACGTGGCCCAGCTGCGCACCGAGCCGGTCCAGGAGACCGCCCAGGTCGGCCGCATGGCCGGGTTCTTCAACTCGCTGGGGTTCAACTTCCGTCCCTCGGTCCCACTCACCTGGTTCTTCGTCTTCGCACTGGTGGCCGCCGTGGTCTATGCCCTGGCCATCCGCCGGACCCGGTTCGGCTACGAGCTGCGGGTGCTCGGCACCAACCCACGGGCGGCCGAGCCGTCCGGGATCCGGACCAACGCCATGTTCATGAAGGCCATGCTCCTGTCCGGTGCGGTCGCCGGGCTCGTCGGCCTCCAGGACGTCCTGGGCCTTGAGGGCGTCATGAAGATCGACTACGTCCGCGGCTACGGCTTCGCCGGCATCGCCATCGCGCTCCTCGGGCGCAACTCCGGCCTCGGCATCGTGGCCGCCGCCCTGCTGTTCGCCTTCCTCGACCGCAGCGCCACCGGCATCGAACTGCGGACCGACGTGCCCTCGGAGGTCATCATCATCCTCCAGGGCATCCTGATCCTGTCCATCGTCGTCGCCTTCGAGCTGGTGCGCCGGCTGGCGGCGCGACGCCGGCTCCAGGAGACCCACGAACGTGCCTGAGATCGTCGGCCAGCTGTTCGGCATCGCCGTCATCGCGTCGCTGATCCGGGCCTTCGTCCCCTTGTACCTGGCCACCCTGGGGGCGTTGTTCAACGAGCGGTCGGGCATCGTGAACATCGGCATCGACGGGATGATGATCTTCGGGACCTGGTTCGGGGCCTGGGGATCGCTGCGCTACGGGCCGCTGGCCGGCCTGATGATCGCAACCCTGAGCGGAACGCTGGTCGCGCTCATCCATGCCGTGGCCACGGTCACCTTCCGGGTCGACCAGATCGTGTCCGGGGTCGCGATCAACATCCTCGCCCTGGGGGTGCCGCGCTTCTTATCCATCGTCGCCTTCGGGGAGGGCCAGGAGACACAGTCACCTGCGGTCCCGTCGCTGCCCAAGATCAATCTGCCCGGGCTGGGGGAGATCTCGCCGGTGGTGATCCTGACCATCGCGCTCGGGATGGCGGCCTGGTGGGTGCTGAACCGGACCGTGCTCGGGCTGCGCCTCCGCTCGGCCGGGGAGAACCCTCGCGCCGCCGAGAGCCTCGGCGTCCGGGTGATCAGCATGCGCTACGCGGGCGTGCTCATCTCGGGGGCGTTCGCGGGTCTCGCCGGCGGCTACCTCTCGGTCGAGCTGGTCGGCCAGTACACCGAGGGCATGAACCAGGGGCGCGGGTTCATCGCCCTGGCCGCCCTGATCCTCGGCAACTGGTCGGCGATCGGGGTCGTCTTTTCCTGCCTGCTGTTCGCCTGGACCGAAGCCCTGACCGTGTACCTACGGGTGGACTGGATCAACAACGCCTTCATCGCCAGCCTGCCCTACATCGTCACCCTGCTGGTCCTGGCTCTGTTCTCCCGCCGGGTCCGCCCTCCCAAGGCCGTCGGCCAGGCCTACGAAGCGGGCTCCCCGGTCTGACCGGCGGCAAGGGCCCAGCAGGTGCATGCAAACTGGGTGCAGTACATGCATGACTGGTGTACGCTGCCGTCATGGGACGGAACATCCAGATCCGGGACGTGCCCGACGACGTGCACCGCGAGCTGGCCACCCGGGCGGCCGCGGCCGGCCTGTCGCTGACCGTCTACCTGCGCGAGGAGCTGCGCCGGATCGCCGAACGGCCCCCGGTCGCCGAGACGCTCGCCCGGGCCGCCGCCCGGCACGGTGGCGCCCGGACCGAGGAGATCGTGGCCGCCGTTCGTTCCGGCCGCGACCGCGGCTAGCCGTGCTCGTCGTCGACACCTCGGCGGTGATCGGCGCCCTGGTCGGCCGCCCACCCGACCGGCGGCTGCTGGACCGGCTGGGCGTCGACGGCGACCTCTGCGCACCCCACCTGCTCGACATCGAGCTGCTCCATGCGCTCCGCCGGCTGGTCATCGGCGGCCAGCTGAGCGAGGACCGGGCGGCCGACGCCCGTGACGACTTCGCCGACCTCGCCGTCGCCCGCTACGAGCACACCCTCGTGGCCGACCGTGTCTGGGAACTGCGCCGCGGCTTGATCTCCTACGACGCCACCTTCCTCGCCCTGGCCGAGCTCCTGGACGTGCCGCTGGTCACCTGCGACGCCCGGCTCGCCAACGCGCCCGGGAACCGGGCCGTGATCGAGCTGTACGAGGCAGCGGGCGGCTAGACCGAGCCCTGGAAGGTGTTGCACTGGGCGAGGTCGCCGGTGCGGTAGCCGGTCTCGAACCACTTCTGGCGCTGGGCCGAGGAGCCGTGGGTCCAGGTCTCGGGGGTGACCGTGCCCTGGAAGCGCTGCTGGATGCGGTCGTCGCCGATGGCCGCGGCGGCGTCAAGGCCGTCGGCGATGTCCTGCTCGGTGATGCGCTCGACCAGGGGGTCGCCGCCGTCGGGGCCGGGCTCGGTGGTGGCGTGGTTGGCCCACAGGCCGGCGTAGCAGTCGGCCTGGAGCTCGAGGCGGACCGAGCCGCTCTGGGGGCCGGAGCGGCTGTTGGCGACCTGCTCCATCGTGCCGGTGAGGTTCTGGACGTGGTGCCCGTACTCATGGGCCAGCACGTACGCCTGGGCGAAGGGGCCGCCCTTGGCGCCGAACTTGGTCTGGAGCTCCTGGTAGAAGCCGAGGTCGATGTAGACGGTCTGGTCCCTGGGGCAGTAGAAGGGGCCGACCTCGGAGCTGGCCGCGCCGCAGGCGGTGTGGACGGTGCCGGTGAACAGCCGCGTCGGGGCCTTCTGGTACTGGCCGCCGCGGCGCTGGAACTCGGCCGCCCAGAAGTCCTGGACGCTGTTGACCACGGCCACGACCCGGCAGTCCTGCTTGGCGTTGGCGTCGGCCCCGGTCCTGCACTCCTGCTTGAGGTCGGTGTTCGACCCCTGGACCTGGTCGATGCCCGGCAGGGCGTCGGTGCCGGTCCCGCCGCCGAGCAGCTGCAGCAGCAGGATCACCAGCAGCCCGAGGATGCCGGCGCCGCCGCCGATGGCCACCCCGCCGCTGCGGGGGAAGCCGCCGAAGCCACCCCGGCCGCGGGTGTCCTGGACCTGTGAGGTGTCGAGCTGGCTGTCCTCGTCAAAGCGCATCGGCGTGGGCACCTCTCTCGCACGGCTCGTGCACGGCGGCTGCCTGCCGGCAGGGGATACCCGACCGGCTCCCCGGTCAACCTTCGCAGCCGCAGCCGACTCGTGCCACACTGCCGACACGATGCACATCGAGCGCACCAAGGTGGTGGCCACCCTCGGCCCGGCCTCCAGCAACCGCGAGGTCCTGGGGGGCATGGTCGAGGCCGGCCTCGACGTCGTGCGCCTCAACTTCTCCCACGGCGAGCGGGCCGACCACCTGGCCCGGTTCGAGCTGGTCAGGACCGTCGCCGCCGAGCTCGGCCGCAACCTGGCCATCCTGGTCGACCTCCAGGGGCCCAAGATCCGGGTCGGGGTGGTCGACGACAACGGCATCAAGGTCGACCGCGGCCGCGAGGTCACCCTGGTCGCCGGCGCCGACCGGGCCCCCGACGCCGAGATCCCGGTCGTCTACCCCGAGCTGGCCGCCGACGTCCACCCGGGCGACCAGATCCTGCTGGACGACGGGGCCATCGGCCTGCGGGTCTCCGACGTCGAGGGCGGCCGGGTCCGCTGCCAGGTCGAGCGGGGCGGGGTGGTCAAGTCCCGCAAGGGCCTGAACCTGCCCGGGGTGGCCGTTTCGGCGCCCTCGCTGACCCTCAAGGACCGGGCCGACGTGGTCACCGCGGTCGAGGCCGGGGCCGACTACCTGGCCCTGTCGTTCGTGCGTAAGCCCGACGACGTGGTCCAGGCCAAGCAGGCGGTCGCCGAGTCCGGCGGCGACATCCCGGTGGTGGCCAAGCTGGAGCGGCCGGAGGCGATCGACTGCCTGGACGAGATCCTGGAGGTCGCCGACGCGGTCATGGTCGCCCGGGGCGACCTGGGGGTCGAGCTGGCGGTGGAGAAGGTCCCGCCCATCCAGAAGCACATCATCGCCCGGGCCAACTCGCTCGGGGTGCCGGTGATCACCGCCACCCAGATGCTCGAGTCGATGGTGGCCAGCCCCCGCCCGACCCGGGCCGAGGCCAGCGACGTGGCCAACGCCATCTTCGACGGCACCGACGCGGTCATGCTGTCCCAGGAGACGGCCATCGGCCAGTACCCGGTGGAGTCGGTGGCCACCATGGCCCGGATCGCCCGGGAGGCCGAGGCGACCCCCTACCTGTCGGCCCCGCCGCCCCCGGCCGTGGGCAAGCTGGACGTGCCCGCCACCGTCTGCCGGGCGGCCGTGCAGATGGCCACCGACCTGGGGGCCAGGGCGATCGTGGCCTTCACCGAATCGGGGGCGACCGCCCGCTACGTCTCCCGGTTCCGGCCCCGGACCCCGATCCTCGGCCTGACCACCTCCGAGGCCGCCAGGCGCCGGATGGCCCTGTTCTGGGGGGTGGAGACGGCCGCCCCGCTGCCCGTCGGCACCCAGGTGCGGGGCATGATCGCCGAGGCCGACCAGCGGGTCGTGGAGCAGGGCCTGCTCGCCCGGGGCGACCTGATCGTGGTCGTGGCCGGCAGCCCCGGCGGCCGCGGCGGGACCAACCGGGTGCTGGTCCACCGGGTCGGCGAGGCCGACCTGGCCGCCCGCGGCGTTTGAGGCGACTAGTACCAAAGTTCTACGGTGACAAGTGGCCCGTTTTCCGCCACACTTCCGAGATCATGAAGCAGCGTGAGGTCGGCGAGGCGTACGAGGCGTCCACCAGCGCGCTCGAGGCGGCCAAGGGACAGCGGCTCAGCCTGCGGCGGGCCATCGCCGGGCTGGAGGACGCCCTGGCCGCTCCCGACGACCCCGACGGCCTGGACACCCTGGCGGCCCGCCTCGACCCGGTCCTGGAGCGGCTGGCCGAGGTGTTCGCCGTCCACGTCGAGGCCACCGAGGCCCCCGGCGGCCTCTACCAGGAGATCCTCGAGAACGCGCCCCGCCTGGCCAACCGGGTGACCCGGTTCCGGCGCGAGCACGCCGAGATCACCGCCGGCATCGGCCAGGCCATCGCCGAGGCCTCCACCGCCGCCGACCCGGCCTCGGTCCAGGCCCTCCGCGACCACACCGTGCGGCTGTTCGCCGACCTGGTCCGCCACCGCAAGCGCGGCCTCGACCTGGTGTACGAGGCCTACCACGTCGACTTCGGCGGCGAGTCCTAGAGCAGCCGCCCCCAGCCGGCGGCCTCGAGGAGGCCGGCGAGCTGGGCGCGCAGGGCGTCCATCGAGAAGTGGGCCACGGCCACGTCGTGGTTGCTGGCCAGCAGGGCCGGGTCTGGGCGCTCCAGGAACGCCTTGAGGTGCGCGGGGTCGTCGGCCGGGAACCAGCGGAAGCCGAAGGCGGCCAGCTCGGCCGCGACCGGGTAGTCGCCAACGGCCAGGGGCCGCCGGTGCAGCGAGGCCTCGATCAGGGGGGCGCCGAAGCCCTCCCAGGTGGACGGGAACACCACCGCGTCGCAGGCCGCATAGGCGTCGTCCATGGTCAGGCCCTCGGGCAGGCGCCGGTGGACCGGGCAGGTGGCGGCGGCCAGCAGCCGCTCCAGCTCGGGGCCGTAGCCGTCCTCGTCCGGGCCGGTCAGCCAGTAGTCGGCGCCCAGGGCCTCGGCCATGGCCAGGCCGGCGGGGACGTTCTTGCGGGGGATGGCCCGGGTCGGCTGGAGCAGCAGCCACCGGCCGGGGGCGACCCCGAGCCGCCCGCGGGCCTCCTCCGGGCGGCCAGGCCCGGGGGTCGGGAAGCCGCCGTAGACGGTGGTGGCGACCACGCCCCGGTCGGCCAGCTCCTTGCGGCTGCGCTCGTTGATGGTGACATGCGCCCAGGCCGGGTCGTCGGGCGGCCAGCCCGGCCGGTCGGCGAACGCCTCCCGCTGCCAGGGCAGGTCGTGGTGGTGGAGGATGGCCGGCCTGCCGGCCAGGTGGGCGGCCAGGGCGCCGGCGGCGGCCGGGTTGCGGGGCAGGGAGCAGAGGTTCTCGACCACCACCAGGTCGACCCCGTCCAGGGCCTCGGCCAGCCGCCCCGGCAGCCCGGGCCCGGGGGTGGCGTCCATGGCCAGGTCGGGCAGCAGCCGGTCGGCCCGGCCCGACCCGGCGACCGTGCCCACGGCCAGACCGAGGCGGCCGAACGCCTCCTCCCAATGCTCGGCCACCACCGACACCCCGTCCGGCCCACCGAGCCGGAACGACACGATGGCCACCAGCGGGGCCACTTGACCTCCTCCCCGCCGTGAACGGCCGGGATTCCTGCCGCGCCGCTCAGGCGGCACCTCGGCGGGTTCCTGCTTCACTGGCAACTGCCAGGGGTTGCCCTGGGCTGACACTGTCTCCACAGGCGTTTTGGGTCTCCGCCAGCCCGGCGGCGACGAGGATGTTGCGGGCCGCGTTGGCGTCCCGGTCATGGACCGTCCTGCACAGGCCACACTGCCAGGCACGCCGACCGAGCGGCTGGGGACCGTCTCGGTGCCCGCACGCCGAGCAGAGTTGCGAGGTCGGCTCCCAGCGGCCGATCTTGACGACCCGGCGCCCGTGCTGGGCGGCCTTGTCCTCCAGCAGCCGGAGGAAGGTTGCCCAGCCGGCGTCGTGGACGCTCTTGGCCAGCCGCGTCCGGGCCAACCCCGCCACGGCGAGGTCCTCGACGGCGACCACTTGGTTCTCGCGGATCAGTCGAAGGGCGAGCTTGTGGTGGTGGTCGGCCCGCCGGTCGCGGACCGTCCGGTGCGCGTCCGCGACCCGCACGCGGGCCTTGGCGCGGTTGGCCGACCCCTTGCGTTTGCGGGCGAGCTGCCGCTGTGCCCGAGCGAGTTGCCGCTGCGCGGTGCGCAGGTGCCGGGGGTTGGCAACCTGCTCGACGGTGCCGTCGCTGGCGGCGACCACAGCGAACCAGGCCAAGCCGAGGTCGATCCCGGCGGTCCGGGCCACCGGCGGCAGCGGGGTCGGGTCCCGCTGGACCACGAAGGAGGCGTAGCAGCGGCCATCGGGTTCGCGGATGACGGTGACGCTGGACGGCACCGACGGCAACGCCCGCGACCAGCGCACCCGCAGCTCGCCGACCTTGGCCACAGACAGCCTGGTCCCGTGCATTGCGAAGCCGTTGCGGGTGAGCCGGATCGACTGGCGGCCGTGCTTGGTCCGGAACCTGGGGCGGCCGACCCGGCGGCCGTGGCGCTTGCCGGTCAGGGAATCCATCCAGTTGCGGTGGGCGCGTCGCGCGTCCTGGCAGGCCTGGACCAGGGCGACGGAGGCGACCTCGGCCAACCACGCCCGTTCTGGCCTGGTCTTGGCCAGCGTGACCACGCGACGTTGCAGTTCGGTGTCGCCGAGCTTCTCCCCGGCCAGGGAGGCACGGCGCCGTTCGGCGAGGGCGTCGTTGTAGACCACCCGGGCGCACCCAAACGCCCGAGCGAGCGCCTGACGCTGGACGCCGATCGGGTCGATGCGGTAGCGGTACCTGACGAGCATGTCGCTGAATCTATTTGGTGGATGCGACAAGAGGACGACGACCGTCGAGGCAGACACGTCGTCTCTGCCCTCAACGTGCAGTTGGTCTTGGTGACCAAGTTCCGGCGTGGGGTGCTGACCGGCCAGCACCTGGGCACCCTTGGCGAGGTGTTCGCCAGCGTATGCGCCGACTTCGGCGCCGAGCTGGTCGAGCTGGACGCCGAGGCCGACCACGTCCACCTGCTGGTCGCCTCCCCGCCGCAGGTCACGGTCGCCCGGCTGGTGAACTCCCTCAAGGGCGTCTCGGCGCGGCGGCTGCGCCAACGCTCCCGGGTGCGCACCCACCGGGAACACCTGTGGCCGCCGCCGTATGTCGCGGCCTCGGCTGGTGGCGCACCGCTGGAGACCCTCAGGGCGTACATCGCCCAGCAGCGCACTCCGGGCCGGCCCGGCTAACCCCGCCCCGAACGGCGGGGCTTGCGCCTAGAAGATCCGGTCACCTGGGTGCCGATCTCGCCGGCCAGGGCCTTCTCCGACAGCTCCGGGGTGGTGATGACCACCCGGCGGCCGCCCCCTTCCAGGAACCGGAGGGCGGCCTGGACCTTGGGGAGCATGCTGCCGGGGGCGAACTGGCCGGCCGCGGCGTGCCCGGCCAGGGTCGCCGCGTCCAGCTCGTGCAGGTCGCGCCGGGTGGGGCGGCCGAAGTCGACGGCCACGTGCTCGACCCCGGTGAGGATCAGCAGGACCTCGGCCCCCAGCCGGTCGGCGAGCAGGGCCGAGGCCAGGTCCTTGTCGACCACCGCCTCGACCCCGGCCAGGGAGCCGTCGGGCCGGCGGACCACCGGGATGCCACCCCCGCCGGCCGCGACCACCACCGTGCCGGTGTCCAGCAGGGCCTCGATGGCCGGCTGCTCCACGATCTCCCTGGGCTCGGGCGACGGCACCACCCGGCGCCAGCCCCGGCCGGCGTCCTCGCGCATCGCCCAGCCGTTGGTGTCCATGCGCCGGCGGGCCTCGGCCTCGTCGTAGAAGTTGCCGATCGGCTTGGAGGGGGACCGGAACGCCGGGTCGGCCGGGTCGACCACCGTGCGGGTGACCACGGTGACCGTGGGCCGCCACACCCCGGCCTGCCGCAAGGCGTTGTCCAGGCACTGCTGGAGCATGAACCCCATGCCGCCCTGGGTGTCGGCCACGCAGGTGTCCAGCGGCAGCCGGGGCGCCACGTCGGCGGCCAGGTCGCTGCGCAGCAGCACGTTGCCGACCTGGGGGCCGTTGCCGTGGGTCACCACCAGCGGCCGTTCGGTCAGGTGGGCCAGCTGATGGGCGGTCTCCATGGTCCGCTCGTACTGTGCCGGGATGGGGCTGGCGCTCCCCGGGGGTGAGATGGCGTTGCCGCCCAGGGCGACCACGACAAGCTGCTCGCGCACGCGCTCCTCCTGGCTGTGCCGGCCGGCACGCCGCTGCGCCGCCCGAGAACAGCAAGGCTATCAGCCGAGCGGCAGTCCCCAGAGGGCGAACCAGCGGCCCAGCTCGGGCTCGATGGGCAGGTCGCCGTCCAGGGTGGCCTTGACCCGCAGCTCCAGCTCGTTGTCGCGGCGCTCGCCGTCCAGGGGGGCGAACGGGTAGAAGCTGCCCCGCTTGTACAGGTAGACCAGATGGAACCGCTTCCCGGAGGGGTCGGCGAAGGCGAACACCGAGCACAGCAGCTGGGGCCCGAACCCGTACTGCTCGAGGGTGGAGTTGACCAGGTGGACGCTGGTCACCAGGTCCTCCATGTCCGGGTCCTCGATCACCACCCAGCGGTAGCCGTAGCGGTCGTCGGTGATCCGCACGCTGGAGCCCGCCTCCTTGACGGCCAGCTCCAGCAGGCCCTGGAGCTCCTCGGAGGCGGCCGCGAACCCCTGGCCGGAGGCGGGCTTGAAGCAGACCGCGGCCTGCCCGGTCGGCTTCATGCCGGCCGACGCCTCCAGGGTGATGGCCGCGCCGGTGACCCCGAACAGGGCGTCCAGCTTGGGCTGCTTGGGCTTGCTCCGCCCGAGCAGCGCGTCCAGGAACTTCACGCCGGCCGGCCCAGCTGGGCCTCCAGCTGCTCCAGCTGCTCCAGGCGCCGCTCCAGCGGCGGGTGGGTGGCGAACAGCGTCGAGAAGCTGAACCCGGGCGCCGCCGCCGGGGCGAAGAAGAAGGCGTTGAGCGGCTCGGCCGCCCGCAGGTCGCGGGTGGGGATCCGGCTCATCTCGCCGGTGATCTTGACCAGGGCCGAGGCCAGCAGCGACGGCCGGCCGATCAGGATCGCCCCGGCCCGGTCGGCCGACAGCTCCCGGTAGCGCGACAGCAGCCGGGTGAGCAGGAAGCTGAGCGCGTACACCACCGCCGAGGCCAGGATCACCAGCAGGATCACCGCGCCGGCGTTGTTGTCGCGGTCGTTCGAGCGCCCCCAGCCGCCCCCGCCCCAGGCGCCGGCGTAGATGGAGGAGCGGACCACCAGCCCGGCCAGGATGCCGAGGAAGCTGGCGATGGTCATCACGGCCACGTCGCGGTGGGCGACGTGCGACAGCTCGTGCGACAGCACCGCCTCCAGCTCCGGCGGGGACAGCCGGCGCAGAATCCCGCTGGTCACGCAGACCACCGCGTGCTGGGAGTTGCGGCCGGTGGCGAAGGCGTTGGGCATGTCGGCGTCGGAGATGGCGACCTTGGGCTTGGGCATGTCGGCCAGGGCGCACAGCCGGTCGACCATCTGGTGCAGCTCGGGCGCCTGCTCGGGCGTCACCTCCCGCCCCCGCATGGCCGTCAGGGCGATCCGGTCGGAGAAGAAGTACTGAACGAACAGGAACCCGCCGGCGATGACGACGACGAGCACCCAGCTCTTCAGCAGCGTGATGAGCACGGCCACGAAGACCACGTACAGCAGGCCGAGCAGGAACATAGTGCCGAGCATGCGGCTCGTCAGGCCGGCGTCGGCCGGGAACCGCGTTCTTGCCATCAGATCGTCACCCCGGGATGAGGCCCTCGTCGCCGAGGACCTCGCGAACTTCATGGATGGTTGCGTCGGGACTGGGCAGGACCAGGTCGGAGGGGCCGATGTAGTCGGCCGGCAGCTCCTGGCCGGCCGTGCGGACGCTGGTGAGCAGGGCCTGGAGGGCGGCCGTGAACTGGGCCTCGTCGCCGCTGTCGACCGCCTTGGTCAGGTCGCCGTCGAGCCGGTTGAGCTCCTCGAGGTGGCCCTCGGGGACCTCGAACTGGCCCTCGCCGCTGATGCGGACGATCATCGCCGGTCCTCCTCCGCCGGGGCCTCGGCCGGGGCCTGGGCGCCGGAGCGGGCGGCGGCCTCGTCGGGGGCGTCGAGCTGCTTGGCGGTGGTGCTGCCGCCGGTGAGCTCGCCCTTGAGGCGGGTCAGCTCGGCCTCGACCGCCGGCTCGGCGAACCCGCGGTCCAGCTCGGCCTGGAGCCGGTCGCTGGACATGGAGGCGTCGTCCAGGGCCCCGGAGGCCATCAGCTCGTCCAGGGCGCCCGAGCGGGCCTGCATCTGGGCGACCTTGTCCTCGGCCCGCTGCATGGCCAGGCCGACGTCGCCCATCTCCTCGCCGATCCCCGAGATGGCCTCGTTGACCTTGGTCTGGGCCTCGGCCGCGGTGTAGTTGGCCTTCATCGTCTCCTTGCGGATGCGGAAGGAGTCGACCTTGGCCTGGAGGCGCTGGGAGGCCTCGACCATTCGGGCCTCCTCGGCCTTGAGCTGGTCGTGCTGGCCCTGGAGGTCGGTCAGCTGGGTGGCGATGGACTGGCGGCGGGTCAGGGCCTCTCTGGCCAGGTCCTCGCGGTTCTGGGTGACGGCCTGCTTGGCCTGGCCCTCCAGCTTGGTCGCCGAGCGCTGCAGCTGCTGGGCCTGGAGCTCGATCCGCTTGCGGGAGGTGGCCACGTCGGCCACGGCCCGGCGCATCTTCTGCAGCATCTCCAGGGTCCGCTCGTACGAGTAGTCGAGGGTCTCCCTCGGGTCCTCGTACTTGTCGAGGGTCTTCGAGGCTTTGGCCTTGAAGATGCTCGAGAACCGCCGCATCAGTCCCATCATCACGCTCCAGCGCCCGGGTCGGGTGTCCCTTGCAGCATACGACTACCCGGCAGGCAACCGCCGGGATCAGGGGCGCAGCCGCCAGCTGGTCCCGGAGCGGGTGTCGGTGACCTCGACGCCCATGGCGGCCAACCGGTCCCGGAGGCGGTCGGCGGCGGTGAAGTCGCGGGCCGCCCGGGCGGCCTCGCGCTCGGCGATCAGGGCCTCGGCCCCGGCGGGCAGGGCCCGGCCGACCTCGGCGTCCAGGTCGAGGCCGAGGAACCGGT
>JBJMHP010000201.1:0-11672 GCA_045807325.1 Actinomycetes bacterium | reverse complement strand
TGCCGGAGAATCGGGCTGCTATGGCGGTACCGACCTCGCCGGCCGGGCGCCGGGCGCGGCTCGCCGACCGGCTGGCGGCCGCCCGCCGGCGGCGCTTCGTCGGGCGGGAGGCCGAGCTGGCGCTGTTCGGATCGGCGCTGGCCGGCCCCGAGCCACCGTTCGCCCTGCTGTATGTCCACGGCCCGGGCGGGGTGGGCAAGACCCTCCTGCTCGGTGAGTTCGCCCGCCTGGCCGGCGAAGCCGGGGTGCCGGCGGTGCGGCTGGACGGGCGCGACCTCGACCCGTCGCCGCCCGGGTTCCTGGCCGGCCTGGGACGGGCCCTGGACGAGCCGCCCGACGCCTCGCCGCTGGAGACCCTGGCCGGACGGCCCCGCGGTGTCCTGATGGTCGACACCTACGAGACCCTGGGGCCGCTGGACGCCTGGCTGGGCACCGTCCATGTGGAGCCGGCCGGCCCACAGGACCGTGAGGCCGTGCTCGCCATGGTCCGGCGCCACGAGGGGGAGGCCTCGGCCCGGATCGCCGAGCACTGGTGGCGGCGGCAGTCCGAGGCCTTCGCCACCTTCCGCGGCCCGCCGGTTCGCCGACCGGCACGGCCCCGCCCGGCCGGCGAGGAGCTGGTCCACCGTCGCTTCTGGATGGGCGCCGACAGCTACCAGGGCCCGGGGTCGGCCCGGAACCTGCTGGCCGCCACCGGGACCCTGGAGTGGCTGACCAACCCCCGGCTGGCCTGGAGCTTCCTCACCGTGGCGGACCCTGACGCCCGGCACCCGGTCATGACCTACCTCAACCAGCGCCGGGCCGCCGAGGCCGACTTCGAGGTCGGCGGCCGCCACTACGCGGTCTACGCCCACGACTGGCGGGCCGAGCCGCCGCTGGCCTGGCTGGACCGCATGGCCGAGCGCGAGCTCTCCGACCAGACGGCCTCATCGACCAGGCCCGCTTCTTCGGCGACCTCACCGACGAGGTCCTGCGCCGGGCCGGCGCCGGGCCGGGCATGGCCGTGCTCGACGTCGGCTGGCACCGGCGACGTGTCGTTCCTGGCCGCCCGGCTGGTCGGGCCGACCGGCACGGTCCTCGGCGTCGACCGGTCGGCCGAGGCGGTCGCGGTGGCCGAGCGGCGCGCCCGCGACGCCGGCCTCGGCAACGTCGCCTTCGCCGTCCAGGAGGTGGCCGAGCTGACCGTGACCGCCCAGGTCGACGCGCTCGTCGGCCGGCTGGTCCTGATGTACCTGGACGACCCGGCGGCCGTCCTGCGCCGCCTGCTGGAGGCCGTGCGGCCGGGCGGGGCGGTCGCCTTCCAGGAGATGGACATGGGCGCCGTCGCCTGCGAGCCCGACTGCCCGCTGGTGACCGCCTCCGGGGATCGGATCCGCCAGACGTTCGCCCTGGCCGGGCTCGACGACCGGACCGGCCTGAAGCTGGCCCGGATCTACCGCGACGGCGGGCTGCCGGCGCCCGAGACCCTGCAGGGCGCCCGCGTGGCGAGCGGCCCCGACTCGCCGGTCTACGCCTACGTGGCCAGACCACCCGTACCCTGCTGCCCGTCATGGAGCGCACCGGCGTGGCCACCGCCACCGAGGTCGAGGTCGACACCCTGGCCGCCCGGCTGCGGGAGCAGGTCGTGGCCGCCGACGCCACCGTCGTCCCGCCGCCCCTCATCGGCGCCTGGACCCGGAAGCCAGCCCCGGCTTCGCCCCCTGGAATGGGGCGTGATCGCCGTCGACCAGGCCCTGCACCTGTCGGTCCTGGCCATGCTGGCCGTCGCCTGACCGCCTGACCGGGGCCAGCCCCGTCTACCCCGTCGCCCCGGCCACGGTGGCGGCGAGCAGGGCCACCGCCTCCTCCACCTGGCTGTCGGCCAGGTTGCCGTAGCCCAGGACCAGCCCGGGGCCAATGGCGTCGTCGCGGGACCGGTAGGTGTCCAGGTTGGCGACCCGCATGCCGGCGGCCGCGGCCCGGGCGACCACGGCGGCGCAGTCCACCCGGTCGTCGAGCAGGACCAGCAGGTGCAGGCCGGCGGCCACCCCGAGCAGGCGGGCCTCGGGCAGCCGCCCGGCCAGCGCCCGGACCAGCCGGTCGCGGCGCAGCCGGTAGCGCTTGCGGGCCGCCCGCAGGTGCCGGTCGTAGGCGCCGTCGGAGAGGAAGGCGGCGAAGGCCAGCTGGTCGAGGGTCGACGGCCAGCTCCGGTGGCCGGTGGCGGCCCGCACCGGCCGGGCCCAGTCCGGCGGCGTCGCCACCCAGCCGATGCCCAGCGCCGGCGACAGCGTCTTGGACAGCGACCCGAGCAGCGCCACCCGGGAGGGGTCGGTGCCCTGCATGGTCCCGACCGGCCGGCGGTCGTAGCGGAACTCGGCGTCGTAGTCATCCTCCAGGATCAGCCCGTCGACGCGGCGGGCCCAGGCCAGCAGGGCGGCCCGGCGCTCGGCCGACAGGACCACCCCGGTCGGGAACTGGTGGGTCGGGCTGACGACGACCGCCCGCACCTCGGGGTGGCCGTCGAGGTCGCCGACCCGCAGGCCCTGGGCGTCGACCCGGGTCGGCACGACCCGCAGACCGGCGCTGGCGGCGGCCTGGCGCAGCTGATGCCAGCCCGGGTCCTCGACCGCGACGGCGCCGACGCCGGCTGCCCGGAGGGCCTGGCAGACCCGGCCGGTCCCGTCGGCCACGCCCCGGCACACCGTCACCAGCTCGGGGTCGACCAGGGCGCCGCGCACCCGGGCCAGGTACTCGGCCAGGACCCGCCGCAGCCGGGGGTGGCCGGAGGGGTCCGGGTAGCCCAGCTCGGCATAGGGCAGGGTGCTGGCCACCGAGCGCAGCGCCCCCACCCAGCGTCCCAGCGGGAAGGAGCGTAGGTCCGGCAGGCCCGGGGCCAGGTCGATCCGGGGTGCCCGGGCCGGCGGGACGTCGGGCGCGGGCCGCCCGGTGGCGGCGGCGCCCAGGGGCCGCACCCGGGTGCCGGAGCCGACCCGCGCCTGGAGCCAGCCCTCGGCGGCGAGCTGGGCGTAGGCCTCGGTGACGACCCAGCGCGAGCAGCCGAGGTCATGGGCCAGCTGGCGGCTGGCCGGCAGGGCGCTGCCGGCGGGCAGGCGCCCGGCGCGGATGGCCTGGCGCAGGGCGCCCGACAGCCGGGCGTGCAACGGCCCCGAGCCGGCGTCGCCCAGCTCCAGCAGCGTGTCCCACGCAAGATTGGTCTGGGATCCTGACATCGGATCGGACCATACATCCACACCAATAGCCGGGCTAGCCTGATGGCGGTCGGCGCCCACGCGCCGCGGAGAGGAGCAGCCACCGTGCAGCAGCGCCAGCTCAGCGACGGCAGGGTGAGCCTTCAGGTCAGCCAGCTCTGCCTCGGCACCATGTACTTCGGCTACCGGACCGACGAGCAGACCTCCTTCGCCATCCTCGACCGCTTCCTGGAGGCGGGCGGCACCTTCCTCGACACGGCCAACAACTACGGCCAGTGGCACGGCGACGCCGGCGAGAGCGAGCGGGTCATCGGGCGCTGGCGGCGCTCCCGCGGCGTGGGCGACGAGCTCGTCCTGGCCACCAAGGTGGGGGCGCGGACGCTGCTGCCCGGCGACCCGAGCCCGGCCCACTGGCAGGGCCTTGGCGGCACCACCATCCGGGAGGACGCCGAGGCCAGCCTGCGCCAGCTCGGGACCGAGCGCCTCGACCTCTACTACGCCCACATCGACGACCGCTCCACCCCGCTCGCCGAGACGGTGGACGCCTTCGCCGAGCTGGCCGAGGCCGGCAAGGCCGGGCTGCTGGGGGCCAGCAACCACGCCACCTGGCGGATCGAGCGGGCCCGGGCCATCGCCGGCGCCGCCGGCCGCCCCGCCTACTCCTGCGTCCAGCAGGAGCACAGCTACCTGCTCGCCCACCCCGATCCCGGACAGCTCAACCTGGTCACCGAGGAGCTGGTCGACTACGCCACCGCCGAGGGCCTGACCCTGCTGGCCTACTCGCCCCTGCTCAAGGGCGTCTACGCCCGCCCCCACCAGGCCCCGCCGCCCGCCTACGACCACCCGGGCAACCAGGCCCGGATGGCCGTCCTGCGCGAGGTCGCGGCCGAGCTGGGCGCCACCCCGACCCAGGTGGTGCTGGCCTGGCTCATGGGTGGCCGGCCGCCGATGATCCCGGTGGTCGGGGCCAGCACCGTCGCCCAGCTGGAGGAGCAGCTCGGCGCCGTCGACCTGCACCTGGACGAGGAGGTCCGCAAGCGTCTGGACACCGCCGGCCGCCCCACCGACGGCTAGGCCGGCGGGGGGCCTGCCCTACCAGTCGTGCGGCACGAGGTCGGGGCCGACGATGTGGTCGTGCCCGGCCCCGGCGCCCTCGTGGCTGGCGTCGTGGGTGAAGTGGGCCCCGTACCAGACGACCACGTCCTGCCTGTGGATGGACTCCCGGTTCAGGTACTTGTCGATCTGGATCTCGGTGCCGCCGCCGGCCAGGGGGTCGTCGTCGATCTGTCCAGGACGGTGGCGCAGCAGCCACACGTCCCCTTTGGCGTAGGCGTCGCCCTTGGCCGTGCCGTCGTTGGCGCCGGGGATGATGGTGTAGCCGCGACCGCTGTTGGCGTTCTGCACCCGCCAGCGGCGCTGGTGCGCCGGGTCGCGCAGCCTCCTGACCTCGAACGGCTGCGGCTGCCAGACGTTGGTGCCAGGCTGCAGCGGCGGGTCGTTGTGCTCGAAGATCAGGTTGTTGCTGGACGTCTCCACCGTGAAGTCGAAGCGCCAGTAGACGTGATGGAAATGGCGGATGCAGACGCAGGAGCTGTCGGTGGCGTCGAAGCCGAAGCGGGGGCGGATGGTCCCGTCGGCATGCAGCCGCCACTCGCTGATGTAGCGGTACCACCCGGCCTGCATCTCGCTGACCAGGACCACCTCCTGCCCGGCGACGTACACGGCCACCCCCCGGAAGTTGCCGAAGTCCGAACCGGTGTCCAGGATCGTCCTGGCCGGCTCCGAGCACAGCCTGAAGGCACGCGCCGGGTTACGGCCCCGGGCCTGGAACATGTCCTCCTCCCACTGCCAGTCCCGGTAGGGGCCGCACTGGTCGTTCTGGTAGCGGACGTTCAGGATCGGGACGTGCGCCTGGTGCATCACCGGCTTGCCGCGGTAGTACACGCTGCGCAGCTCGACCCCGGAGCCCCAGGTACCCGAGGACGCCGAGGGCCGCACGGCGACGAGCGACCACAGCTTGGTCGAGCCCTTGAGCACGGTGATCTTCGCCTGCCCGGGCACACCGCGGCCGGTGGGCGTCTGGTTGGCGCTGGGCGCGCCGCAGAGCTGCTCGGCGGCCCGGGCGCCCGCCGGGGCACCGTCGGAGTAGCGCTCGACCTGCCGCCGGATCATGTTCACGCCCACGATCTCGTGCCTGGCGTCGGCCGCGCCGTCGGCAGGGAGAAGCCCGACGGTCAGGGTGCGTTCGACCCGCCCGTCGGGCAGCTCCTCGTTCACCAGCGGCGGCATGGCCCGATAGGGTTGCAGTTTGCCGTCGCGCACGGCCGGGCCGAGCTCGGGGTCCTGGGCGACGACGGCCACGGCGGCCTCGAACTCTTCGGGCGAGGGCACCGGCTGGGTCGCCTTCTCGGTGGCCGTCTCCCGGCCCGGCTCGCCCAGGCGTCCCTCGACCACGATGGCCCGGTTCTCGCCGTAGTCGTACCAGGTGGCCCGGTAGCGGTCCCATGGGCGTGGCCGGGTGCTGCGGCGGGCCGGCTCCAGCGGCTCGACCGAGAGCAGCCGCCGGTTGTCGCCGAGCAGCTCGCGGGCGGCGGGATGCCGCCGGACGTCGCGCTCGATCCGGTCGACGGCCCGCTGGTCGGGCCCGAACGGCTCCACCTTGACCGTCAGCTCGTCCGCCATCGGCCCTCCCCCCTCAGTGGCCCGGTGGCCCGCCGCCCCGGGCCAACAGACCAGAGTATGGTGCTTGACCCGATTTGGGGTCAACGTCTGGCCGGTCGCGACCGGGCGGTCAGGACGCCGGCCGGGGGGCGAGGTCGTGGCGGTAGGCGTAGGCGACCGCCTGGGCGCGGTCGCGGGCGCCGATCTTGGTGAACAGGTGGTTGATGTGGCTCTTGACGGTGGCCTCGCTGACCATCAGGTGGTCGGCGATCTCGGCGTTGGAGAGCCCGTCGGCGATCAGCGACAGCACCTCGGCCTCGCGTGGCGTCAGGCCGTCGGGGAGGGTCCCGGTGGTCGCCGGGGTGGCGGTGGCGAGGGCGTCGACGAGGTGGTGCTGCACGGCCGGGTCGATGGCCGCCTCGCCGCGGACCACCGCCTCGAGCGCCTGGCGGATCTGCTCGGCGCCGGCGTCCTTGGTCAGGTAGCCGCGGGCACCGGCCCGCAGGGCCTCCACCACCGAGCGCTCGTCGTCGTAGGTGGTGAGGGCGAGGACCTTGATGCCGGGTCCCGTTCGCGCAGGCGCCGGGTCGCCGCCACCCCGTCGACGCGGGGCATGCGCAGGTCCATGAGCACGGCGTGGGGTCGCAGCTCGGTGGCGAGGGCGACCGCCTGCTCGCCGTCGGCGGCGGCCCCGACGACCTCGATGCCACCCAGCAGCCCGAGCAGCATCACCAGCCCCTCGCGGACCACCCGCTGGTCGTCGGCGACCAGCACCCGGATCACCGCCGGCGGGCTCATGCCGGCACCCACAGCTCGACCCGGAAGCCGGTGCCGGTGGGCGCCGCCGTCAGCGTCCCGTCGAGCAGCTCGACCCGCTCGGCGTTGGCGTGCCGGCGGACGTTGGTGAGCGCCTCCTGGGCGGTGCGGTAGACGGCCAGGCGGGCCTGGGAGTCGAGCTCGCGCCGCTCGCCGGCGACCTCCAGGTGGCAGCTGACGCCGCTGTCGCGCTCGAACTCGTGGGCCAGCCCGGTCAGCCGCTGCGGTCCCGGCAGCTCCTCGTCGCGCAGCGTGCCGATCGCCCGCCGCGCGTCCCGCAGCCCGGCCTGGGCCAGGTGGTGGGCGCGCTCCAGGGCGGCGCCGATCCGTCCGCTGTCCGGCTGCTCGGCCGCCGCCAGCAGCCTGGCCCCCTCCAGCTGCAGGGTGAGCGCCGACAGCGAGTGGGCCAGCACGTCGTGCATCTCGCGGGCCAGGTGCTGGCGCTCGGAGAGGGCGGCCGCCTGCACCTGGGCGGCCCGGGTCTGCTCGAGCTCATCCAGGAGCCGCTCGGCGCGCCGCTGGCCCTCCCGTGCCCGCTGGGCGAGCACCACCACCAGGTACAGGGCGCTCAGGCCGACCGTGGCCAGGACGATGCCCATGACCGGGCGGTGGGCGGTGGCCGCGCGGACCATGGCCAGGCCCAGGACCAGAGCCAGACCGGCCGCGGTGGCGCTGGCCCGGGCGGGCACGCGCAGCGCCGCCAGCCAGGCGGCCAGGAAGAAGAACCCGAGGAAGCCGGGCCCGGCCGGTTGCAGCCACATCAGCACCCCCGACCCGGCGACCAGGGCGCACAGGAACGGCACCTGCACCCACACCGGCGCGTGGCGCAGCAGCGCCTCCCGCGCCCCCAGCAGGCCGACGGCGAAGGCGGCCAGGGCCAGCAGCACGCCCAGCCGGTCGCCGTGCAGCCCCGGCGCGGGCTGCTCGGCGGGGCCGTCGATGATCACCGCGGCGACGATCACCACCCCCACCGGCCGTAGCCAGCGCTCAAGGGTCGTCCGCGAGCTCACCCGGCCACTGTAGGACCGCCCCGACCGTCCGGCATCGGCTCCCGGGTTGCCCCGAGCTCCACCTTCGGGTGGAGGCGGAATTGACCGCCGGGTGCAATCCCAAGTTGGACCGCCGCGCCGAAGCCACGGCGGTCGGGCGTGCCTAGCCTGCACCCACCCGGCCGCGAGGTCCGCGACCAGCGGCAGGAGCAGGCACGATGAGCGTGATCACCGTCGAGCACCTGCACAAGGCCTACGGGCGGCAGGCCGCGTTGCGGGACGTCAGCTTCGAGGTCGCCGCCGGGCAGGTGGTGGCCCTGCTCGGCCCTAACGGGGCCGGCAAGACGACCACCATGGAGCTGCTGGAGGGCTATCAGGCGCCCAGCGGCGGCGTGGTCCGCGTGCTCGGCAGCGAGCCGCGCCGCGCCGGCCGGGCCTGGCGGGCCCGGGTCGGCCTGGTGCTGCAGTCAACCAGCCTCGACCTCCAGTTGACGGTGAGGGAGGCGCTGGGCGTCTACGCCGGCCTATTCCCGCGCCCCTGGCCGGTCGGCGAGCTGCTGGAGCTGGTTGACCTGGCCGCCGAGGCCGACACCAGGATCGGCCAGCTCTCGGGCGGCAGCGCCGCCGTGTCGACGTCGGCCTGGGCATCGTCGGCCGGCCGGAGCTGCTGTTCCTGGACGAGCCGACGACCGGCCTGGACCCGGTGGCGCGGCGCCAGGCCTGGACGGCGGTCGAGCGCCTGACCGCCGCCGGCACCACCGTGGTGCTGACCACCCACTACCTGGAGGAGGCCCAGCGGCTGGCCGACCGCGTGCTGGTGCTGTCCGGTGGGCGGGTCCTGGCCGACGCCCGGCCGGACGAGCTGCGCCGCCACGGCGCGACGACCCAGATCCGCTACCCGCTCCCACCCGGCGCGCCCGTGGCCGACCTGCCGGCCAGCCTGGCCGGCGCCGTCGACGCCGGCCGCGGCGAGCTGGCCGTGCGCACCACTGAGGTCACGGCCGCCCTCGGCGCGCTGGCCGGCTGGGCCGGGGCTTACGGCCTCGACCTGGCCGGCCTGGAGGTCGGCGCCCCCAGCCTGGAGGACGCCTACCTGGCGCTCGTGGCCGAGCCGTCGGAGCCGTCCGCCGCCGCGGCCCCCGAGGAGGTCCCGACCCATGGCTGAGCCAACCGCCGGGCGCCTGCCCGCCCTCGCTCCCGTCCTCGCCGGCCAGGTCCGCTACCAGCGGCTCCTGCTGCTGCGCAGCCCCCGTGCCCTGTGGGCCGGGGTGCTGCTGCCGGTGATGCTGCTGGTGCTCACCAACCTCCAGCAGGCCGAGGTCGCCGCGGCCGCCCTGGCCGGCCGGGTGGTCCTGGGCGTGACCCTCACCGCCTACCTCACCCACGCCGGCGGCCTGGTCGCCGCCCGCGAGGCCGGGGTCCTCAAGCGCTGGCGCGCGACCCCGCTCCCCCGCTGGGCTACCTGGCCGGGTGCCTGTGCGCGACCGTCCTGCTGGCCCTGGCCTCCGGGACGGTCACGGTGCTGGTCGGGGTGCTCGTCTACCACGTCCGCCTGAGCGCCGGGGCGGCCCTGGGCCTGGTCGTGACCCTCGGCCTGGCCGCGCTCGCCTGGGCCTGTGTCGGCACCGCGCTCACCCCGTTCATCCCCACGGCCGAGTCCGCCCAGCCGCTGCTGGCCTTCAGCTACTTCCCGGTGATGCTGCTGTCGGGCGCGCTCGGCGGGCTCGGCGGCACCCCGAGCTGGGTCGCCGACCTCCTGCGGTACCTGCCCGGCCAGCCGACCGTCGAGGCCGCCACCCGGGCCCTGCAGGCGACCGGCGGCGTGCCCGTCCTCGCCGGCCACGACCTGGCCGTGCTCGGCGCCTGGGCGGTGGCCGGGCTGCTGGCCTCGGTGCGACTGTTCCGCTGGGAGCCACAGCCGCCCCGGGCACGCCGGCCGGCCAGGCCCTGACCGCTAGATGGACGCGAGCACCAGCACCACCGCACCGATCCAGAACAGCAGCAGCGGGAGGCGACTGGTGAGGTTCCTGTCGGCCGTGCCGCCGGCGCGTCGACGGCTTCCCACCGACCTGTCAATGACGAGCCCGGCCACCATCAAGGCAATGCCGAGCACCTGGATGGTGCGACGCATGTGTCCTCCCTCCAGGTCCGCTCGCTGGCCGGCCCTCGATGCCAACCACGGCGTCATAGACGGCCGCGTGGACGAACGCCATGTAGAGGATGGCCTCGACCGGCGGCCTGGTGGCGTCGCCTGTCACGGTGCTCTCGGCGATCGCGTTCCAGTCGGTGATCACGGTCGGGTCGTCCGCGGCCATCGCCAGCCTGGCCGCGGTGGCGTGCCGGTGGCAGGGTGGCGAGTGGGAAAGCTAGCTCTATCTTCGTATTGATCGTGACCGCGATGATCTCCGCACGGCGGTCCCCGGTTCAGGCGGGCATGGGCACGCCGATCATGGTCTCGTCGGTGATGTGGTCCACCACGGCGCGCATGTCGCCGTCGGTCGCCTGGTGGACGGCGAGCTGGCGGTCGGCGCTGGTGCCCTCGCCCAGGATGGTGTGGACGTACTCGACCTCCTTGCGGGAGCCGAGGTCGTCGACCACGTCGTCGACGAACTCCACCAGCTCGACGGCCAGGTCGCGCATGGGGACCTCGCGCTGCTTGCCGAAGTCGATCAGCTTGCCGTCCAGGCCGTGCCGGAAGGCCCGGAACTTGTTCTCATGGATCAGCTGCGGCGGGTACTTGCGGAAGCCGAGGTTCTGCGCCCGCAGCCTGAGCAGCTTGGCGCAGATGGCCTGGACGAGGGCGGCCAGGCAGATGACCTCGTCGACCCTGGTCACGGCGTCGCAGATGCGGAACTCGATGGTCGGGTACTGCCAGTGGGGCCGCAGGTCCCACCAGATGCTCTTGCCGGTGTCGATGGTATTGGTCTTGACCAGCAGGGCCACGTAGTTGTCGAAGTCGGCATGCGAGCTGAACTCCGGCGGGATGCCACTGCGGGGGAACCGCGACCAGATGACGCTGCGGTAGGACTTGAGCCCGGTGCGCCGGTTGAGCCAGAACGGGCTCGAGGTCGACAGGGCGAGCAGGTGGGGCAGGAAGTAGCGGGCCTCATTCAGGACCTCGATGCGGGCCTCGGGGTCGGGGATGCCCACGTGCACGTGCATGCCGAAGATCAGCAGCTCCCGGACCAGGTCCTGCATCTGGTCCTCGAACAGCTTGTAGCGCTCCATCTCGGTCACCCGCTGGTCCTGCCAGTGGGAGAACGGATGGGTGCCGGCCGAGGCGATCCGCAGCCCCTCCGCGTTGAGCAGGCCGGCCAGGCCCCCGCGCAGCCGCAGGACCTCGGCCCGGGCCTCCCCGACGTCGGCGCAGATCCTGGTGCCCACCTCGACCACCGACTGCAGCATCTCGGCCCGCACGTCATCCACGATCGAGCTGGACTGGGCGGCGGCCAGCAGCGTGTCGATGTGGGCCTTCAGCTGCCCGTCGGCGTCGACGATCTGGAACTCTTCCTCGATGCCGATCGTCAGTGGCTGCTCGGCCATTCGGAACCTCCCCGGCGCTGGCGCTGCCAACAGCATGCCCGCCAAGGGGGTCCCGGAACCAGCCTCGCGAGCCAAGCATTTTCGCGCACTATGTGGGCTGTGTGAAGTCTGATCTGTAAGTACCGAAGTATCGTAATAGTCGAGAGTCCGGATGTCATCTGGCAACGACGCCATCTTGCCGGCACGGCCAGGGAAGGGAGCCGGCCGGGGAGCATATGGACGCGGGCGCCACGGCTGGTCCCGCTGCTGCTCGACACCGGCCTGGTTGTCTCGGCCCCGATCGGCACCGCCCAGGGCGCCTCCGCGCCCGCGGCCAAGCCGGCTGCGGCCAAGGTGGCCACGGCGGCCGGCTTCGACGTGTCGCCGCCCATGCGCGCCGTGGCCAGGCAGGCGATCGCGGCCAGGCGCACCGCCGGCGCGCTGAGCCGACCGAGCGCGGCCCGGCCGCCGCTCCGCCGGCGACGCCGCCGTCCAG
>JBJMHP010000200.1:0-26984 GCA_045807325.1 Actinomycetes bacterium | reverse complement strand
TGGGGGGTGACCCGCAGGCGCCAGGTCGGCGGCTCGGGCGGCCGCTCGGCCCGGGGGGCGCCCCCGGCGGCGCCCCGCGCGGCCGGCCGCCCCGCCGCGGGCACCGGGGCGGGTGGCGGGGCGGCCTCGCGCCGGTCGCGGAGCCAGACCCCGCCCGCCACCAACACCAGGACGAGGACGAGGAGCAGGACGCTCCTGACCAGGCGCCGGCGCCGACCCGGCGACATTCGCTCCATCTCCGCCGTTCCACCGTTGACGGCCGAACGCGACCTACCATAGCGCGCCGGCAGGACCGGGAGGGGGACGCCCGGGGGCGGTAGAGACCGGAAGGTATGGGTATCAGGGGGGGACGGCCGAGGCTGGAGGAGGTGGCGTGGCGGACCGGCGGGTGTTGGCGCTCGACCTCGGGACCTCGTCGGTGCGGGCGCTGGTGTTCGACGACCGCGGGGCGCCGCTACCCGACATGCTGGCTCGGCGGCCGACCCAGCTGGACATCACCGACGAGGGCAAGGCCGAGCTCGACCCCGACGGGGTGGTCGCGGCCATCGGCGAGTGCCTCGACGAGTTGAACGGCCGGGGGGACCTGGACGGGGTCCAGGACGTGGCCACCTCGTGTGCCTGGCATTCGGTGATCGCCCTTGACCGCGACGGGCGGCGGCTGACGGGGGCGCTCACCTGGGCCGACACCCGGGCGGCGCCGCTGGTGGGCGAGCTGCGGTCCCGGGGTGACATGGACCGGCTGCAGGCCGCCACCGGGGCCCGGCCGCACACGCTGTACTGGACGGTGAAGCTGCCCTGGCTGGCCAGGGAGCTCTCCCCCGCCCCGGCCCGCTACCTGGGGCTGGCCGAGTACGCGACCGGGGCGCTGCTCGGCGACCCCAGCGCCTCGCCGTCCATGGCCTCGGGGACCGGCCTGCTCCACCTGGCCACGGCGGCCTGGGACGCCCAGGCGCTGGAGCTGGCCGGGGTGGACGAGCGGGCCCTGCCGGCGGTGGCCGGCGCCGGCTGGACGGGCCGGCTGGGGCCGGAGGGGGCGCGGCGGTGGCCGGCCCTGGCCGCGGCCACCTGGCACCCGGCGACCGGCGACGGGGCCGCCTCCAACGTGGGCGCCGGCTGCGTCGCCCCCGACCGGGTGGCCATCAACATCGGCACCTCGGCGGCCATCCGCGTCGTCGAGCCGGCCGAGCAGGCCGGCCCGGTGCACCGGGAGCTCTGGCGGTACCTGGTCGACGACCGTGACGTGGTCAGCGGGGCCGCCTTCTCGGGAGGCGGCAACCTGTACGCCTGGCTGCGGCAGGTGACCGCCCTGCCGGCCGAGGGGTCGGTCGAGGAGGAGCTGGCCACGGTCCCGCCCGGGTCGCGGGGGGCGGTGGTCATGCCGTACCACGCCGGCTCCCGGCCGCCGCTCGACCTGGCCGCCGGGTCGGGGGCGATCGCCGGCCTCTCGCTGGCCACCACCGCCACAGAGATCCTGGCCGCCACCCTGGAGTCGGTGTGCTACCGGCTGGCCGCCGGCTACGAGGCCCTGGCCTCCACCCTGCCCCGGCCGCCGGAGGTGGTCGCCTCCGGCGGCGCCATCATCGCCTCCCCCTGGTGGCAGCAGACCCTGGCCGACGTGCTCGGCCGCCCGGTCCGGGTGGTCGACGAGCCCGAGGCCTCGGCCAGGGGGGCGGCCCTGCTCGCCCTCGGCCAGACCACCGACCCGGCCACCGTCCGCGTGGTCGAGCCCCGCCCCGGCGCCGTCCAGGCCCAGCGGGCCGCCAGGGCCGTGCACGAGGACCTGGCCAGCCGCCTGGGATACCGTTGACCGCCCCAGACCGACAAGGAGCAATCCAAGTGAGCGAGCAGGACTACGAGCAGGAGCTTGTCGAGCAGTTGCCCGAGGACCTCGACCCCCATGAGATGGCCGACAGCGTGGAGGACGAGCTGGTGGCCGAGGAGGGGCTGGAGCTGGGGCTCGACCCCGACCTGGCCCTGTTCGCGGCCAGGGACGAACTGGAAGAAGGCGAGGAGCCGCCCGCGTAGGCTACGCTCTGTTCCACATGGAACAGCGCGCGCTCATCACCGGCATCGGCACCGTCAACCCGCTCGGGCTGGACGCCCCCTCCACCTGGGAGGCGATGCTGGCCGGGCGCAGCGGGATCGACACGATCGCCGCCTTCGACCCCTCGGACTACCCGGTCCGCATCGCCGGCGAGGTCGGCGGCTTCGACCCCGAGTCGGTGGCCTCCCGCAAGGACGCCCGGCGGATGGACCGCGGGGTGCTGTTCGCCGTGGCCGCCGCCGACGAGGCGGTGGCCGACTCCGGCATCGACAAGCTCGACCCGGAACGCACCGGGGTGGTCGTCGGCTCGGCCATCGGCGGCATCGGGATCGTCGAGGAGCAGCAGCGTGTCCTGCTGGAGAAGGGGCCGGGCCGGGTCTCGGCCACCTTCCTGCCCAACTGCCTGGTCGACACGGCCACCAGCTACATCGCCACCAAGCTGGGCGTGGTCGGCCTCAACTTCGCGGTCGTGTCGGCCTGCGCCACCGGCTCGCACGCCATCGGTGAGGCGGCCGAGCTGATCCGCCAGGGCCGGGCCGACGTGATCCTGGCCGGCGGCACCGAGGCCTGCATCACCCCGCTGGTCCTGGCCGGGTTCTGCCAGATGCAGGCCCTGGCCCCGGGCAACGACGACCCGCCGGCGGCCTCGCGCCCGTTCGACCGGGCCCGGGCCGGCTTCGTGATCGCCGAGGGCGCGGCCGTGGTCCTGCTCGAGTCCGAGGCCTCGGCCCGGGCCCGCGGGGCCAAGGTGTACGCCGAGGTGGCCGGGTACGGCGCCTCCAACGACGCCTACCACGTGGCCACCCCGCACCCGGCCAGCCGCGGGGTCATCCACATGCTCACCGACGCGCTGGCCTCGGCCAAGGTCCGGCCCGAGGAGGTCGGCTACGTCAACGCCCATGGCACCGGCACCCCGCTCGGCGACCCGGCCGAGACCCAGGCCATCCGGCAGGCGTTCGGCGCCCACGCCGACGACCTGGCCGTCTCATCGACCAAGTCCATGACCGGCCACCTGTTCGGCGCGGCCGGCGCCCTCGAGGCGATCGCCAGCGCGCTCGCCCTGCGCGACCAGGTCCTGCCCCCGACCATCAACCTCGAGGACCCGGACCCAGCATGCGACCTCGACTACGTACCCCTGAAGAGCCGGGAGGCCCGCTTCGACGTGGCCATCTCGAGCTCCATGGGGCTGGGCGGCCACAATGGGGCCGTCGTCCTTCGCCGCTTCAGCTCCTGAGGCAGCGCCGCGAGGCCGTCGCCGCGGCCAGGCGGGCCGCCCCGCCGCCGGTCGCGGTCCCCATGGGCGACCTGCTGCGTGAGGCGGTGCACAGCCCCCGCGACCTCCTGCTCATGCTGGGCTCGCTGCTGGTGGCCATGCTCGTCACCTCCCCCCTGCCCACCTACCTGTGGGGGCCGGCCGCCCTGCTGCTGGCCGCCATCCCCGGCACCCGCATCATGACCCGGGTCCACGCCCGCGCCGAGCAGCGGGCCCGCGAACGCGAGCAGGCGACCGACGAGCCCTAGCCGCGCACCAGCCAGGACGATGGCCGGGCGCCGGAGCGGCCCCGCGCACCCGATGGAGCTGCTGTTCCTTGCCGGCCTGGGCGAGGTGGTGGAGGCCGAGGTCCGCGAGCGCCTCGGAGGGGCGGAGCGGCTGCGCCCGGTCCCCGGCCGCTCGGACTCGCTGCGCTTTGAGCTGCGCGGCCCCTGGGAGCGGCTGGGTGAGCTACGGACCGTCGTGGCCGCCTTCGCCGTCCTCAGCTTCGGCGTGCCCAGGCCACGCTCGCTGACCAGCGGCGAGTACCTGCCGGAGATCGTCCGGACCGTCCAGGCGGTCCGGGAGCTGGGCCCGGCGCCACAACCTTCGTCGTTCCGGTTCGACGCCGCCGGCGCCACCTCCAGCGGCTTCCGGCGGCTCGCCGAGGCGCTGGCCGCCTCCACCGGACTGCGCCACGACCAGGACGACGGCGACCTGGTGCTCCGGTTCCGCCGGGCCGTCGAACGGGCCGACGGGTGGGACGTGCTGGTCCGGCTGTCCACCCGGCCGCTGTCGGACCGTCCCTGGCGGGTCCGCCACCTCCCCGGGGCCGCCAACGCCACCATCGCCGCCGCCATGGCCCGCCTGACCCGGCCGCGGCCCGCCGACCGGGTCGCCAACCTGATGTGCGGCTCGGGGACGCTGCTGGTGGAGCGGCTCCTGACCGGGCCGGCCCGGCTGGCCGTCGGGGTCGACCGGGACCGGGCCGTGCTGGAGGACTGCCGGGCCAACCTGGCCGCGGCCGGCCTCACCGACCGGGCCGAGCTGGTGCAGGCCGACGTCGCCGACGACGCCTGGCTGGCCGGCGGCCCCTACGACGTGCTCCTGGCCGACCCGCCGTGGGGCACCCTGGTCGGCGACCACGCGGGCAACCAGGCCCTGCACGCCACCCTGCTGGAGCGGGCCCACCGGGCCGCCGCCCCCGGCGCCCGCCTGGCCGTGCTCACCCACGAGATCCGCCTGATGGAGCGCTGCCTGGACCAGGCCCGGGGTCTGTGGACGCCCGAGGGCGTCACCCGCGTCTATCAGAAGGGCCATCACCCGCGGATCTACCTGCTGCGCCCGGCCGGGACAGCTCCTCCACGGTCCCGTCCGGCCGGCCGAGCAGCACCTGGTCGGCCTGGTCGACGAACAGGCCGTGCTCGACCACGCCCAGGGTCGCCTTGAGGGCGACGGCCAGGGCCTCCGGGTCGCCGTCGGGGACGGCGCAGTCGAGCAGGTGATGGCCCTCGTCGGTGACCACCGGGCCGCCACCGGGGCCGCGGCGCAGGCTGGCCTCCGGGACCAGCTCCAGGAGGCGCCGGCGGGTGGTCGGCCAGGCGAACCGGACGACCTCCACCGGCAGGGCCCTGCTGGCGCCGAGGCGGTCGACCAGCTTGGGGGCCTCGGCGAGGATCACCACCCGGCGGGCCGCGGCCAGGACCAGCTTCTCGCGCAGCAGGGCCCCGCCGCCCCCCTTGAGCAGCCGCAGCGCCGGGTCGACCTCGTCGGCGCCGTCGACGGCCAGGTCGAGGACGCGGTCGTCGTCCAGGCCGACCAGGTCGATGCCGGCCGCCCTCGCCCTGGCCTCGGTCCTGGAGGAGGCGACGACCGCCCGCAGCGGCCGGGGCGACGCCCAGGTGGCGGCGAGCGCGTCGATCAGGGCGAACACGGCCCGCCCGGAGCCGAGGCCGACGGTCATGCCTGGCTCGATCAGGGGGCGGGCGGCGGCGACGGCCGCGGCCCGCGCCGGGTCGTCGAGGAGCCCGGTCATCCCTGGTCCGCTTCGGGGCCGCCCGGCCGCCGGCGGGACGACCGGGGGACGCCGCGCCAGCCGGTGGTGCCGGTCTCGGCCAGGTGGGCGCCGGAGCCCTCCTGCTCGTTCCAGAGCAGGATGGCCGGCCACTCGTGCTCGGTGCCGACGACCGACAGGCTGGCCGTGCCCAGGAACAGGTGCCTGGCCGTCCCGGGGGGCAGGCCCAGGTGGCAGGCGGCCAGGATGCGCAGCTGGTGGCCGTGGGAGAACAGCAGGGCCCGGCCGTCGTCGGCGGCCGTCAGCTCGGCCAGCAGGCCCCGGGCTCGGGCGGCGGCGGCCTCGACCGTCTCGCCCCCGGGGCAGCCGTCGCGGAACAGGTCCCACCCGGGCCGGGAGGCGCGGATCGCCGGGGTGGTCAGGCCCTCGTAGTCGCCGTAGTCGAACTCCAGCAGGGCGTCGGTGGTCTCCAGCCGGTCGCCGAACCCGGCCAGCCTGGCCGTGGTCACCGCCCGGATCAGGGGGCTCGACAGGACCCGGTCGACCTCCAGGCCGCGCAGGTGCTGCCCGAGCGCCTTGGCCTCGGCCTCGCCGACCTCGTTCAGCGGCACGTCGGTGCGGCCGGTGTGCCGCCGCGCCCGCGACCACTCGGTCTCGCCGTGCCTGACCAGGTACATCTCCACCGCGTCGCCTCCCGGCTGGGACGGTAGCATCTGGACAGCCGCCAGTAGTGAGGAGGTCCGCATGATGGACTACCCGCTCACCGTCCACAGCATCTACCAGCGGGCCAGGACCCTGTTCCCGGACCGGCAGCTGGTGACCAGGCGGCCGGAGCGATCGGGCGGGGAGGTGCGGCGGACCACCTACGGCCACTGGGCCGACCGGGTGGCCCGGCTGGCCGGCGGCCTGCGCGAGCTCGGCGTCGGGCCCGGCGACCGGGTGGCCACCTTCTGCTGGAACCACGACCGGCACCTGGAGGTGTACTTCGCGGCCGCCCTGATGGGGGCCAGCTACCACACCCTCAACATCCGCCTGGGCGGCGACCAGCTCGCCTACATCGTCAACCACGCCCGCGACAAGGTGCTGGTCTGCGACGCCGAGCTGGCCCAGACCATCGGCCCGGTGCTGCCCAACCTGGACACCGTGCGCCATGTGCTGGTGCTGGACGCCGACGACGGGGAGTGGCCGTCGCTCGGCTTCGGCTCCGAGCACGGCTACGAGGACCTGGTCGAGCGCTCGGCCCCGCCGGCCGACTGGCCGGAGCTGGACGAGTGGCAGACGGCCGGCATCTGCTACACCTCGGCCACCACCGGCCACCCCAAGGGCGTCGCCTACTCCCACCGGGCCCTGTACCTCCACTCGCTGATGCTCGGCTCGGTCGATACGGCCGCCATCTCCGAGCGGGACGTGCTCCTGCCGATCGTGCCCATGTTCCACGTCAACGCCTGGGGGATGCCGTTCGCGGCCACCTGGTACGGGGCCGGCCAGGTGTACGGCGGCCCGGCCCCGACCCCGGCCGACTACCTACGCCTCATCCGGACCGAGGGCGTGACCGTGTCGGCCGGGGTGCCGACGGTCTGGCTCGGCATCCTCCAGCTGCTGGAGGCCGACGGCGGCGGCCTGGGCTCGCTGGAGCGGATCCTGTGCGGCGGGTCGGCGGCCCCGGTGTCGATGATCCGGGCCTACGAGGAGCGCCACGGGATCCAGTTCGTCCACGCCTACGGCATGACCGAGGCCACCCCGGTGACCCACTTCTCACGGCTCAAGTCGACCATGGACGACCTGCCGGTCGAGGCCCGCTACGGCTACAAGGCCAAGCAGGGCCTGCTGGTGCCCGGGCTGGAGCAGCGGGTGGTGGACGGCGACGGCGGCCAGGTCCCGGCCGACGGCAAGTCCATGGGCGAGCTCCAGCTGCGCGGCCCCACCATCGCCTCGGAGTACCTGGACGACGAGCGCTCGGCCCAGACCTTCGTGGACGGCTGGTACCACACCGGCGACGTGGCCACCCTCGACCACGACGGCTACCTGCACGTGATCGACCGGACCAAGGACCTGGTCAAGTCCGGCGGCGAGTGGATCTCCAGCGTCGAGCTGGAGAACGCCCTGATGGGCCACCCCGAGGTCGCCCAGGCGGCGGTCATCGCCGTCCCCGACGAGAAGTGGGGCGAGCGCCCCCTGGCCGTGGTCGTCCGCAAGCCCGGCTCGGAGGTCGGCGAGGCCGAGGTGGTGGCCTCGGTGGCCGACAAGTTCCCCAAGTGGTGGCTGCCCGAGCGGGTCGAGTTCGTCGACGAGATCCCCATGACCGCCACCGGCAAGTTCTCCAAGCGGCTGCTGCGGGAGCGCTTCGTCGGCCGGCTCCACGAGGAGGAGGGCTCCGACGAGCGCTGACCCGCCTCGCGACGCGGGTCCCGAGGCCACCCGGGCGCTCGCCGAGCGCCTGCGCCAGGCCACCATCACCGCCCTGGAGCTCTACGCCGTCTACCTGGGCGAGCGGCTCGGCCTGTACCGGGCCCTGGCCGAGGGCGGCCCGGCGACCTCCGCCGAGCTGGCCGAGCGGACCGGGACGGTCGAGCGGTACGTGCGCGAGTGGCTGGAGCAGCACGCGGCCAGCGGGCTGCTGGCCGTCGACGACCCGGCCGCCGGCCCGCTGGAGCGCCGCTACCGGATGCCGCCCGAGCACGTCCCGGTCCTGGCCGACCCCGACGACGTCGACTACCAGGCCTACCGGGGGGTCGAGGCGGTCCGGGCGGCCCGGCCACTGCCCGACCTGGCGGAGGCGTTCCGGCACGGCGGCGCCCCGCCGCCGCTGCCGTGGGAGCCGGAGGGCAGGGCCGAGTTCAACCGGGCCCTGTTCCTCAACCTGCTCGGCAGCCGGTGGCTGCCGGCCATCCCGGAGGTCGACCGGCGCCTGCGGGCCGACCCGCCGGCCCGGGTGGCCGACGTGGCCTGCGGGACCGGCTGGTCGAGCATCGCCATGGCCAGGACCTACCCGAAGATCACGGTGGACGGCTTCGACGTCGACCCCGACGTGGTGGCGGCCGCGGCCGACAACGCCCGGGAGACGGGCATGACCGGCCGGGTCCGCTTCGCCGTGGTCGACGCCGCCGACCCCGGCGTGGCCGGCCGCTACGACCTGGTGACCATCTTCGAGGCCCTGCACGACATGGCCCGGCCGGTGGACGCCCTGCGGGCGGCCAGGGCCATGCTGGCCGAGGGCGGGTCGGTGGTGGTCGCCGACGAGCGGGTCGAGGACCAGTTCACCGCCCCGGCGCCCGACCGGGACCGGCGAGCCTACGGCTGGAGCGTGGTCTCCTGCCTGCCCAGCGTCATGGGCGACCCCGAGACGGCCGCCACCGGAGCCGTCCTGCGCCCGGCCACCCTGGCCGGCTACGCCGCCGCGGCCGGGTTCGGCCACACCGAGACGCTCGGCGTCGAGGCCGAGGACTGGCGCTTCTACCGGCTGTTGCCCTAGCTCCCCGGCGGGTTGGCCCTGGCCTCGGCCAGCCAGCTGTCGAGGGGGCGGCCGGCCAGGCGCTCGTAGGCCTCGCGGTAGCGGGCGGCGGTGCCGGCGACCACGTCGGGAGGGAGGGCCGGGGCCGGGGGCCGCTGGTCCCAGGACTGGTCCTGGAGCCAGTCGCGGACGTACTGCTTGTCGAACGAGGGGGGCGAGTGGCCGGGGGACCAGCCGCCGGCCGGCCAGAACCGGGAGGAGTCGGGGGTGAGGACCTCGTCGGCCAGCACGACCTGGTCGCCGTCGCGGCCGAACTCGAGCTTGGTGTCGGCGAGCAGGATGCCCCGCCGGGCCGTGTGCTCGGCGCCGCGCCGGTAGACCTCGAGGGTGAGGTCGCGCAGGCGGCCGGCCAGCTCGGGGCCGACGGCCTCGGCCACCCGGGCCTCGGACACGTTCTCGTCGTGGCCGGTCTGGGCCTTGGTGGCCGGGGTGAAGATCGGCTCGGGGAGCCGGTCGGCCTGGAGCAGCCCTGGCGGCAGGGGGACGCCGCAGACGGCCCCGGTGGCCTGGTAGTCCTTCCAGCCCGAGCCGACCAGGTAGCCGCGGGCGACGCACTCGAACGGGATCATCTCCAGGCGCCGGACCAGCATGGCCCGGCCGGCCAGGTGGCGGGCCGGGGCCGGCAGCTCCGAGGCCCGCCAGCCGGCCAGGTGGTTGGGGACCAGGTCGGCCAGCAGCTCCAGCCAGAACACGGTCAGGGCGGTCAGCACCTCGCCCTTGCCCGGGACCGGGTCGTCCAGTACCACGTCGAAGGCCGAGATGCGGTCGCTGGCCACCAGCAGCAGGTGGTCGTCGTCGACCTCGTACAGGTCGCGGACCTTGCCGGAGCCCAGGGGCCGCAGCCCGTCCGGCGGGGCTACAAGCTCGCTCACCGCAACGCCTCCAGTCGGTCGAACACGGGGCCGGCGCCGGCCACGAACCGGGCCGGGGCCATTTCCTGATCCAGGGCCCGCTCGCTCAGGGACTCGGCCACGCCCGGCTCGGCCAGGAGCAGGTCGCGGAAGCCGCCCTTGCCCTCCCAGGCGGCCATGGCCGCCCGCTGCACCGCCGCGTACGCGTCGTCCCTGGTCCAGCCGGCGTCGACCAGGGCCAGGAGGGCGGCCGAGGACCCGGCGAGCCCCCCGGAGGCCTCCAGGTTGGCCCGCATCCGCTCGGGGAAGACCCGCAGCCCGGCCACCAGCCAGTGGGCCCGCTCCAGGGCGTAGTCGAGCACGCAGCAGGCGTCGGGCAGGGCGACCCGCTCGACCGCCGAGTGGGAGATGTCGCGCTCGTGCCACAGGGCGACGTCCTCCAGCCCGGCGGTGGCGTAGCCGCGCAGCAGCCGGGCCAGGCCGCAGAGGCGCTCGGCCACGATCGGGTTGCGCTTGTGGGGCATGGCCGATGAGCCCTTCTGGCCCTCGGCGAACGGCTCCTCGGCCTCCCTGACCTCGGTGCGCTGGAGGTGGCGGACCTCGGTGGCCAGCCGCTCGATGTCGGCCCCGACCACGGCCAGGGTGGCCAGCAGGGCGGCGTGGCGGTCGCGGGCCACCACCTGGGTCGGGGCCGGCTCGGGCCGCAGGCCGAGCTCGTCCAGGACCTCGGCCTCGACGTCGGCCGGCAGGTTGGCGTAGGTGCCGACCGCGCCCGAGATGGTGCCGACGGCGACCCCCTCCCGGGCGGCGGCCAGCCGGCGCCGGTCGCGGTCGAAGGCGAAGGCGTGGCCGGCCAGCTTCAGGCCGAAGGTGGTCGGCTCGGCCGCCACCCCGTGGGTGCGGCCGAGGCACAGGGTGTCGCGGTGCTCGAGGGCGCGCTCCCGGGTGGCCGCGACCAGCCGGTCCAGCCGCCGCAACAGCAGGTCGCAGGCCCGGGTGAGCTGAAGGGCCAGGGTGGTGTCGAGCAGGTCGGAGGAGGTCATGCCGTAGTGGACGTGCCTGGCCGCCTCGCCGACCCCCTCCCCGTAGGCGGTCAGGAAGGCGATCACGTCGTGCTGCAGCTCGGCGTCGAGGGTGTGGACCCGCTCGGGGGAGGGGGCCGGGGCCTCCTCGATGGCGGCCAGGTCGGCCGCCGGCACCAGCCCGCGGCGGGCCCTGGCCCGGACGACCGCCACCTCGACCTCGACGAACAGCCGGAAGCGGGTCGCCTCGCTCCAGATGGCGCCCATCTCGGGGAGCGTGTAGCGGGGGATCATCGCCCTACAGCCGCAGGCCCTCGGCCAGCTGGTCCTTGAACTCCTGGAGCTGGAGCCGGAGCCGGGGGTCGCCGACGGCCAGGATCTGCACGGCCAGGATGCCGGCGTTGGCGGCGGCGTCCAGCCCGACGGCGGCCACCGGCACCCCCGAGGGCATCTGCACGATCGAGAACAGCGAGTCGGCGCCGGCGAGCTGGGGCGTGAAGATCGGCAGCCCGATCACCGGCAGGGTGGTGTGGGCGGCCAGCACCCCGGGCAGGGCGGCCGCCTTGCCGGCGGCCGCGATCAGCACCTGGAGGCCCCGCTCGGCGGCGGTCGACCCGTACTCGGCCACCCGGCGGGGGTCGCGGTGGGCGCTCAGCACCTCCAGCTCGTGCTCGACGCCGAACTTCTCCAGTATCACCGCCGCGGTCTTGGCCTTCTCCCCGTCGGAGGTCGAGCCGAGCACGATCCCAACCCTTGGCGGCATGAACACTCCTTGATCCGGTCGTCTGTCCCCCGGATTCTAGAACGGAACTAGGGCAGGCCCCCTGTCCTGACCTCTTCGACGGCCTCGGTCAGGCCGAGACGCTCGAGGGTGGCGACGATCCAGGCGTGCTTGGCCTTGGAGAAGGCCACCGAGTCGACCGTGCCGGCGCCGACGATGGTCCGCTTCAGCTGCTCGTACTGCCGGCGCAGGTCGGGGTCGGCCAGCAGGGCGTCGCGGAAGCCGCGCAGCGCCGCCACCTCCGGGCTGTCCTCGGGGACCACGTGGACATGGACCCGCAACGAGGTGTCCCCGTGGCGGATGACCCCCTGGAGCATGGGCCGGGTCGGCGGGAACGCCGTCGGCACCGCCTGGCGCTGGAAGCCGAGGGCGAGCAGGTCGTCGGTGACCTCCGGGATGTCCTCGGCCGGGGTGGGCAGGAGCAGGTCGACGGTGCCCTTGCCGGCCAGGCCGGGCACGGCCGAGCTGCCGATGTGCTCGGCCACGGCGCCGGGACACCTGGCGGCGATGAGCTCGGCCACCCGCCTGGCCACCTCCGGGGCGGCGGCGTTGGGCTCGTGGACCACGATCGGGACCCGGCAGTAGGGCAGGATCGGCGGCCGCTCGGCAGGTTGCATAGCACCCATCTCGTACAACCGGACCAAGAGGCCCTACGGTAGCACGGCGGCGATGTCACGCCGGTAGTGGACGCCGTCGAACCGTACCAGCTCGGCCGCCCGGTAGGCCCGGGCCCGGGCGTCGGCCAGGTCGTCGCCGAGGGCGGTGACCCCGAGTACCCGCCCGCCGGCGGTGCGGACCCGCCCTTCCGGGCCGGGCGCCGTGCCGGCGTGGAACAGCTGGACCCCGGGCCGGGCCGCGGCCGCCTGGAGCCCGTCGACCTCCAGGCCGTTACGGTAGGAGCCGGGGTAGCCGCCGGAGGCCAGCACCACGGTGACGCAGGCCCGCGGGTCCCAGGAGACCTTGGCCCCGGCCAGGGTGCCCTCGGCCGCCGTCCAGGCCAGGTCGGCCAGGTCGCTGGTCATGCGGGGCAGGATGACCTGGGTCTCGGGGTCGCCGAAGCGGCAGTTGAACTCCAGCACCCGGGGGCCGGCCGGGGTCAGGGTGAGGCCGGCGTACAGCAGGCCCTGGTAGCGGGCGCCCCGGCGGGCCAGCTCGGCCACGGTCGGCTCCAGCACGGTCCGGCGGACCTGCTCGACCAGGTCGTCGTCGACGTCGGGCAGGGGCGAGTAGGCGCCCATGCCGCCGGTGTTGGGCCCGGTGTCGCCGTCGCCGACCCGCTTGTGGTCGCGGGCCGGGGCCAGGGGGAGCACGGTGCGGCCGTCGGTGACCGCGAAGACGCTGGCCTCCGGCCCCTCCAGGAACTCCTCGAGCAGGATGACGGCCCCGGCCTCGCCGTGGACCCTGCCGACCAGGGCGGCCTCGACGGCGGCCCGGGCGGCGGCGTGGTCGTCGGTCACGGTCACGCCCTTGCCGGCGGCCAGCCCGTCGGCCTTGACCACCCAGGGCGGCCCGAAGTCGTCGAGGGCGGCCACCGCCCGGGCCGGGTCGGTGAAGGGCTCGGAGCGGGCCGTCGGCACCCCGGCCGCGGCCATGACCTCCTTGGCGAAGGCCTTGGAGCCCTCGATGCGGGCGGCCGCGGCGGTCGGGCCGAACACCGGCAGGCCCCGGTCCAGGAGCTCGTCGGCCACCCCGGCGACCAGCGGCTGCTCGGGCCCGATGATGGTCAGGTCGACCCGGTTGCGCTCGGCGAAGCCGGCCAGCCCGGGCCCGTCCGCGGCGCCCAGCCCGGGCACGTTCTGCGCCACCTGGGCCGTGCCGGCGTTGCCGGGCACGGCGAACAGCCGCTCCACGTCGGGGCTCTGGGCCAGCGTGGCCAGCAGCGCGTGCTCGCGCCCGCCGCTCCCGACGACCGCAATCCTCATCAGCCCTCCCCAGAGATCGTCGTTGCCCGCGCGGGTGGCGCCCCAGCCGAGGCCGACCCTGCCGGCTGGACCACTGTCTGCTCGCGGCCGGGGCCGACGCCGACGGCGGTCACCGGCACCCCGCCCAGCTTCTCGATGGCGTCCACGTAGGTCCTGGCCGCCCTGGGCAGGTCCTCGAGCCTGGTCGCGCCGGTGATGTCCTCCCGCCAGCCCTCGAACAGCTCGTAGACCGGCTCGGCGTGATGGACCTCGGTCTGGGTCATCGGCCAGTCCTCGGTCACCTCGCCGTCGATCCGGTAGGCGACGGCCACCGGGATCCGCTCCAGCCTCGAGAGCACGTCCAGCTTGGTCACGAACAGCTCGGTCAGGCCGTTGACCCTGGCCGCGTACCGCAGCCCCACGGTGTCCAGCCAGCCGCAGCGCCGCGGCCGGCCGGTGGTGGTGCCGAACTCGTCCCCGGCCGCCCGCAGCACCTCGGCCTCCTCGTCGGTGGCCTCGGTGGGGAAGGGGCCGGCCCCGACCCTGGTCACGTACGCCTTGGCGATGCCCATGACCCGGTCGACCCAGCCGGGACCGACCCCGGCCCCGGCCAGGGCCCCACCGGCCGCCGGTGAGGACGAGGTCACGAACGGGTAGGTGCCGTGGTCGACGTCGAGCAGGGTGGCCTGGGCGCCCTCGAACAGCACCTGCTTGCCCTCGCGGAGCGCGTTCCACACATACAGGGAGGTGTCGGCGATCCGGGGCCGCAGGGCCTCGGCGTAGGTGGCGTACTCCTCGACGATCGCCTCGGCGTCCAGGGGCAGCCGGTTGTAGACCTTGGCCAGCAGCGGGTTGCGCTCGCGCAGCACGGCCTCGACCTTCTTGGCCAGGATGCCCGGGTCGAGCAGGTCCTGGACGCGGATGCCGAGCCGGGCCGCCTTGTCGGCGTAGGTGGGGCCGATGCCCCGGCCGGTGGTGCCGATCCGCTGGCGGCCCAGCCAGCGCTCGGTGAGCTTGTCCAGCTCCTTGTGCCAGGGCATGATCAGGTGCGCGTTGGCCGAGATCAGCAGCTTGCCGGTGGCGATGCCCTGGGCGTCGAGGGCGGCCAGCTCGGCCAGCAGGGTCCCGGGGTCGACCACCATGCCGTTGCCGATCACCGGGGTGACGTGCGGGTAGAGGATGCCGCTGGGCACCAGGTGGAGCTTGAAGGTGCGGCCCCCGACGATCACCGTGTGCCCGGCGTTGTTGCCGCCCTGGTAGCGGACGACCACGTCCATCTTGTCGGCCAGCAGGTCGGTGGCCTTGCCCTTGCCCTCGTCGCCCCACTGGCTGCCGACGAGGATGGTTCCCGGCATGGTCTCGGCTGCTCCGATCTCGGCGCTGGTCTGCGGGGGGAGCCTACATCCTCGCCAGCGGGGGCAGCGCGGCTAGGCCGCCGGGGCGGCCTCCGCCCCCGCCCCGGCCTGCTCGCCGATGATGGCCAGCCAGCTGCCGGCCAGCACCAGAGGGGCGCCGACCCAGAAGCCGGCCGCCGGCAGCTCGTGGAACAGCAGCCAGGCCAGGGCGGTGGCCCCGACCGGCTCGATCAGCAGGACCACGCTCACCACGGTCGCGCTCACGCTGGTCAGCAGGCTGTTGAACACGGTGTGGCCGAGCAGCTGGGGGCCGATGACCACGCCGGCCACGGCCAGCCAGGAGCCGGCCGCATAGCCGCCGAGGCTGGAGCCGGTGAGCAGGCAGGCCGGCAGCAGCACGGCCGCGGCCGTGCCGTACACCGAGGCGGCGTAGGTCGACACCGGCAGGCGCTGCCGCATCACCCGCCCGATCAGCAGGTAGACGGCCACCGCGGCGGCGCCGGCGAAGGCGAGGACGTCGCCCAGCAGCCCCGACGCCCCGGTGGCCTGGGCTCCCGCGACCGGGCCGGCCAGGGCGTCGCTCACCCCGATGACGACCGCGCCCACCGTGGCCAGCGCGATCCCGGCCCAGGTGCGGCGGCCGGGGGCCTCGCCCAGGAACCGGGCGCCGATCCCGACGAACAGCGGCGTGCAGCTGACCAGCGTGGTCGCCGCGCCCACGCTGGTCAGGGCCAGGGAGGCGTTCCAGAGGGCGAAGTGGGCGGCCAGGAACACCCCGGCCGTGCCCAGCAAGGCCAGGTCGCCCCGGGCCAGGCCGCCGGCCCGGCCGCGGCGGGCGAACGGGGCCAGCACGGCCGCCCCGGCCAGGCAGCGCCAGAAGGCCAGGGCCAGCGCGGGCACGGCCGCCAGCCGGATCAGGATGGGCGAGGTCGAGATGGCCACCACCCCGACCACCATCCACAGCACGGTGCTGGTCCTGGACGCGACCCTCAAGCGGACCCCTCGCGGAACCGGTCCAGGACGTCGGCGACGAGCTCGCGGGCGCGCCGGCGGTCGGCGGGAGCGACCGGCATGGGGGCGAGACCGAGATGGGCGGCCACAGCCTCATCCACCAGGTCGGCGGCGCCGGCGGAGCCGGCGTCGGCCAGGCGGAGCCGGGCCCAGCGGGCACTGTCGACCTTGGCGCCGAGGACGTCGTCCTCCAGGTAGCGCCAGGCCCGGCAGGCGGTCAGCACCCGGGAGGCGACGCTGCCCTGGCCCAGCGCCCAGCGCAGCTCGGCGGCGACCCGGTCCAGCAGCCAGGCCCTCGGCGGGTCGGCGAACACCTCGGGTGGGCCGGGCCCGGCCACGGCCACGCCGGCGCGGCGGCAGGCGGCGAAGGCGAGCAGCAGGTCGGGGTCGGCGGCGGCCGGGCCGCCCAGGTGGGTATGGGGCGACGGCCCGGTGCGCACCTGGAGCTCGAACGGCGGCCGTCGCGGCGGGTCGGCGGCCACGGCCGCGGTGACCAGGCTGAGCTCGAGCCCGACGGGAGCCGGGCTGACCAGGCTGGGATGGTGGAGGCGGGCCGAGATCACCCGCTTGACCCGCCGGTCGAGCGGCCGGGCGACCACCCCGAGCAGGTCGACGTCGCTGTGCTCGGCCGACCAGCCGCCCATGGCGGCCGATCCATGCAGGTAGAGGCCGACCAGTGCCGGGCCGAGGACCCGGGTGAGCCCGGCGGCCACGGCGGCCGCGTAGGCGCCGAGTGCCGGGTCGGGCCCGCCCGTCACTAGACCTCGACCACGTACTCCAGGACGGGGTCCAGCTGCCCGGGCGCCAGCCCGCCGTCGAAGCGCCAGGCGACGCGGCCGTGGCGGTCGACGACCACGGTGACGGGCTGGTAGGGGACCCGCCAGGCGGCCCAGGTGCGGCCGCTGGAGTCGTTGGCCAGCGGGTAGTGGATCTCGAACTCGCGCTGGTACTTGCGGCCCTCGCTGACGGTGTCGTGGTTGGAGACGCCGACGAACCGCACCTGGTGCTCGAAGCGGCGGGAGACCTCGGTGAGGGCGTCCTGCTCGGCCCGGCACACCACACACCAGGACTCGAAGAAGTTCACCACCACCAGCTGGCCCTTCCACTGGGCCAGGTCGATCTCGCGGCCGTCGAAGGCGGTGACCCGCAGCCCGGGGGCCGGCTCGCGCCGGCCGGTCGGGACCAGGCCCTTGGGGGCGTGCCGGATGGTCTCGGTGTGGGTGGTCGGCGGCGCGGTGGTCGGGCCGGGCGCGGCGGCGGTGGTCGCCGGGGCGGCGGCCTGGCCGGAGGAGGCGTCGCCGGCGCAGCCGGCGGCGGCCAGGACGAGGGCGGCCAGCACGGCAAAGAAGGCGAAACGGTGGCGCATGGACCCGATCCTACCCGTTGCGGTTAGCATGCGCGGCCGAGGGGGGAACCGCAGCGCCGGAAGGAGGCCGACCACATGCGCACCTGGGCCACCGAGTTCAAGCAGTTCCTGCTGCGAGGCAACGTCATCGACCTTGCCGTGGCGTTCGTCGTCGGGGCGGCGTTCGCCGCGCTCGTCCAGGCGGCCGTCGCCGACCTGCTCACCCCGCTGGTCGCGGCCATCTTCGGCCAGCCCGACTTCAGCGCCCTCAGCTTCACGATCAACGGGTCGACGTTCCGCTACGGGCACTTCCTGAACGTGCTGATCGCCTTCGTCACCATCGCCTTGGTGGTGTTCTTCTTCGTGGTCAAGCCGATCAACCGGCTGATGGAGCTGTCGCGGCGGCGCGAGTCCCCCGACCCCAGCACCCGCAAGTGCCCCGAGTGCCTGAGCGAGATCCCGATCGACGCCCGCCGGTGCGCGTTCTGCACCTCGGAGGTTGCTCCCGTCTAACCGGGTTGCTCCAATTGACAGCAGCGCAAGACGCGGCGCAATACTAGGTCCAGCAGAGCGAGGGAGGAGTGGCGATGGACGACGGCCTGCACCCGCTTCCGGCGGAGTTCGACCGGTTGCAGGCGCCCTCGAGCGCGTACGCGCCCCGGCAGGTCGTCACCTACCTGTGCACCAGGGAGCACGTGATGTCGGTGCCGTTCGCGGCCGACGCCGAGGTTCCCGAGGTCTGGGAGTGCCGCTGCGGCCAGCCGGCCACAAGGGTCGCGGCGGCTGACGCCTCCTGACCTGACCCGCACCCTCTTCGACCTGGTGGTGGTGGGCGCCGGGCCGGCCGGGGCGGCCGCGGCGCTGGAGGCCAGGCGGCTGCGCCCGGGGGCCTCGGTGCTGCTGGTCGACAAGGCGGCCTTCCCGCGGGACAAGGCCTGCGGGGACGGGCTCGGCCCGCACGCCGTGGACGAGCTCGAGGCCCTGGGGGCGGGCGGGGTGCTGGAGGGGTACCCGCCGATCCGCGGGCTGCGGCTGCGCTCCCCCGGCGGCATGGAGGTGGCCGGCGACCCGGCCCGGCCCAACTACGTGGTGCCGCGGGAGGTCCTGGACGCCCGCCTGGTCGCCGCCGCCCAGGCCGCCGGGGCCCGGCTCCACCGGGCCGGCGTCCGCCACCTGGAGCAGCGGGACGGGCTGGTGGTGGTCGACGGCGAGCTGACCGCCCGGGTGGTGGTCGGCGCCGACGGGGCCAACTCGGTCGTCCGCCGGCTGCTGGGCGGCCCGTCCAACCCCGACCGGGCCCTGGCCATCGCCGTCCGCGGGTACGCGCCGGCCCCGCCGGGCCGCCCCGAGCAGCTGATCGCCTGGGTGGCCGACGGCTGGCCGGCCTATGTCTGGTCGTTCCCGACCGGCACCGGGGTGGCCAACGTCGGCTACGGGCTGCTGCGCAGCCGCTTCCACGGCGACCGGGCCGAGCTGCACCGGCGCCTGCGCCGCCTGCTGCCAGGGGTCGAGCCCGACCCGGACAGCCTGCGCGCCCACCACCTGCCGTTCTCGTCGTTCCGGCCGCCGCCCGGCCGCGGCCAGGTGCTGCTCGCCGGCGACGCCGCCTCGCTGGTCAACCCGCTGTCGGGCGAGGGCATCTACTACGCCCTGGCCTCGGGCCGCCTGGCCGCCCGGGCGGCCCTGACCGCCCCAAGGGAGCCGGTGGCCGCCTACCGGCGGCTGCTCGCCAAGGCCTTCGGCCGCCACCTCCGCCATTCGGCCGTGCTCGCCAGGGCCATCCACGCCCCGGCCCTGGCCGAGGCCGGCCTCGGCGCCGCCGCCGCCTCCCCGGCCCTGTTCGACACCCTGGTCGAGCTGGGCCTGGGCCAGGCCAGGATCACCCCCCGCCTGCTGGCCGCCCTCCCGGCCGGCCTCCTCCGAGCCCGGTCGGCTACCAGAGGAACAGGATCAGCGCCTGCAGGGTGAAGGCATTCGCCCAGTTCTCCTGGGCACTGAACAGCCGCACATGGTTGGAGGGAGCCCGCCTGGCCGCCTTGACACCCCTCCACAGGAACCAGATCACCACCGCCTCCAGCACCAGGAACAGCCAGCGCGGCAGCTCGATCGGCAGCCGGATGCCGAGCAGGGCCAGGCCCCAGAGGACGAACCCATAGATGAGCATCTTGAAGACACCCGGGTACAGGGGCCTGGTCCCACGGCGATAGCCGGGCGGCGGTCGACGCATCTACGCAGTGTAGAGGCTGTGGACAACCTCGAGCACCCCGTCGAACTAGCTGGTCGCGACCGCGGCCGGCTGGAGCCTGGTGAAGGTCAGCTTGTCGCCGTCGGTGTCGACCAGGATGGCGTCGCCGTCGGTCAGCTCGCCGGCGAGGAGGCGCTTGGCCAGCTCGTCGCCGATGGCCTTGGCGACCAGGCGGCGCAGCGGCCTGGCCCCGTAGGCGGGGTCGTAGCCGCGCTCGGCCAGCCAGGCCTTGGCGGGCGGGGTCAGCTGGAGGCTGAGGCGCCGGGCGGCCAGGCGGGCGGCCAGGCGGGCCACCTGGAGCTCGACGATCTTGGCCAGCTCCTCGCGGTCGAGCCGGGAGAAGACCAGGATCTCGTCCAGCCGGTTGAGGAACTCGGGCTTGAACGCCTCCCGGACCGCGGCCATCACCCGCTCGCGGCTGACCTCCTCGGGCTCGACGATGTCGGTGAGCAGCGACGACCCCAGGTTGGAGGTCATGATCAGGACCACGTTGGAGAAGTCGACGGTGCGGCCCTGGCCGTCGGTCAGGCGGCCGTCGTCCATCACCTGGAGCAGGACGTTGAACACGTCCGGGTGTGCCTTCTCGACCTCGTCCAGCAGCACCACCGCGTACGGGCGGCGCCGCACGGCCTCGGTGAGCTGGCCGCCCTCGTCGTAGCCGACGTAGCCGGGGGGCGCCCCGACCAGCCGGGCCACCGAGTGCTTCTCGCCGTACTCGCTCATGTCGATGCGGACCATGGCCCGCTCGTCGTCGAACAGCAGCGCGGCCAGGGCCCTGGCCAGCTCGGTCTTGCCGACCCCGGTGGGCCCGAGGAACAGGAAGCTGCCGATCGGCCGGCCCGGCTCCGACAGCCCGGCCCGCGAGCGCCGGATGGCGTCGGCGACCGCCCGGACGGCGTCGTCCTGGCCCACCACGCGCAGGTGCAGCTCGTCCTCGAGCCGCAGCAGCTTGGCCATCTCGCCCTGGACGAGCCGGGTCACGGGGATGCCGGTCCAGGCGGACACGACCTTGGCCACGTCCTCCTCGTCCACTTCCTCCTTGAGCATCTTCCGATCTGCCTGGAGCTCTCCCAGCCGCTGGTTGGCCTCTGCCAGGTCGCGCTCCAGCCCGGGCAGGACGCCGTAGCGCAGCTCGGCCGCCCGCTCGAGGGCGCCGTCGCGGGTGGCCCGCTCGGCCTCGCCCTTGATCTCCTCGATGCGGGCGTTGATCTGGCGGATGGCCCCGATGGCCTCCTTCTCGCCCTCCCAGTGGGCCTTCATGCCGGTGAGGGTCTCCTGCAGGGTGGCCAGCTCCTCCTCGAGCCTGGCCAGCCGCTCCCTGGAGATGTCGTCCTTCTCCTTCTTGAGCGCGGCCCGCTCGATCTCCAGCTGGCGGGCCCGCCGCTCCAGCACGTCGACCTCGGTCGGCATGGAGTCGATCTCGATGCGCAGCCGCGAGGCGGCCTCGTCGACCAGGTCGATGGCCTTGTCGGGCAGGAACCGGCCGGTCACGTACCGGTCGGACAGCACGGCCGCCGCCACCAGGGCGGAGTCCTGGATGCGGACGCCGTGGTGGACCTCGTAGCGCTCCTTGAGCCCACGCAGGATGGCGATGGTGTCCTGGACGCTGGGCTCGCCGACGAACACCGGCTGGAACCGGCGCTCCAGGGCGGCGTCCTTCTCGATGTGCTTGCGGTACTCGTCCAGGGTGGTCGCCCCGACCATGCGCAGCTCGCCGCGGGCCAGCATCGGCTTGAGCATGTTGCCGGCGTCCATGGCCCCCTCGGCGGCGCCGGCGCCGACGACGGTGTGGAGCTCGTCGATGAAGGTGATGATCTGGCCGTCGGACTCGCGGATGTCGTCGAGCACGGCCTTGAGCCGCTCCTCGAACTCGCCCCGGAACTTGGACCCGGCGACCATGGCCCCCAGGTCGAGGGCGACGATCCGCTTGTCCTTGAGCGACTCGGGGACGTCGCCGGCCACGATCCGGCCGGCCAGCCCCTCGACGATGGCCGTCTTGCCCACCCCGGGCTCGCCGATCAGGACCGGGTTGTTCTTGGTCCGGCGGCTCAGCACCTGGACGACCCGGCGGACCTCGTCGTCGCGGCCGATCACCGGGTCGAGCTTGCCCTGGCGGGCCATCTCGGTCAGGTCGCGGCCGAAGCGCTCCAGCGCCTGGTACCTGGCCTCGGGGTCCTGGTCGGTGACCCTCTTGCCCCCGCGGACCTCGTTCAGGGCGGCCAGGATGGCCTCACGGGTCACACCGGCGTCGGTCAGCAGCCGGGCCGCGGCGGTCGAGCCCTCGGTGAGGGCGAGCAGCAGGTGCTCGGTGGAGACGTACTGGTCGCCGAGGGCGCCGGCCTCCTTGCGGGCCCGCTCGATCAGCCGGCCCAGCTGGGGGGAGGCCACCGTCTCCTGCTCGGGGCCGTAGACCTTGGGGATGCGGTCAAGGGCCTCCGAGGCCCTGGCCTTGAGCATGCCCGGGTCGGCACCGGCCCGGCGCACGACCGGGAACACCACCCCGTCGGGGTCGGCCAGCAGAGAGACCAGCAGGTGCTCGGGCTCGATTCGCTGGTGGTCGTTGGACCGCGCCTCGCGCTGCGCGCTGGCCAGCGCCTCGGCGGCCCGGTGGGTGAAGCTGTTCACGTCCATGTTGTTCGTTTCCGTGTTCAGGCGTTCTCGTATCGGGAGGGGTGCTCGTAGCGGACGATGGCCGAGGAGTAGGGGACCAGGTCGCGGCGGGCCGACCGGCGGACCGTCTCCACCTCCTGGCGGTGGCGCCGGGCCTGGGCCCGCAGCTCGGCCTCGAGGGCGGCCACGGTCGCTCGCAGGCGCTCGATCTCCCGGGTCAGCCCGATGACCCGCCGCACGCCTTCCAGGTTCATGCCGTCGCTGGTCAGCCGCTTGATCTCCAGCAGCCGCTCGATGTCACGCTCGGAGTAGCGGCGGGCGTTGGCGGTGGTGCGCTTGGGCCGGACCAGCCCCTCCCGCTCGTAGATGCGCAGCGTCTGAGGGTGGACGCCGGCCAGCTCGGCCGCGACCGAGATCACGAACACCGCCCGGTCGTGCTGGTCGGCCATGGTCTCCCCTCACCCCTCGCTCAGTCGATGCCGAGGTGGTTCCTCGGCGTGGTCTCGGACAGCGAGGCGAACTCGCGCAGCAGCTCCCGCTCCTTGCGTGAGAGCTTCTCGGGCACGGCCACCTGGAGGCTGACCATCAGGTCGCCGCCGCCCTTGCGGCCGGTGCCGGGCACGCCCCGGCCCCTGACCCGGAAGGTGCGGCCGTTCTGGGTGCCCGCCGGGACCTTGAGGGTCACCGGGCCGTCCAGGGTCGGCACCTTCAGCTCGGTGCCGAGGGCGGCCTCGGCGAAGGTCACGGGCACGGTGATGGTCAGGTCCTGGCCGCTGCGGCCGAACAGGGGATGCGGGGTGACCCGGACCTTGACGATCAGGTCACCGGCGGGGGCGCCGGCCTGGCCCGGCTCGCCCTGGCCCTTGAGCCGGACGGTGGCGCCGTCCTTGACCCCGGTGGGGATCCGGACCCGCAGCTCGCGACTGCGGATCTCGCTGCCGCGGCCGTCGCAGGTCGGGCAGGGGTCGTCGATCACCGAGCCGCGACCCTGGCAGGTCGGGCACGGGCTGGAGAGGCCGAACAGGCCCTGGTCGCGGGTGACCGTGCCGCGACCGTTACAGGTCGGGCAGGGCCGGGGCAGGGTGCCGGGCTTGGCCCCGGAGCCGAGGCAGGTGTGGCAGGGCGCCGGGCCGCGCAGCTGGAGCGGGATGGTGGCCCCGCGGACCGCCTCCTCGAAGCCGAGGGTGACCTCGCTCTCGACGTCGCGGCCGCGCCGGGCCGCGGTCTGCGAGGCCCGGCCGCCGCCGAACAGGTTGCCGAACAGGTCGCCGAGGCCGCCCAGGTCCTCGACCCTGACCCGGGTGCCGCCGGGGAAGCCGCCCCCGCCGCCCGGGAACCCGCCGAAGCCGCCGCCGCCGAACGCGCCCGAGGCCAGCAGTCGGCGGGCCTCGTCGTACTCGGCCCGCTTCTTGGGGTCGGACAGCACCGAGTAGGCCCGCCCGACCTCCTTGAACCGCTCCTCCGACGCCTTGTCACCCTTGTTGGCGTCGGGGTGGTGCTGCTGGGCGAGCTTGCGGTAGGCCTTCTTGATCTCGCCCGCCGACGCGTCCTTGGAGACGCCGAGGGCGGCGTAGAAGTCCTTCTCCAGGTACTCGGGGTTGTTCATCCGCTACTTCGCGACCTTCACCATGGCGGGGCGCAGGACCTTGCCCCGCAGCTCGTAGCCGGCGCGCACGATGTCCACGACCGTGCCCGGCTCGGTGTCCTCCTGCTCGACGGCGACCACCGCCTCGTGGCGCTCGGGGTCGAAGGGCTTGCCCTCGGCCTCGATCTTGACCAGGCCCTCGCCCTGGAGGACCTCGCGGAGCTCGCCGAAGACCATCTCGACGCCCTTGAGCATGCGGTCGAAGTCGCGCGACTGCTCGGCCGCCGACACGGCCAGCTCGAAGTTGTCCAGGACCGGCAGCAGCCTGGCCACCAGCGCCTGGGAGGCCGAGGCGGCTCTGGCCGTCTGCTCGCGCAGCGTCCGCTTGCGGTAGTTGTCGAAGTCGGCCTGGAGCCGGCGCAGGTCGTCCAGGTGGCTCTCGGCCTCCGCCCTGGCCGCGTTGAGGTCGGCCGCGACCGCGGATGCCGCCCCGGCGTCCGCGGCCGTCGCGGTGTCCGCCGGCTCGGCCTCGGCCCCGGCCGCCTCGTCCTCCGCGGCCTCGTCGGCCCGATCGGTGACGGCCTGGTCGTGGTCCTCGTCCTCGGTGGCCTCGTCGACGTCCTCGGTCGCCGGCTGGGCAGCGGTGAGCTTGTCTGGCTCGGGAGGGGTCTCATCGGCCTCGGCGGTTCGCGCCTCGGCCTCGCGCGCCTCAACCGTCTCGGCTTCGCGCTCGGCTCCCTGCTGGGCAGTTGTGTCGTTCTGCACGGTGTCCCCTCTGGCCGGAAGGGGAGGCGGTGGACCGCCTCCCCTTCCTGGTTCCTGGCGGCTCGGTCCGGATCAGGTGTCGTCGGCCTGGGTCGACGTCCCCGCGACCTGCTGGCGGCCGCCGCCGGCTCGCACGCTGATCTTCCTCGGCTTGGCCTCCTCGGCCTTGGGCACGACCACCTCGAGCACCCCGTTCTCGAACGAGGCCTCGATGGCGTCCGCCTTGACCTGCGACGGCAGGGTGATCGAGCGGCGGAAGCTGCCGTAGCGGCGCTCCACCCGGTGGTACTGCTCCTCCGAGGACTCGCTGGTGAACTGGCGCTCGCCCTGGATGGTGAGCAGGCCGTCCTCCAGGGTGATGTCGAGGTCCTCGGACTTGACGCCCGGCACCTCGACGGTCACCACGTAGGCGTCCTTACGCTCGGAGATGTCGAGCGCCGGCGCCCACACGCGCCCACCCTGACCCTGGCGGGCCCGGCCGAAGACCTGGTTCATCTCGTCCTGGATCGCCAGCAGGTCCTGGAAGGGATCCCAACGCGACACGCTCATGACGGTTACCTCCTCCTGGTCCCGAGGGGGGTCATGCCCCCTTCTCCTGGTCCTGGTCGCCCTCGTCGATGATCTCGGCGTCGACCACGTCACCGTCGCCCTGGGTCGTGCCCTGGTCGGTGGTGGTCGTCCCGGCCTGGGCCTGGCCGGGGCCGGGCTGGGCCTGGGCGTAGACCGCCTCGGCCAGCTTGTAGCTCGCCTGCTGCAGCGCCTCGGTGGCCGAGGTGATGGCGACGGTGTCGTCGCCGGCGAGCTTCTCCTTCAGGTTGGTCAGGGCCGACTCGACGGTGGACCGGTCCTCGTCGGAGATCTTGTCGCCGTAGTCCTGCAGGCTCTTCTCGGTCTGGTAGACGAGCTGCTCGGCCCGGTTCTTGGCCTCGGCGGCCTCGCGCCGGCGCCGGTCCTCCTCGGCGTACTGCTCGGCCTCGTGGACCATGCGGTCGATGTCCTCCTTGGGCAGCGCCGTGCCGCCGGTGATGGTCATCGACTGCTCCTTGCTGGTGCCGCGGTCCTTGGCCGAGACGTTGACGATGCCGTTGGCGTCGATGTCGAAGGTGACCTCGATCTGGGGCACGCCCCGGGGCGCGGGCGGGATGCCGACCAGCTGGAAGTTGCCCAGCAGCTTGTTGCCGTAGGTCATCTCCCGCTCGCCCTGGAAGACCTTGACGTCGACCTCGGACTGGCCGTCGTCGGCGGTGGTGAACACCTCCGAGCGGCGGGTCGGGATGGTGGTGTTGCGCTCGATGAGCTTGGTCATCACCCCGCCCTTGGTCTCGATGCCCAGCGACAGCGGGGTCACGTCGAGCAGCAGGATGTCCTTGACCTCGCCCTTGAGCACACCGGCCTGGAGGGCGGCGCCCACGGCCACGACCTCGTCGGGGTTGACGCCCTTGTGGGGCTCCTTGCCGCCGGTGAGCTGCTTGACGAACTCGACCACCATGGGCATGCGGGTCGAGCCGCCGACCAGCACCACGTGGTGGATGTCGGTCAGGCTCTTCTGGGTCTTGGCCTTCCAGTCGGTCACGGCCTTGTCGAACGGGCCGCGCAGCCGCTCGACCAGGTCCGAGGTCATGCGCTCGAGCTCGCCACGGGTGAGGCGCTGCTCCATGTGCAGCGGGCCCTCGGGGGTGGCGGTGATGAAGGGCAGGTTGATGGTGGTCTCGAGGGTCGACGAGAGCTCGATCTTGGCCTTCTCGGCAGCCTCCTTGAGCCGCTGCATGGCCATCTTGTCGTTGGACAGGTCGATGCCGTGGTTGTTCTTGAAGGTGGTCAGCAGCCACTCGACGATCCGCTGGTCCCAGTCGTCGCCGCCCAGATGCATGTCACCCGAGGTCGACTGGACCTCGATCACGCCCTCGCCGATGTCCAGCAGGGACACGTCGAAGGTGCCGCCGCCGAGGTCGAAGACCAGGATGGTCTCGTCGTTCTCCTTGTCGAGGGAGTAGGCGAGCGAGGCCGCGGTCGGCTCGTTGATGATGCGCAGGACCTCGAGCCCGGCGATCTCACCGGCCTCCTTGGTGGCCTGGCGCTGGGCGTCGTCGAAGTAGGCGGGGACGGTGATGACCGCCTGGGTGACCTGGTCGCCCAGGTAGGCCTCGGCGTCCCGCTTCAGCTTCTGGAGAATGAACGCGCTGATCTGCTGGGGCGAGAACTCCTTGCCGTCGGCGCGGAAGCGCCAGGACGACTCGCCCATGTGCCGCTTGACCGAGCGCACGGTGCGGTCCGGGTTGGTGACCGCCTGCCGCTTGGCCACCTCGCCGACCAGCACCTCGCCGGTCTTGGAGAGGGCGACCACCGACGGGGTCGTCCGGGCCCCCTCGGCGTTGGGGATCACCGTCGGCTCGCCGCCCTCGAGGGTGGCAACGACGGAGTTGGTGGTCCCCAGGTCGATCCCTACGGCCTTGGCCATCTCATCACCTCAAACATGGTGGGACAGGTTCGAGACCCAAGATAGGGAGTTGAGTCTTCCGTTGTCAAGCTTCTCACTAGGACAGCTTTATCTTGTCTCTGAGCTGCGGCGTTACGACGGCTCCGGGAGGCTCGACGGGTCCTCCGGCAGCACCAGGTCGCCGCCGCCGACCCCGGCGGCGGGGAAGGTGCCGGCGGCGAGCTCCACCGCGTAGCGGTAGGGTCCGGCCGGCTC
>JBJMHP010000199.1:0-8101 GCA_045807325.1 Actinomycetes bacterium | reverse complement strand
CGCCAAGGCGATCCTGCCCGGGGACGACCCGGGCGGCATCATCGTGACGATCATCATCGGGATCGTCGGCGCCATCCTCGGCGGGTTCCTGGCTCAGGTGCTGTTCAACCGGGACACCGTCGATGAGTTCTTCGACATCAGCACCTGGCTGACCGCCATCATCGGCGCCATCATCCTGCTGCTGCTGTACCGGCTGGTGACGGGCCGAGGGAGGCGCCGGGCCCTCTAGCCCAAGGCCTGGTCCGGCGGCGCGTCTCCACACCGCCGCCGGACCAGTTCCACCACAACCGGGCGGCTAGCCCACGCCCCTGTCCTCCAGGTCGCCGACGCCGAGGCGGCTGAGCAGGCGGATCGGGGGGCTGTAGGCGCGGCCCGGGTCGCGGGGCAGGAAGGCCAGCTGCAGGTCGCACCAGGACAGCCGCAGCGATTCGGCGTTGGTCGGGGTGGCGAGCACGAACTGGACCCGGTCGGCCAGGGCGTGCATCAGGGCGGCCACGTGGTCGATGTTGGTGGAGTCCAGGTGGGCGATGTGCTCGTCCATGATGAGCAGGTCGGCGGCCTCGGCCGTGCCCATGGTGGCCAGCAGCAGCAGGATGGCGATGGTGGCCCGCTGGCCGCCGGAGTGGGCGGCGTCCCGGTAGGAGCGCCGGCGCTCCCCGGCCCGGTGGGCGACCAGCACGTCGACCCCGTACTCCTCGGGCCGGTCACCGGCCAGCAGGCGCAGCTCGCCCTCGGCGCCCGCCGTCTGGCAGACCCGGGCGAACTCGCCGCTGAGCCGCTGGACGACCTCCCTGACCCCCTGCTCGAACCGGCGCCGGGCCGCCTCGACCCGCTCCAGCTGCTCGTCCAGCTCGCGCTTGCGCCGCTCGGCGAGCTGGTTGGCCTCCTCGACGGCCTGGGTCTGGCGCTCCCGGCCCCCCAGCAGCTCCGGGTCGCGGACCTCGGCCGGGAACCGCTCCTCGTCCTCGACCTGGCCGCCGAGCCAGTCGATGTCGCGCAGCACCGACTCGGTGCCGGGGAGGTCGCCCGCCTCCAGCAGGGCCCGCTGCTCGCCGGCCAGGGGCAGCCCGGCCAGCTCCGTCTCCAGCCCGGCCAGGCCCCCGTCCAGCTCGGCCAACTCGGGCAGCCGGGCGGCCAGGCGGATCTCGGTCTCGTTCTGGCGCCGGCGGGCCAGGGCCAGCTCGGCGTTGGCCGCGCCCAGGGCGCCGTCCAGCTCGCGCAGCTGACCGGCCAGGGCCCGCTCCCGCTCGACCAGGTCCGGCCGACCACCGCCGGCCCGCTCCCGTGCCCGCTCGGCCTCGTCGACCCGGACCTGGAGGTCGACGAGGCGGTGGACGGCGTCGAGCACGTGCAGGGCTCGCTGCCAGGCGCCCCGCAGCTCGGCGATGGCCGCCTCCAGCGCGTCCAGCTCCTCGCCCAGGCGGGCCGCCTCGGTCTTGAGGCCAAAGAGGTGCAGCTCCCGGCCCCGGCGGCCCAGCACCGGCTGGCTCGGAGCCTCCAGCCGGGAGAGGGCGTCGCCGTAGCGCATCCCGTCGGGGGCGACCGCGGCCAGGCCCCGGCCGGCCAGGCCGTGGGCCTGGGCGGCGTCGTGGGCGGCCTGGGCGTCGGTCCGCTCCAGCAGCAGGCCGGCCTCGACCGGGCCGACCACGGCGGTCAGGGCGGCGCGGGGGTCGCCGGCCCCGCCCCTGGCGATCGCCCAGCGGTAGCCGTGCTCGACGGCCAGGGCGGTCGCCTGCCGGTAGGCGTGGGAGGGCACCAGCAGGGCCCAGAGGGCGTCGCCGAGGGCGGCCTCGGCCCTGACCCGGGCCGCGTCCCCGGCGGCCTCGTCGGCCAGCTCGAGGACCTCGGCCACCACCGAGGCCTCGATCCCGGCCTCGGCCAGCCGCTCCTGGAAGGCCGTGACCTCGGCCGGCACGGGGACCCCGCCGCCGGCCAGCACGGCCATGCGGGCCTGGACGTCGGCCAGGGTGGCGCGCAGCTCCTCTCGCCGGGTAAGGACCGCGGCCAGGCTGGACTCGGCCGCCTGGACGTCGCTGGCGGCCTGCTCGGGGGTCCGCTCGCCGGCCAGGCCGGCCAGGCGCACGGCGGACGCCTGCGCCTCCTCGGCCCTGGCCTCGGCGGCGGCCAGCCGGGTCTCCACGGCGGCCCGCTCCTCGCGGGTCGCGGCCAGCCGGTCGGCCAGGGCCCCGGCCTGGTCGGCCAGCTCCCCGGCCCTGGCCTCCAGGGCCGGGACCTGGGTGGTCAGCTCCTCAAGGTCGTGCCGGTCGGCGGCGATGCGCTCGGCGGCGGCGTCGCGCCCGGCCCGCGCCGCCTCGACCCTCACGGCCACGTCGCGGTGCTCGGCCGCCGGGCGGGCCAGGTCGCGGAGCAGGTCGAGCCGGTCCCGCAGCCCGGCCCATTCCAGGTGGCGGGCGGCCTGGCCGGCCAGGGCGCCGTGCCGGTCCTGCTCGACCCGGGCCGCCTCGACCGCCTCCAGGTAGGCGTCGCGGGCCTCGCCGGCCCGTTCCCGCTGGGCCTCGACCTCGTCCAGCAGGACCCGCTCGCCGGTCAGCTCCAGCAGCTTGGCCAGCAGGCCGGGCGGCGGCTCGTCCATGGTCCGGTCGATGGCGCCCTGGGGCAGGGCCAGGACCTCGCGCAGGGCTCGGGTGATGCCGGTCCGGTCCAGCAGCTCGTCATAGGGCCGCGGCCCCAGCCACTCCGGCGCGGGGTGGGCGGCCAGGAACGCCTCCAGGTCGTCGGCCAGGGGCCGCTCCAGGCCCCAGCGGTGCAGGCCGGGCAGGACCAGGTAGCGGCGGCTGTCGGCGGTGACCAGGCAGACCACCGAGACCCGGTCGGCGTCGCGGAGGCGCTCGTCGGCGGCCGCGAACAGGCGCTCGCCGCGGCCGGGAAGGACCGGGTTGCTGAAGGTGGCCCGCAGGAAGGCCCGGTCGGCGGGCGCCCCGCCGGGGCCGCCGTCGAAGATGTACCGGTGGGAGCTGCGCCCGGGGGCGAAGCTGGTCACCCCGAGCAGCAGCTTGATGCCGTCGAGGAAGCAGGTCTTGCCCGAGCCGTTGGGCCCGGTGGCAACGTTGATCCCGTCGATCAGCAGGGGGATGGGGTCGGGCCGCAGCGACCCCCAGTGGACGAGCTGGACCTCCTCAATCCGTGGCATCGTCCCCCCCGTCGGTCCCGTCGCTCACGCTGGTCCCGCCGTTCCCGTCCAGCTCGGCGGCCCGGCGGCGCAGATGGGCGAGCCGCTGGTGGCGGGCGACCAGGGCCCGTGCCTGGTCGGCGGCGCCCGGCTCGTCCAGGGTGTCGAGCAGTGGCCCGGCCTCAACCCGCCCCTCGCGCAGGGTCAGGTAGCCGGCGGTGGCCAGCCGCTCCATCACGCCGGGCAGGCCGGTACCGTCGAGCCTGGCCCCGAGCAGCTCGGCCAGGTCGTCGGGGTCGAGCCAGCCCAGGCCGGCCCGGCCGTCACCCGAGCCGGCCTCCTCGCCGGGCAGGAAGCGCAGGTGCAGCCAGCAGGTGGCCAGCACGGCCAGCTCGGGCGTGCCCAGGGCCAGCACCGGGTGGTGGCCCTCGAGCTCCGGCACCGGGCCGTCGAGCCGGGCCAGCCAGCGCTCGGAGGCGGCCGAGTAGACCAGCTCGCAGCCGGCCTCGCCCAGGCGCCGCCGCACCTCGTCGCGGGTCTCGGGCTCGCCCAGCTCGGGCACGTCGGCGGCGGCCACCGACCCCACGAGCAGCACCCGGCAGAGCTCGGTCGCGTTCAGGTGGCCACCTCCCTGCGGGGGTCCGGGGGGCTCACGCCCAGGCCGTCGGTGAACAGGGGGTCCGGGGGGCTCACGCCCAGGCCCCCGGTGGATCGGCCTTCGTCGTCCAGGTCGACCACGACCGGGCCCTCGGCGGCCGGCCCGCTGGCGGGGGCGCGCACGCCGGTCCAGGAGATGACCCCGACCTCGTCGTGGCCCACGACCTCCAGCCGTGGGCGCGGGTCGAGCTCGGCGGCCAGGCTGCCGTCCCCGGCCGGGCCCCAGCGGGACCAGGCCTCGACCACCGCGGCCATGCGGGCCGTGGCCTCGGCCCAGGTGCCGCCGACCACCCACCTGGCCAGGTCGGTCTCGCCCAGCCCGGCCAGCCAGGTCATCACGTCTGCGGCCAGCAGCACGAAGTCGGGCACGACCTCCGGCGACTCGACCGGCAGCAGGGTCGGCTCGGGCAGCGGCACCACCACCGGCTCGGGCCGGCCCAGGTGCTCGTCCAGGGCGGCCAGGGCGTCGCCGGCCCGGACCCGGGCCACGGCCGGCGGCAACCGCAGGCGGCCGGCGACCAGGCCGGCCAGGACCGCCGGGTCGGTGGCGGCGACCACCTCCCGCAGCCCGGCGGCGTCCATGCCGGGCCGGGGGCTGTGGACAACGCCGTCCCCCCTGGCTCCGGGTCGGCTACCCTCCCGATCAGGGGCCCCGGCGACCGGGGGTTGGGGCTGGAGGGCGCCCTCCGGGGCGGCGGCCAGCTCCTCGAGCAGGCTCTGGAGGCGCCCGGCCACGGCCGCGGCCCGTTCCCGCTCGGCCTCGTGCCCGCCCGGCCGGGCCACCTGCCTGGCCAGCTCGCCCAGGTCGGCCAGGTGGACGGCGGCGACCTCGCCGGCCGCGGCCAGGGCGTCATCCTCACCCCGGTCGATCAGGCGGTGGAGCGCGGCCAGGTCGCGCTCGAGCACGGCGGTGGCGGCCACGAAGGGGGCGAACGCGGCCCGCTCGTCGACCCCGGCCGCCCGAGCAAGGGCCATCGCCGCCGCCAGCACCTTGACGGTCCGCTCGGGGGCCGTGGCCGGGGCGGCCAGCACGGCGCAGACCGTGGCCACCAGGTGGCCCTCCTCGGACAGCCGCCAGGCCGGCGGCCCGCCCGGCTGCCCGTACCGGTCGACCTCGACCACCAGCCCGTCGGTGCGCAGCTCGGCCAGCAGCCGGTTGGCCGTCGCCGGCTCGAGCCAGGTCAGTGCCTGGCCGGCCTCGGCCAGTGACCAGCTCGGCTCGGGCAGCCCGGCCAGCTGGCGCAGGACGGCGACCTTGAGCCGTTGATAGGGTTGGCCGAGGAGCTCGGCGAACGGCCCCAGGGACGGCACGGCGCGGCCGGCCGGAGGCTGGGGGGAAGCGCGGTCCGAGCTCGGCCACATTGCTGCCACCATGGCACGAAAACGTACAGCAACCCGGGGCGGCGCAACCTAGGTATCTCTACGCAGCTCCATTGCGCCAGTTCATGTGGCCCGGATGGGCTACTCCGCGGCCTGGCGGTCCCGCTCCATCAGCACCCGGCGCAGGATCTTGCCCGACGCCGCCTTGGGGATCTCGTCGACGAACTCGACCCGGCGGATCTTCTTGTGCGGGGCCACCCGCTCGGCCACGAAGGCCATCAGCTCCTCGGGGTCCGCCGGGGTGCTCGCGACCACGAACGCCTTGGGGACCTCGCCGGCCTCGTCGTCGGGGTGGCGGACCACGGCGGCGTCGCTGACCGCCGGGTGGGAGAGGAGCACCGCCTCCAGCTCGGCCGGGGCGACCTGGAGGCCCTTGTACTTGATGAGCTCCTTGACCCGGTCGACGATGAACACATAGCCCTGCTCGTCGATCGTGCCGAGGTCGCCGGTGTGCAGCCAGCCGTCCGGGTCGAGCATGGCCGCCGTCGCCTCGGGCGCGTTCAGGTAGCCCTTCATCACCTGGGGGCCGCGGACCAGCAGCTCGCCGGTCTCGCCCCGGGAGACGTCGGCCCCGGTGGCCGGGTCGACCACCCGCATCTCGGTGTTGGGCAGCGGCACCCCGACCGAGCCGGGCTGCGGCCCCCCGGGCGCGTTGTAGTTGGTGGTGGCCACCGGGCTGGTCTCGGTCAGGCCCCAGCCCTGCATGACCTCGCAGTCCAGCCGCTCGGCGCAGGCCTGCTCCAGGCCGGCGTCCAGTGGGGCGGCGCCGGAGAAGACCGACTTGAGCGCCGACAGGTCGTACTTGTCGACCAGGGGGTGCTTGGCCAGGGCGAGCACGATCGGCGGGGCCACGTACGCCCGGGTGATGCGCTGGTCCTGGAGCAGGCCGAGGAACTGCTCGAGGTCGAACCGGGGCATGGTGACCAGGGTCGAGCCCCGGGCGAGGGCCGAGCACATGAGCACCACCAGCCCGTAGATGTGGAAGAACGGGAGCACGGCGATCAGGCGCTCGCCCTCGCCGGCGAGCAGCACCGGCTCCCCCTGGCAGATGTTGGCGACCAGGTTGCGGTGGGTGAGCATGACTCCTTTGTTCACGCCGGTGGTGCCGCTCGAGTAGGGGAGGGCGATCAGGTCGTTGGCCGGGTCGATCTCCACCGGAGGTGGCGTGTCGCCGGCGGTGAGGAGGCTGGCGAACGGGGTCGCGCCCTCGGCCTCGCCGAGCACGAAGACCTCCTCGACGCCGCTGCGGCCGGCCGCCTCCAGGGCCTTGTCCAGGAACGGGGGCACGGTGAGCAGGAACCGGGCCTCGGCGTCGCCGAGCTGGCGGGTGAGCTCGTCGGTGGTGTAGAGGGGGCTGACGGTGGTGTTGACGCCGCCCGCGGCCGAGACGCCGTAGAAGGCCAGGGCGTACTCGGGCAGGTTGGGACTGTAGATGGCGAACACGTCGCCCTTGGCGAAGCCGCGGGCGGCCAGGCCGGCCGCCACCCGGCGCACCCCTCCGGCGAGCTGGCCGTAGGTGAGCGTGCGGCCGCTCGACCCGTCGATCAGCGCCGCCTGGTCGGCCCGGCGACCGGCGTCGGCCAGCACGAACTCGTGCAGCGGCACGTCCGGGATCTCCACGTCAGGATGGGGACTTAGCACGACCTCGCCTGCCATGGCAGCCTCCTGGCCAGTTGTCAACCCAACGACATGAACGTCAGACTGAAGCCTCACTCGGAGGTACCGCAAGGTGTCCAACCAGTTCGACCACCTGGATGACAGCGAACGGGAGTGGCTGCGCGCCTCCCGCCGCTCCGCCGCCCGCCGTTCCTGGCTGCTCATCGGCGTGCTGGTGGTGGCGGCCATCATCCTGGCCTGGCTGACCGTCGACGGCCGGCCGGGCAAGAAGCAGGCCGCCGCACCCACCTCCACCACCGCCGACCAGCGGGTCATCGCCGACGGCCAGCGCGCCCTGACCGACTGGGGCGAGTTCGCCGTCACCTACGACCTCGGCAAGGTCAAGGACACCTTCTGGGCCAACGGGCCGCAATACAAGCAGCTGGCCCGGGAGGCCAAGGCGCACAAGGGCAAGGCGGTCGGGCCGCCGCCTTATGCGATGACGATCACCCCGGCACAGGTGCTCAAGCCCAGTCCGAACCAACGGGTCCTGCGCGGGCGGGTGCAGATGATCAGGCCCGGCGAGCAGCCCCGGGCCTTCAACTGGGACGTCTGGATGCAGCTCGACCCGGCGGACGGGGGCCAGTGGCGGCTCTGGACGGTCCGGAACACGTCCGGATCCTGAGGCTCAGTCCACCGGCGGGAGGACGATCGGCTCCCCGATCTCGATCACGTCGGGGTCGCGCGACTGCAGCCGGCTCCGGTTGGCCGCCTTGACCTTCTCCCAGTACGCGGCCACCTGACGGGTGCTCGGCTCGCGGTTGCCGACGGCGGCCAGGTGATCCCGGGCGAGCGTCCAGAGGCTGTCGCCTGGAGCGGCCGGCCTGGTCGTCTCCTTGTGGGCCTTCGGGGCCGGCGCGGTGGCGGACGACTCGACCGGCGGGAGGATGACCCTCTCGCCGGTCTTGATGATGTCGGGGTCGCGGGAGTCCAGCCGGCCCTGGTTGACCTCCTTGACCCTCTCCCAGTACCTGGTCACCTCGTCGGCGGTCGGCTCGCCCGAGCCACCGGCCGCGGCATGCTCCAGGCGGTTCCGGGCGATCGTCCAGAGGCTCTCGCCGCTGGCCACCTCGTGCGACGTCTCCTTGGTGGCCTCGGGCGGAGGCTTCCCGCCGCCAGGTTCGCCGGACGGGGTGGGCTCAGACGGTTGGCTCGTGCCGGGCGACGGCTTGGGGGTCGGGGTTGCGGGGATGGGCGTGTAGCTGTGTTCACCCGGGCCGGCCGTCGAGGTGGGGGCGGGCGCGCCGCCCTGCCGCGCCGACCCGGTTGGGGCGGTGG
>JBJMHP010000198.1:0-5390 GCA_045807325.1 Actinomycetes bacterium | reverse complement strand
AGGCCGAGCAAGCACTCGAGGTGGCCCAGACGGGGCTGGCTCGACGCCAAGCGGCCCTGGACCGGGCCGAGGACGATCTCGCTGTGCGTGAGCGGGCCGCTGACCAGCGGAACCACCTCGCGGATGAGCGCGACTGGGCGGCGGATGACCGCAACCATCTTGCCGATGCCCGCGAGCGGGCCGCTGATGTGCGAGAGCGGGTCGCCGACCAGCGCGAGCGGGCCGCCGACCAACGTGACCGCGACCGGGCCGCCGACCAACGCCACCGTGCCGCCGACCAGCGCGACCAGGCCAGCGACGACCCCCAGTAGCCTGATCGGCTCGAGGAGCGGCGCCAAGGACACAGGCCGGCAGAGTCGAACGGTTCCACTTCCCACGTCCTGACCTTCGAAGCCGAGAGGGTCATAAGCCGCACGGTGGCTGGAGGTCATCCGCTCCTCCAGAAAGTCGCGGACCATGAGCGCCAGAGCGCTGTGCAAACCGCAGGTCGCCCAGGTCACGGCGAGCGTCAGGGCCGCAATGTGCTGGACTGAGGATTGGCGTGCGATCCCACCAGACGACCCTCCAGCAGCGGCGCGCCTCTCTCCGGTGGAGGCTACCTGGGCGCTTCGGCGACGTGGTCGGCGGCGTGGGCGTCGCGGTCGCCCATCGGCTTGGTGGGGCCGGCGGTGGTGTCCTTGGCCGTCTGCAGCTCCATCTCGGTGTTCAGCTCGGCCCCGACCAGGACCACAAAGGCGGAGAGGAACAGCCAGAACATCAGGATGATGACCCCGGCCAGGGCCCCGTAGGTCTTGTTGTAGTTGCCGAAGAAGTTGGCATAGAGGGCGAACCCGATGGTGGCCAGCACCCACAGCAGCGCGGCGATCCCCGACCCCCAGCTCACCCAGGTCCACTTCGGCTGGTCGCGGTCGGGGGCGTAGCGGTACAGCACGGCCAGACCGACCACTAGCAGCCCGCCCAGGATGACGAAGCGGACGATGGCCACCAGCCAGCGCAGGGCCGTGGGCAGGGTATCGGCGATCGGCGGGTAGCCGATGATGGTGGCCAGGGCGACCCCCATCAGCACCATCGCGCCCAGGGTGAGCAGCAGGGCCAGCCCGCGCAACTTGACGAACTTGCGGGTCTCGGTCTCGTCATAGGCCAGGTTGACCCCGGTGACCAGGGCCTTCATGCCGCTGGAGGCGCTCCACAGGGCGGTCAGGATGCCGACGACGGTGGCCACCCCGAGGGCCCCGCCGGCGCTGCTGGTGACCTCGATGAGCTGCTTGCCGACCAGGTCCGCGGTCTGGGGCGACAGCAGCTTGGTCAGGTTGGCGATCTGGTCGCGGACGGTCTGGGGGTCGGCGACCAGCCCGTAGATCGAGACGCCGGCGATGATGGCTGGGAACAGGGCCAGCAGGGTGTAGAAGGCGACCCCGGCCGACAGCAGCGGCACCTGGTCGGCCTTGACCTCCTTGGCGGTCCGCTTGGCAATGGCCTTCCAGCCCTTGGGCGGGATCTGCTGGGGGCTGTCGGCCTGGTGGCCGCGCTGGTTGTCGGTGACGGTGTCCGGGTCGGTGTCGTGGCCGGCCGGCCGGCCGTCGCCGGCGGCCGCGCCCAGCCCCTGCGAAGCCGACCCCTGCGACCCGCCGGCCGTGGTCTCCTGGGCCTCGTTGGCCCTACCCCCGCTGGCCGTCTTGCGGCCGACGAACACGGCGGTGGCGAGCATCCCCAGCCGCACCGTGCCCCTGGCCGTCCGGCCAACCAGACCCGGGCGCTGTCGTGTTCTCCCCGCCACCTTCGCCATCGCGGCCTCCCCGCTCGTATCGTCCGGGTCCACGGCTACCCGCCTAAGACGAACCGAACCATCGGGCCGTTCGGGGTACTCGGCGGCATCCGGGCCGGGGTGCCGTTCAGCAGCTTCAGCCCGGCCAAGCTTGCCCAGCTTGTTCTTGCCCTGATCGGAGGCCAGGAACTCGCCGAGCCACCGGTCAACGTGGGAACGGTGATCGCGAGTTGGAGGACGACAGCGCCAAGGGCGACCTGATCCAGGCGATTTCCGAAGGTCCGTCATAGATCGGCAGTCCGGCTCCACGACGACAGCGCTCACCGTCGGCTGTCACCGGGTTGCCTACCCGGACCTACCTCCGCCTCGAGCATCGATCTGAGGCTGCACCTGTGGCGGTCAGTCCTGTCGGAGTGCTAGCGGCAGGCCACCCAGGCGGTTCAGCAGCCAGGCCACCGCGGTGAGCAGCAGGACGCCGGCCAGGACCCAGGCCAGCTGGCGGGTTTGGTCGAGCAGCCCGAGGCTGACCAGCAGGGTGGTGGCCCCGGCTGGGGGGTGGCTGGCGCGCAGCGGCGGCAGTGCCAGGGCGACCAGGGCCAGCGAGAGGGCTGCGGCGCCGACCCGGGCGAGGGTGACCCCGGCCTCCAGGACGCTGGGCGCGTGCAGCAGCCCGAACACCGCGATCGCGGCCACCCCAGCCACGATGCCGACGAGGTGGCCCACGATGGCGTTGTAGGGGCTGGACTCGGGCGCGGTCGGCTTCTCGAAGAACAGCAGCGCGCTCGGCCCGAGGCTGGGGAACAGCATCGGCTGTTTGGCCAGGTAGGCGGCCAGCCCACAGAGCGTGATCGCAACCGCACACCCGGCGAACCCGTAGGCGGTGCCGCCAGCGGTGCCGAAGCGGTCGCTCAGGCGGCCCTGCAGCCCCTTGTGCTGCTCGTCCTCGACGGCCACCGGGCGCTCCTATCTGGCGACGACGAGCGCTTGGGGCGCTGCCTGCTTCATGCGGGTCTTGAGCCATTTCAGCTGGGTCGCGGTCTCGCCCTCGCAGGCCTTGACCACTGCGACCAGGTCGGTGTCGCGGGCGCCCTGGGCGGCCTGGCCGATCATCGTCCAGGCGATGTCGCACTCGGTGGCCATCAGGTACAGGTCCTGGAGGTCACGGAGCAGCCCGAGCCCGCCCGAGCGGGTGCCTTTGAACAGCTCGGAGTGGAGCCGCTCGGGCTCGCTGGGGGCGTCCTCGCCGTAGCGGTCGACGAACGGCTGCAGCCGTTCGGCGTGCCGTTCGCACTGGCCGGCCAGGGTGTGGCTGAGGTGGTAGACATCGGGTTCGGCGGCGTGGGCGTCGCCGACCTGCCGGAAGGCGTCGGCGAGGAGCAGCTCGGCCTTGTGGAGCAGGCCGAGGTAGTTCGCCAGGTGCATCACGCCTCCTCTTGCCGGTCCGGGTCGGCGACCTTGGTCACCCGGACCGCGCAGACCTTGTAGTTGGGCTGCTTGCTGACCGGATCCCATTCGGTGATGGTCAGCTCGTTGGCGGCCCGCGGGCGTCCGTCCGGCGCAGCCCCGGTGGTGTCGAAATAGCCGTAGTGGAAGGGGGCGAAGACGGTCCCCTGGGTGATGGGGGTGATGCGGGCCCGCGCCCGGATCCAGCCGCGGGCCGATTCGACCCGGACCAGGTCGCCGTCGACGATGCCTTTTCGCTCGGCGTCGGCCGCCGACAGCTCCACCCAGGGGTCGGGCGCGGCCTGCTGCAGCTGGCGGGCGCGGGCGGTCTTGGTGCGGGTGTGGAAGTGGTACACGGTCCGGCCGGTGGAGAACAGCAGGGGATAGTCCTCGGACGGCAGCTCGTGCGGCGGCTGGTAGTCGGCGGCCTTGAGGATCGCCCGCCCGGCCGGGTTGGCGGCCCGGTACTCGGTCTGGGTGGTGACCGCCCCGGTGAGCAGGTCGTGGCCGTAGTTCTCGCAGACGTCCGGGTCGGTGTTGAAGCGCAGGTCGGTGTAGAGGCGCTCGGTGCCGTCGGGGTGCTCGTCGTTGCAGGGCCACTGGATCGCGCCGGCCTCGCGCAGCCGCTCGTAGCTCATACCCGAGTAGTCGCATGGGCGTCCCCTGGAGCACGCCTTCCATGCCTCGAACGCGCTCTCGGCGTCGTGCCATCTGACCAGGGGCTGGCCGTCGCGGTCGCGGAACTCCATCCGGGCGGCGTAGTCCAGGAAGACGTCCAGGTCGCTGCGGGCCTCCCCGGGCGGGTCGACGGCCCGCTCGGACAGGTGCACGGTGCGGTCGGCGTTGGTGAACGTCCCGGTCTTCTCCCCCCAGATGGCGGTGGGAAGGACCACGTCGGCGTAGCCGGCCGTCTCGGTCAGGAAGGCGTCCTGGACCACCACGAACAGCTCCTCGGAGGCGAGGATGGAGCGGATCCGGTGCAGCTCGGGCAGGGACACGGCCGGGTTGGTGGCCGAGATCCACAGCAGCCCGATCGAGCCCTGCTCGGCATAGCGCCAGATCTGCATGGCGTGGGTCGGCGGCGCCCAGTGCGGGATCACGATCGGGTCGACGTTCCACAGCTCGGCCAGCTCGCGGACATGCGCCTCGTTGTCCCAGTTGCGGAAGCCCGGCAGGTCGCCGTCGGCGCCGGTCTCGCGGGTGTTCTGGGCGGTCGGCTGGCCGTTCATCTGGAGGACGCCGCAGCCGGGCCGCCCAATCATGCCACGGACCAGGTTGAGGTTGTTCACCTGGCAGGCGGCCGCGGTCGCGCTCATCGACTGGTACACGCCCTGGAGCACGGTGGACAGCAGCCGCTCGGCGGTGCCGACGATGCGGGCGGCCTCCCGGACCTGGCCGGCCGGCACCCCGCAGACGCCGGCCACCCGCTCCGGGTCGTACGACCGGACCGTCTGGGCGAGCTCGTCGAAGCCGACGGTGTGGGCGTCGATGAACGCCCGGTCGATCCAGCCGTGCTCGACCAGCTCGTGCAGCAGCCCGTTGAGCAGGGCCAGGTTGGTCCCGGGCCGGATGGCCAGGTGCAGGTCGGCCTCGCCGGCGGCTGGCGTGGGGCGAGGGTCGACCACCACCAGCCGGGGCGGGTCTGATCCCCGGCGCCGGTCCAGGATCCGCATCCACAGCACCGTCTGGGTCTCGGCCACGTTGTGGCCCCAGTGGAGGATCGTGTCGGCGTGGTCCACATCGGTGTAGCTGGCCGGCTGGCCGTCGGTGCCGAAGGTCTCCTTCAGCGCCTGGGCGGCGGTGGCGGTGCACAGCCGGGTGTTGCCGTCCATGTGCGGCGTGCCCAGCCCGGCCTTCCCGATCACCCCCAGGGTGTAGTACTCCTCGCAGAACAGCTGCCCGGAGGTGTAGAACCCGATCGAGCCCGGGCCGAGGGTGTCGAGCTGGTGGCGGCTGCGCTGGACGATGCGGCCCATCGCGGTGTCCCAGTCGGTCTCGACCAGCTCACCGCCGTCGCGGACCAGCGGGCGGGTCAGCCGGTCGGCCGCGTGATTGGCCTGCCAGCCGAACAGCCCCTTGGGACCCAGCCGGCCGTGGTTAACCCGGTCATCGGCGCGGCCCCTGACCCCGACCATGCGGCCGCCGGCCACCGCAATGTCGAGCCCGCAGCCGTTGGAGCACA
>JBJMHP010000197.1:0-3977 GCA_045807325.1 Actinomycetes bacterium | reverse complement strand
GGAGGCCGAGGCCGAGGGCCGCAGGTGGCGGGGGTCCAGCAGCAGCCGGTGGAACCCCGGCAAGGAGCTGTCGTTTGTGCCGTTGCGGCCGGAGCGGGTGGTGGAGGTCCGCTACGACCACCTGGAGGGCCGCCGGTTCCGCCACACCGCCCAGTTCGTCCGCTGGCGCCCCGACCGCGACCCCCGCTCCTGCACCTACGACCAGCTGGAGGAGACCCTCAGCTACGACCTCGCCCAGGTCCTGGCGACGCCGTCGTCTCCCACGGCCCGGCCGTAGCCGGCGCGAACCGGACGTCGTGGCAGGTGGCGTCGGCGGCGGCGAAGGCCAGCAGCCGCGTCCCCTCCTCGGCCACCGCGGCCCGGTCGGCCGCCGGGAGGTGGTCGTCGAGGGCCTGGACGACCAGGGTGGCGGCGTCCGGCCGGCGGGTGATGGTCCAGACCGCGCGCACGAACCCGTCCACCAGCACGGCCGCCTGCCCCGCGACGACCAGCCCGCGGTGCTCGTCGCCGAGCACGCGGGTGCGGTCGGCATGGCCGAGCAGCAGGTTGTCGAACTCGGGCAGGAACCGCACCGGAGCCGGGACGTCGGGGTCGGCCAGGGGGGCGTCGGCCAGGTCCAGCAGCTCCCTCCCGGCCTCGTCGCGGAAGGGCCGCAGCTCGCCGCGGAGCCGGTCGGCGACCTCGCCGAGCCGGGTCAGCCCCGACCAGGCCTGGACGTCGGCGACGCTGGCCGGGCCGAACGCCGCCAGGTAGCGGCGCAGCAGGACCTCGGGCGCTGGCGCGGCGGCCAGCGGCCGGCCCAGCCACTCCTCGGCCAGGGTGAACGGGATCGCGCCTCGCCGCCGCCAGGTGCCGGCCGGGGGCGGGTGGACGACCGGGACGAGGGCCTGCGACGCCCAGGCCAGCGCCTGGGCGTCGTGGTCGGGCCACCGCTCGGCCAGCAGGTCGCGGAGCTGCGGCCGGGTGAGGGTGCGCCCGGCGAGCAGGACGCGGGCCGCCGAGGCCAGCTCGGCGGGGTCCACCCCGGCGTTTCGACGCCCGAGTGTCCCCCGCTGGACCCGCTCCAGGACCGGCTGGACCAGCGGCCGCAGCCACAGGTAGTCATCGCCGGTGACCAGGTGCTGGGTGGCCCGGAGGACCGAGGACCGCACCACCCGACGGTCCTCCAGCAGCCGGGCCAGCTCGTCCTGGTGGAAGTCCCGCAGCCGGGTCCACAGGCCCAGATACGGCGCGTCGGGCTCCTGGGCCTGCAGGGCGACCAGGTGCCCGACCATGTCCAGGGCGGGCATGGCCGCCCGCTCCAGCAGGCCCTGCCGGCCCGCGGTGGCGCGGTTGAGCGCCCGCCGCGTCAGGATCGGCGCGGCGCCGCCGGCCGTTCGGGTCAACGCAGCCCTCGGAAGAAGGTGCGGAGGTCGCCGACCAGGAGGTCGGGGACCTCCAGGGCGGCGAAGTGGCCGCCGCGGTCGTACTCCGACCAGTGGGCCATCTTGTGATCGGGGTCCAGCACCTTGCGGAGCAGGTCGTCGCCGCCGAACAGGGCCAGCCCCTGGGGCACGGCCGCGGCGGGCGCCTCCCAGCCGGTGTCGGGCGACCCACCCCAGTCCTGCTCGGACGAGCCGCCCCAGTCGGCGTGCGCGGTCTCGTAGACGAAGCGGGCCGCCGACGCGCCGCTGCGGGTGAACCAGTAGATGCTGATGTTGGCCAGCAGCAGGTCGCGGTCGACCGCGTCCTCGGGCAGCTCGGCCGAGGCGGCGGTCCACTCCTTGAAGCTCTGGGCGATCCAGGCCAGCTGCCCGGCGGGCGAGTCGGTGAGGCTGTAGGCGAGGGTCTGTGGCCGGGTGGACATGAGGTCCAGGTAGCCCTTCATGTCGGCCCACCGCCGGCGCTGCTCCTCCACCCGGGCGAGGTCGGCCTGGCTCAGGTCGTCGGGGATCGGGTAGCCGAACTGCTCGCCCACGGCGACGCCCATGGCGTCGCTGATGGTGTGCACCCCGACGACATGGGCGGGCTGGGTGGCGGCCAGCGTGCCCGACACCCCGGCCCCAATGTCGCCGCCGTGGGCGCCGTAGCGGTCGTAGCCGAGCCTGCCCATGAGCTCGGCCAGCGCCGAGCTGGACCGGGCGAGGTCCCAGCCGGGCTCCCGGACCGGGGTGGAGAGCCCGAAGCCGGGCAGGGACGGCACGACCAGGTGGAAGGCGTCGGCCGGGTCGCCGCCGTGGGCCCGCGGGTCGGACAGCGGACCGATGACCTCGAGGAACTCGACGACCGAGCTCGGGTACCCGTGGCTGACCAGCAGCGGCATGGCGGCCGGCTCGGGTGAGCGGACGTGGAGGAAGTGGACGGTCTGCCCGTCGATCTCGGTGGTGAACTGGGGCAGGGCGTTGAGCCGGGCCTCCTGGGCCCGCCAGTCGAACCCGGCCCGCCAGTAGTCGGCGAGCTGCCGCAGGTAGTCGAGGGGTACGCCGCGGCGCCAGCCGCCGCCGGGCAGCTCGTCGGGCCAGCGGGTGCCGGCCAGCCGCTCGCGCAGGTCCTCCAGGTCGCGGTCGGGGATGTCGATGCGGAACGGCCGGATCTCGCTGGCGGTGGTCACGGCAGCCTCCCTCGTCGGCGTCGAATGCCCATACCCTAGCGCCCATTGCGGAAGCAAACGTTCCCTGATCGCTGGCAGACTTGGGGCGGCATGGACACCTCCGAGCGGTTGCTGAAGCTGCTGAGCCTGCTCCAGGCGCGGCCCGACTGGACCGGGAACGAGCTGGCCGAGCGGCTCGACGTGACGGGCCGGACGGTCCGCAACGACGTCGAGCGGCTGCGCCGGCTGGGCTACCCCGTGCACGCGAGCCCGGGGGTCGGCGGCGGCTACCGGCTGGGCGCGGGGGCCGCGCTGCCGCCGCTGCTGCTCGACGACGAGGAGGCGGTGGCGGTCGCGGTGGGCCTACGCACGGCCGCCGGCGGTGCCGTGGCCGGGATCGAGGAGACCTCGCTGCGGGCCCTGGTCAAGCTCGAGCAGGTGCTGCCCTCCCGGCTCCGGCACCGGGTCAACGCGCTGCACAGCGCCATGGCCGCCATCCCGGGCGGCGGGCCCACCGTGGACGCCGGGGTGCTGACCGCGATCGCCGCCGCCACCAAGGACCGGGAGCGGCTGCGGTTCGACTACCAGGGTCACGGCGGGTCCGGCAGCGTCCGCGACGTGGAGCCCCACCGGCTGGTGTCCTGGGGTCGCCGCTGGTACCTGGTCGCCTGGGACCCGGCAAGGGAGGACTGGCGCACCTTCCGGGTGGACCGCATCCGCCCCCGCCTGCCCACCGGGCCGCGCTTCACCCCCCGGAGGGTCCCGGGCGGCGACGTCGCCGCCTACGTCGAGAAGCACGTGGGCCAGGCGACCTGGCGCTACCGGGCCAGAGTCCTGCTGCACGCCCCGGCGGAGACGCTGGCCGACCGGCTCCCGCCCGCGGTGGAGCTGGAGCCCGTGGACGAGCACACCTGCATCGCCACCACCGGCGCCGACGACCCCTACATGCTCGCGCTCCACCTCGGCATGCTGGACGTCGACTTCGACATCATCGACGCCCCGGAGCTGGCCCAGGAACTCCGCAGGCTGGCCACGCGGTACACCCGCGCCACGCGACGATGACGCCCTCCTTGTAGGGTCCAGGCGAACCTGGCCGGTTGCGGTCGCCTTACAGTCAGCAGGGGCGTTGGATCGCGGCCAGCCGGGGGGAGCTCCTGGTGCTGGCCACGTCGGCTTCCGACATGGTGACCGAACGTGAAGGCGGGAACGTGCCTGTTGGTTATCTGGTGAGCGTGGGCCTGGTCGCGCTCCCCACCCTGTTCGCCCTGGTGCCCCAGCGCTCATTACCCGACCTGAGCTTCCGTCTCGGGCTTCTGCTCAACGAGGTGCCGATCGCCGGCTTCTACTGGCTGCTCGTCTGGACGGCCCTGGCGTCCGCCCAGGGTGACATCAACACTGCGGGCGGCTG
>JBJMHP010000196.1:0-12519 GCA_045807325.1 Actinomycetes bacterium | reverse complement strand
GTCGGTTCGAACTGTTCCTCGAGAGCTGGTTGGCTCACGTGGCCCTCCCACCGAGCGCCGTTGCCTGACCCGCGAGGTGCAGGCTGCGCCGGTGATCATATCCTGCGCGTGCTGCCAGTTCCCTAAGACTTCCTCTCAGCTTCGGGCGGTGCTTGGGTTGTCCCCTCCGACAGGATCCCGGCCAGCCGGCGGACCCGGGGGTCGGCGGCCAGGTCGTCGAGCAGGACGGGCAGGGGCAGCGACCAGTTGGGGCGCTGGTCGATGGTGCCGGGGACGTTGGGCCGGTCGGGGGCCTCGAGCGCGTCCTCGAGGGTGGCCGCGACCAGCATGGCCGGGGTCCGGGCGAGGAAGCCGTACAGGGCGGCGACGATCGCCTCGACCGACCGCTCGCCCGGGGCCAGCAGGCCCTCGGCCTCCAGCAGCCGGCACAGGCTGGCCCGCTGCTCCTCCTGGTCGGCCTGGGCGCTCCCGCCGGCCGTGGCCACCCCGATCTCGCACAGGTGCTCGAGGTCGCTGCCGGTGAAGAACCCGGCCGCGGTGGGCAGGTCGTGGGTGGTGGTGGCGGCCAGGGCCAGCCGGGGGTAGTCGGCCGCCCGCCGCCGCCCGCCGTCGGGGCCCTGCTCGAACCAGGCCAGCCGGTAGGAGAGCACCCCCTCGTCGGCCAGCCGCTCCCGCACCCCGGGCTCGACCGTGCCCAGGTCCTCGCCGACGACCAGGGCCCGGGCGGCCGCGCTCTCCAGGGCCAGGACGCCCAGCAGGTCGTCGGCCGGGTAGCGGACGTAGGTGCCCTGGGCCGGCTCGGCCCCCTCGGGGATCCAGAACAGCCGGAACAGGCCCATCACGTGGTCGATGCGCAGGCCGGCGGCATGGGCCATGCCGGCCCGGATGGTCTGGGCGAACGGCCCGTAGCCGCCGGCGGCCATCCGGTCGGGGACGAACGCCGGCAGGCCCCAGTCCTGGCCGCGCGGGCCCAGCGGGTCGGGCGGGGCGCCGACCGAGATGCCGGCGGCCAGCTCGTCCTGGAACGACCAGGCGTCGAAGCCGTTGGGGGCGAAGCCGATGGCCAGGTCGTTGAGCACCCCCAGGCCCTCCGGGGTCGACGGCACCGCGGCCAGCTGCTCGTCGAGCAGCCACTGGAGCCAGGCGTGGTAGCCGACCTCGTCGCGGTGCCGCTCGCCGAAGGTGGCCACCTCTGGGCGGCCGGGATGGCGCAAGGGGGCCGGCCAGTCGCGCCAGTCCGGGCCGTGGACGTGCTGGAGGGCGCAGAAGGTCGCGAACCGCTCCAGGTTCGGGGTGGCCCCACGGTGGGCGGCCAGCCCGGCCTGGCGGGCCGGGAGCCCGGCCAGCGAGCCGTAGGCCAGCCGCAGGGCGGTGTCCTTCAGCTGGTAGACGGCGGGGCGGTCGATGCGGTCCTGGCCGAGCAGGCCCCGGCCGGCGCCGGCCAGGGCCTCGACCCGGGCCCGGTCGTCGGGGCCGAGCCCGGCCAGCTCGGGGACGTCCTCCACCCGCAGGTACAGGGGGTTGCGGAACACCCGGCTGGAGGGGTTGTAGGGGCTCGGCTCGGCCGGCTGGGCGGCGTGCAGCGGGTTGAGCAGGGCGAAGCGGGCTCCCAGGGGGGCGGTGGTGGCCAGCAGCTCGGCCAGGTCGCCGAGGTCGCCGATGCCCCAGCTGGACCGCGACCGGGCCGCGTACAGCTGGGCCGCCCAGCCCCAGGCGCGCCCGCCCCCCTCCAGCGCCGGCGGCAGGTGGCAGCGGCCGGGGGCGACCACCAGGGTGGTGGCGCCGCCGCGGCCCTCCAGCCGGTGCCGGCCCGGCGGCAGGTCGCCGGGCAGCTCGGCCGGGAGCCGCCGCTCCTCGCCGGACTCCAGGACCAGGGAGACGGGCTCGCCCTCGGGCGGCCGCCACGACCCGCTCCGGCCGGTCCGGGTGACCACCACCGGCGGCCAGGCCGTCGGCTCGGGGGCCGGGCCCATGGCCTCCAGCACGCACCGCAGGGTGGCCTCCGAGACCTCGTAGTGCCGGCTGGCGGCGTCGGTGAAGCTGGTGGCGATCCCGCGCCCCTCGGCGGTGCGGCGGAGCTCATCGAGCATCATGTCGCGAGGTTACGGCACACTGACTCCCACCATGACCACATGCTGCGGGCGATGACGGCCGCTCCGGAGCCCGTGTGGCCAGGGCAGCCCCGCCCACTGGGGGCGACCTGGGATGGCGAGGGCACGAACTTCGCCGTCTTCGCCGAGGGGGCCGACGCCGTCGACCTGGCCCTGTTCGACCAGACCGGGGTCGAGCGGCGGCTGCGCCTGCCCGAGGTCACCGCCCACACCTGGCACGGCTACGTGCCCGAGGTCGGCCCGGGCCAGCGCTACGGCTTCCGGGTCCACGGCGCCTACGACCCCGAGCGGGGGGAGCGCCGCAACCCGGCCAAGCTCCTACTCGACCCGTACGCGCGGGCCATCGAGGGGATGGTCGACTGGGACGACTCGGTGTTCGGCTACAAGGTCGGCGGCGACGACCTGCACCCCGACGGGCGCGACTCCAGCCCGCACGTGCCCAGGTCGGTGGTGGTCCATGACGCCTTCCCGTGGGGCGACGACCGCCGCCCGGCCGTGCCCTGGGCGGACACGGTCATCTACGAGGCCCACGTCCGCGGGTTCACCATGCGCCACCCCGACGTCCCGCCCCACCAGCGGGGCAGCTTCGCGGCCATGGGCTCGGACCCGGTCATCGCCCACCTCCAGCGCCTGGGCGTGACCACCCTTGAGCTGCTGCCGGTCCACCACTTCGTCTCCGAGCACCACCTGGTCCAGACGGGGCTGACCAACTACTGGGGCTACAACTCGATCGGCTTCTTCGCCCCCGAGGCCCGCTACTCCTCCACCGGGACCCGGGGCCAGCAGGTGAGCGAGTTCAAGTCCATGGTCCGCAACCTGCACGCGGCCGGGATCGAGGTGATCCTGGACGTGGTCTACAACCACACCGCCGAGGGCAACCACATGGGCCCCACGCTGTCGTTGCGGGGGCTGGACAACCTGTCCTACTACCGGACGGTGGACGCCAACCGGCGCTTCTACATGGACTACACCGGCACCGGCAACACCCTCAACGCCCGCCATCCCCAGGTGCTGGCCCTGATCATGGACTCGCTGCGCTACTGGGTCGAGGAGATGCACGTCGACGGCTTCCGCTTCGACCTGGCCAGCGCCCTGGCCCGCAGCTTCCACGAGGTCGACCGGCTGTCGGCCTTCTTCGACCTGATCCACCAGGACCCGGTGGTGAGCCGGGTCAAGCTGATCGCCGAGCCTTGGGACGTGGGCGAGGGCGGCTACCAGGTCGGCAACTTCCCGGTGCTGTGGACCGAGTGGAACGGCCGCTACCGCGACACCATGCGGGACTTCTGGCGCGGCGCCCGCACCGGGGTGGCCGACATCGCCTACCGGCTCACCGGCTCAAGCGACCTGTACCAGTCCGACGGTCGCCGGCCCTATGCCAGCATCAACTTCGTCACCGCCCACGACGGCTTCACCCTGAACGACCTGGTCAGCTACAACGAGAAGCACAACGAGGCCAACGGCGAGGGCAACCGCGACGGCACCACCGACAACCGCTCCTGGAACTGCGGGGTGGAGGGCCCCACCGAGGACCTCGAGCTCCGCCACCTGCGCGAGCGCCAGAAGCGCAACTTCCTGGCCAGCCTGCTGCTGTCGGCCGGGGTGCCGATGCTGCTGGGCGGCGACGAGATCAGCCGCACCCAGCAGGGCAACAACAACGCCTACTGCCAGGACAACGAGATCTCCTGGGTCGACTGGGAGCTGGACGACGACAAGGAGGCGCTGCTGGAGTTCACCAGGGCGGTGATCGCGCTGCGGCGCGACCACCCGGTGTTCCGGCGGCGCAAGTTCTTCCAGGGCCAGGCCATCCACGGCTCGGGGGGCAAGGACATCGGCTGGTTCACCCCCGACGGGCACGAGATGGACGAGACCCACTGGCGGGGCCCGGACATCTCCACCCTCGGGGTCTTCCTCAACGGCGAGGCGCTGCCCGACCGCGGGCCACGCGGCCAGCGGGTGGTCGACAACAGCTTCCTGCTGCTGTTCAACGGCGGCACCGAGCCGGCCCTGTTCACCCTCCCCGGCGACCCCTGGGCCAAGGAGTACGAGCTGGTCGCCGACACCGGCCTGGCCTACGTCCGCCCCCCGGGGGCCGACGCCCCCAGCTACCTGGCCGGTGAGGAGCTTTCCATGACCTCCCGGAGCCTGGCCGTCCTGCGCCGGAGAGCGTGAGGCGAGCCCGGTGGGTCGTCCCGGCCGGCGCCTACGAGCGCTGAGCCGAGGCCGCGACCGGGTCCAGGGGGGCGTGGCGGGGCCAGGGGCGCAGCGTCTCCAGCTGGCGGGCCACCGACAGCAGCAGCGCCTCGCCGCCGGGGGCGGCGGCCAGCTGGACCCCCAGGGGCAGGCCGTCGGCCGAGGTGCCGGCCGGGACCGAGGCCGCCGGGAAGCCGACCAGGTTCAGGGGCGGCGGAAACGGCATGTAGGCGGTCAGGCCGAGCAGCGTCCTGGGCAGCCCCTTGCCCTGGTAGGCGCCGACCCGCAGCGGGGGCTGGGCCAGGGTGGGGGACAGGAGCAGGTCGTGGTCCTCGAACCAGGCCCGGTAGCGGGCCAGGACGCGCCCGGGCGGCCCCGACGGCGCCGGCCGGACCCGGCGCAGCATCCGCCCCAGGCGAGCCTCGGCCAGGGTGCGCCGCTCCAGCGCCCCCGCGGGCAGGCGGTCGGCGTCCTCGGCGCAGCCGTAGAACACCCGCCGGAGGAACGGGGCGGCGTCGCCGTTGCTCCAGGGGGGGTCCACGGTCACCACCCGGTGCCCGGCCGTGGCCAGCGCCTCGGCGGTGGCGTCCATGGCCGCCCGCACCTCCGGATGGACCTTGACCCCCACCGCGCCGGGCTTGGCGCTGACCCCGACCCGCAGCGGCCGGTCCGGCGGGGCCACCGCCCGGTAGGCGTCGCCGCCGGCGAGCACGTCCAGGGCCAGCCCGAGGTCGGCCACGGTGGTGGCCAGCGGCCCGAACTCGCTCATCCGCGCCCAGGTCGACACGCCGGTGGCCGGGAAGGGGACCACGCCAGGTCCGGGCTTGATACCGACCAGCCCGCAGTTGGAGGCGGGCATCCTGATGGAGCCGCCGCCGTCGGCGGCCAGGGCGAGCGGCACCATGGCCGCCGCCACCGCGGCCGCGCTGCCGCCCGAGGAGCCGCCGGGGGTGTGGTCGAGGCTCCAGGGGTTGCGGGTGGCCCCGAAGGCCTCGCTCTCGGTGAAGGGCCACAGGCACAGCTCGGGCACGCTGGTCTTGCCGACCACCAGCGCCCCGGCCTCACGCAGGCGCCGGACCAGCTCGTCGTCGGCCGCGGCCGGCTCGGGGCTGGTGGCGGCCGAGCCGTTGCGGGTCGGGCACCCGGCCACGTCCACGTTGTCCTTGACGGCCACCGGGACCCCGGCCAGGGGCAGGCTGCCGAGGTCGTCCCGGCCCCCCAGGGCCCGCGCCTCGGCCCTGACCGCCTCGGTCCTGACCAGCCGGAACGCCCCCAGCCGGCCCTCGACGGCGGTGATCCGCTCCAGGTGCTGCTCCAGCACCTCGGCCGGCGTTACCCGCCCGGCCCGGACGGCGGCCGAGATCCCGACCGCGGTCTCGCCCACGTAGCGACCGGCCATGGCGCCTCCCGCTAGGCTTCTTGGTCAATGGCAGGCTACCAATCAACCTACCGGGTGCAGCTGTCGCGGGCGTTCCCGTTCGCGGCCGCCGCGGCGGTCGTGCCCTATCTGGCCGACCTGGGCGTCTCCCACCTGTACACGTCGCCCATCCTGCGGGCCAGGAGCGGCTCGACCCACGGCTACGACATGGTCGACCCGACCCAGGTGGCGCCCGAGCTGGGTGGCGAGGCCGGCCTGCGCGAGCTGGTGGCGGCGTTGCGGGCCAACGGCATGGGTCTGGTCATCGACCTGGTCCCCAACCACATGACCACCTCGGACGAGAGCCCCTGGTGGGTCGAGACGCTCCGGCGGGGTCCGGACGCCGAGGTGGCGCGGGTGTTCGACATCGACTGGGAGGCCGGCGGCGGCAAGGTGCGCCTGCCGGTGCTCGGCGGCCCCCTCGACCAGGTGGCCGACCAGGTCCGGGTCGAGGACGGCTGGGTTGTCTACCACGAGCACCGCTTCCCGCTGGCGCCGGGCACCGACCGGTTGGAGCAGCAGCACTACGAGCTGGTGGACTGGCGCCGGGCCGCCGTCGACCTGAACTACCGGCGCTTCTTCAGCGTCAACGACCTCATCGGGGTCCGCCAGGAGGACCCCGAGGTGTACGGGATGACCCACGCCACCGTCCTCCGGCTGGTCGCCGAGGGCCTGGTCGACGGGGTCCGGGTCGATCACATCGACGGCCTGGCCGACCCGGCGGCCTACCTGGAGCGGCTGGCCGCGTCCGTGCCCTTCGTGGTCGTCGAGAAGATCCTGGAGGACGGCGAGCGCCTGCCCGACTGGCCGGTCGCCGGCACCACCGGCTACGAGTTCCTGGCCGTGGCCGACGGCGTGCTGATCGACCCGACGGCCGCCGGGGCCTTCGCCGAGGGCTACCGTGACCTCACCGGCGACGACCCCGACCCGGCCATCCTCGCCCTGACCTGCAAACGCGAGCGTCTGGAGCGCGACTTCGGCTCCGAGGTGGGCGGGGTGGCCAGGCACCTTCCCGGGGACGAGCAGGCCAACCGGGCCGCGGTGGTCGAGCTGGCCGCCCACCTGCCGGTGTACCGGACGTACGTGACCGAGGGCTCCGGGGCCGTGGCCGAGGCCGACCGGAAGGTGATCGGTGAGGCCGCCGCGGCCGCCCGGCCCGGCCTGGGGCCCGCCGGGGCGGCCGCCCTCGACCGGCTGGTGGCGGCGCTGCTGCTGGAGCGGCCGGCCCCCGAGGCCGTCCGCCGCTTCCAGCAGCTCACCGGCCCGGCCATGGCCAAGGGCGTGGAGGACACCGCCCTGTACCGCGACACCCGGCTGGTCGCGCGCAACGAGGTCGGCGGCAACCTCGGCCGCTTCGGCCGCCCGGTGGCCGAGCTGCACCAGGCCAACGCCGAACGCCAGGCCCGCTGGCCCCGGAGCCTGCTCGCCACCTCGACCCATGACACCAAGCGCGGCGAGGATGTCCGCGCCCGCCTGGCCGTGCTGAGCGAGTGCCCCGACCGCTGGTGGCCCCTGGCCGACCGCTGGACCGGCCGCCTCGGCGCCGGGGTCGACCCGGCCGACGCCCTCCTGCTCTGGCAGACCATGGCCGGGGCCTGGCCCCTTGAGCGTGAGCGCTGCCAGGCCTCCATGCAGAAGGCGGTCCGGGAGGCCGCCCTCCACACCACCTGGACCGACCCCGACCCGACCTACGAGCGGGCCCTGGCCACCCTGGTCGACCGCGCCTACGCCGACCAGCCCTTCCTGGCCGAGCTGGAGGAGCTGGTCGCCGAGATCGCCGCCGCCGGCCGGACCAAGGCCGCCGGCCTCGCCCTCCTCCGCCTCACCAGCCCAGGCATCCCCGACACCTACCAGGGCACCGAGACCGAGCAGCTGGTCCTGGTCGACCCCGACAACCGCCGCCCCGCCCCCTTCACCCCCGACAACTCCCTGAAGTTCCAGATCACCCGCACCACCCTCCGCCTCCGCCGCGAGCACCCCGACCTGTTCACCGGCTACCACCCCCTGGAAGCCCCCGCCCCCCTGGTCGCCCTCACCCGCGGCAACAACCGCCTGGCGGTCGTCGTCACGCGATTCACCGGCGGGCAGGCGGTCACCGGCCCGGTCGACCTCCCCCCGGGCCGCTGGCACGACCTCCTCTCCGACACCGACCACCCCGGCGGCCCCACCCCCGCCGACCAGCTCCTTGCCAAGCTCCCGCACGCGCTGCTGGTCCGCCTGAAGCCGACGCCGCTCCCATGACCGGCCAGCCACGGCATCGGCGACCTCGTCGCCGGCCGCGTGACCAGGATCCTGCCCTTCGGGGCCTTCATCCGGGTCGCGGGAGGCATCGACGGCCTCCTCGCCAGGCTGTGGACAACCAGCTCGTGGTGTCGTCGGACTCTGGTACAGATGGCCCATGACAACCCTTGAGCTGGTCCCGCGGGGGCCGTTTTCGCTGGCCGCGAGCGCGGCGTTCCTGGAGGGGTTCTCGCCGGCCGCGCATCGGGCCGCCGGGGACGGGCATCTGCATCTGGCGTTCGTGCCGGACGGGGAGGAGGCGGCGGCCGGGGTCTGCCTGCGGCAGCCGGACGGGGCGGTCGTGGGGGAGGTGTTCGGGGAGGCCGACCCGGACGCGACCCGGGAGCAGGTGGCCCGGATCCTGTCGCTCGACGTCGACGGGACCGGGTTCCCCGACGTGGGGCGGCGCGACCCGGTGGTCGGCGGGCTCCAGGCCCGCTGGCCGGGGCTGCGGCCGGTCGGGTTCTTCTCGCCGTACGAGGCGGCGGCCTGGGCCCTCATCGGGCATCGGATCCGGATCGTGCAGGCGGCCCGGATCAAGCAGCGCATGGCGGACGAGCTGGGCCAGGCCGTGGACGTGCACGGCGACGTCCGCCACGCGTTCCCCGCCCCGGCCCGCCTGGCGGCCCTGGACGGGTTCCCGGGGCTGTTCGCCCGCAAGGTGGAGAACCTCCGCTCGCTGGGCGAGGCGGCCGCGGTCGGCCAGCTGGACGGGGACCGGCTGCGGGCGCTCCCTCGGGACAAGGCGCTGGCCGAGCTGAAGCAGCTCCCGGGGATCGGGGACTTCTCGGCCGAGCTCGTCCTGCTGCGCGGGGCCGGCGACCCCGACCACCTGCCCGTGCACGAGCCACGCCTGTGCCGCGGGGCCGCCATCGCCTACGGCCTCGACGACCCGCCCGACCAGGCCTGGTTGAAGGACCGCTCCGAGGCCTGGCGCCCCTACCGGACCTGGGTCGTCCTCCTGCTCCGCGTCCTCCTGGAGGCCGAGACCGGCGAGATCGGCGGCACCCGAGACGTCGGCGACCGCCCCCGCCCCTGACCCCGCGCCCTCAGGCCCAGGCGACCAGGCCGAGTTCGGAGGGGGTGGCGAGGCCGACGTGGCGGGGGACGACGCGGACGGTGTAGCCGAAGGCGCCGGGGGTGGCGAGGGGGACCTCGCCTTCGAAGGCCCAGCCGTCGGCGGTGCGCTGGCCGTTCTGCTTGAGGGTCGCCAGCTCGATGTCGGGGAGCTCGTCGGCGTCGTTGACGCGGCCGTAGGCGACCTGGACCTCGACCTCGCCGGGGTCGAGGTCGCCCAGCTCGACGAAGGCCCTGACCGTGAACCTGGCTCCGAGCAGGCGCTCCCTGATGCCGTTCTCGACCCGGCGGACGGCCACCGCCGGCCAGGCCGCCGCGACCCGGCGCTTCCAGGAGGCGAGCTGCCTCGAGGCGGCGAAGTCGTCGCCGGCGAGGCGCCGTGAGGTCGTGGCCGCGGGCAGGTAGTAGCCCTCGGTGTAGTCGCGCACCATCCGGCTGGCCAGGATGGCCGGCCCCAGCGAGACCAGGTTGTGCTTGATCATGGCGATCCAGCCCCTGGGCAGGCCGTCCGGCCGGTCGTAGAACAGCGGCAGGACCTCGTGCTCGAGCAGGTCGTAGATGGACGCCGCCTCGAGCTGGTCGCGTCGGTCGGGCTCGATGGTGGGGTCGTCGGCCGAGGGGATCGCCCAGCCGTTGTGGCCGTCGTACAGCTCGTCCCACCAGCCGTCGCGGATCGACAGGTTGAGGCAGCCGTTGAGGGCCGCCTTCATGCCGCTGGTCCCGCACGCCTCGTAGGGGCGCAGGGGGTTGTTGAGCCAGACGTCGGACCCGGCGACCAGCGTCCTGGCCATGCCCATGTCGTAGTCGGGCAGGAACGCGACCCGGTGCCGGACCTTGGCCTGGGCGGCGAAGCGGGCGAAGTCGGCGATCAGCGACTTGCCGCCCTCGTCGGCCGGGTGGGCCTTGCCGGCGATCAGCAGCTGGATGGGCCGCTCCTCGTCCAGCAGCAGCCGGGTCAGCCGCTCCTCGTCCTCCAGCAGCAGGGTGAGCCGCTTGTAGGAGGGGACGCGGCGGGCGAAGCCGACGGTCAGCACGTCCGGGTCGAAGGCCCGGTCGATCCAGCCCAGCTGGCCTGCGCTGGCCCCCCTGGCCAGCCAGGCCTGCTTCAGCCGGGCGCGGACGTCGTCGACCAGCCGCTCGCGGGCCAGCCGCCGGACCTGCCAGATGTCCTCGTCCGGGGTGTCGGCCAGCGGCGCCCAGGAGCGGTCCGACATCCGGAAGTCGGTCCCCAGGCGGCGATCGAACAGCTCGGTGAACTCGCGGTTGATCCAGGTGCCGGCGTGGACCCCGTTGGTCACGTGCCCGATCGGCACCTCGGCCTGCTCGAAGCCGGACCACAGGCCGCGGAACATGTCCCGCGACACCTGGCCGTGGAGGCGGCTGACGCCGTTGGCCCGCTGGGCCAGGCGCAGGCCCATCACGGCCATGTTGAACATCGCGTGGTCGCCGTCGGGCTCGGCCCCGAGCTGCATGATCTGCTCGACCTCGAGGCCGGTCTCGACCCCGTGCTCGCCGAAGTAACGCTCGATGAACGACCGCGGGAACCGGTCGATCCCGGCCGAGACCGGGGTGTGGGTGGTGAAGATGGTCCCGGCCCTGACCGTCTCGATGGCGGTGGCCGCGTCCAGCTGCCGCTCCTGGATGAGGCGACGGATGCGCTCCAGGCCGAGGAACCCGGCGTGGCCCTCGTTGGTGTGGAACACCTCGGGCTCGATCCCGAGGGCGTGCAGGGCCCGGACCCCGCCGATGCCGAGCAGGATCTCCTGGCGCAGGCGGTGCTCGCCACCGCCGCCGTACAGGCGGTCGGTGACCGCCCGCTCGGCCGGGCCGTTCTCGTCGACGTCGGAGTCGAGCAGCAGCAGCGGCGCCCTGCCCACCTCGGCCCGCCAGATCTGGGCGTGCAGGACGCCGTCGGGAAGGCGCACCGAGACCAGCAGGGGCTTGTCGTCGGCGTCCCTGACCAGCTCGAAGGGGAGCTCGTGGGGGTTGAATGCCGGGTAGGACTCCTGCTGGCGGCCGTCGGCGGTCAGCGACTGGCGGAAGTAGCCGGAGCGGTAGAACAGGCCGACCCCGACCACGGGCACGCCGAGGTCGCTGGCCGCCTTGAGATGGTCGCCGGCGAGCACGCCGAGGCCGCCCGAGTACTGGGGCAGGACCTCGCTGACGCCGAACTCGGGTGAGAAGTAGGCGATGCGGGAGGGGGCGTTGGCCAGGGTCTGGTACCAGCGGGGCTCGTGCAGGTAGCGCTCGAGGTCCGCGAGCAGGGCCTGCTGGCGGGTGAGGAAGTCGGGGTCGGCGGCCGCCTGCTCGAGGACGTGGGCGTCGGTCTCGTTCAGCATCCGCAGCGGGTTGTGGCCGGAGGCCTCCCAGCCTGCGGGGTCGATGGCGCGGAACAGCTCCTGGGTGGCCGGGTGCCAGCTCCAGCGGAGGTTGTGGGCGAGGACGCGAAGCGGGGTCAGGGCGTCGGGCACGGTGGGGAGCACCGTGAATCGGTGTAGAGGTCTCATGATTGAACGATCATACAAGCGCGGCTCCGGTGGCTGGGCGGGCGGTCCACACCGATAAGGACGCGCTGTCACAACAGCGTCATAACGGGACGCAGAATCGGGTGGTAACGAACCGCCGCCAGCCGCGATGAAGGGGGGATGGCCGAGCTGACCGAGGTCGACGTGGAGGCGATGGTCCGGGACGCCCGGGCCGGGGACGCCCGTGCGCTCGGGCGGCTCTACGACACCTACCGCGACCGGGTGGCCCGGTTCGCGACCGGCAGGCTCGGCGACGCGGAGAAGGCGGAGGACGTGACCAGCGAGACGTTCGAGGCGGTGCTGCGCAACCTCGGCTCCTACCGCGCCGGCACCGACTTCGAGGCATGGCTGTTCACGATCGCCCACCGCAGGGTCGCCGACGTCTTCCGGCGCCGGTCGCGCCGGCGCGAGATCGCGCTGGACGAGGCGGTCCAGATGACCGACCGGGGAGGGCGGCACGCCCTCCCCGGACCCCTCCCGGCCGTTGGCGGGCCGGAGGAGGCCGTGCTGGCCGCCGAGCGGTGGGCCGAGGTCGCCGGCGCCTTCCGGCGGCTGCGGGCCGACCAGCAGGAGGTCCTGGCCCTGCGGGTGCTGGGTGGCCTGTCCGCGACCCAGGTCGGCGAGGTGCTCGGGAAGTCGGAGGGTGCGGTGCGGGTCGCCCAGCACCGGGCCCTGCGCTCGCTGCGCGAGGCGATGGGGGTGACTGCCGGATGACCGAGCCCCGCGGGAACGGGCCGATGGACCCCGAGGACGACCTGGCCGCGCTGGCCGGTCTCGACCTGGCCCTCGACGAGCTGGCCGCCGGGCCCGACGTCCCGACCGAGCGGGGCGGCGGCGAGACCGCCGCCCTGGCCGCGCTGGCCACCGAGCTGCGCGCGGCCGTGCCCCCGCCACCGGCCGGGGCGGCCGAGCGCGGGCG